>JAUHXR010000164.1 GCA_030426845.1 Polyangia bacterium | reverse complement strand
GTGGCGCGCGCGCCGGTCCAGGCCGCGCGCGCTCGCGGTCAGGGGGTGACGAGCCGCCCGTTGCCGCCGGCCCCGCCGGCGATCGACGCCGAGCCCGCCGCGCCACCGGACACGTTGAGCACCGCGCCGACGGCCGAGTAGACGCCCGTCGTGCTGAGCACGATCGCGCCGCCGGAGCCGCCGCCGCCCGAGCCGCTGTTGCCGCTGCAGGTGGTGTTGCCGCCCGCGCCGCCGCTCGCGTCGATCGACCCGGTCACGGTCATGTCGCCGACCGAGGTGATGCCGACGTAGCCGCCGCCGCCGCCGCCGCCGCCGCCGCCGTCGTCGCCGGAGCCGCCGTCGTTGTCGGACGAGCCGCCGCCGCCGCCGGAGCCGCCGATCGTCATCGCCACGCCGTCGTAGACCGCGCCGCCCGCGCCCGCCGTCGGGCCGGTGCCGGCGAAGCCTGCCGTGAGGTGGCCCGCGCCGCCGCCGCCCGAGCTGTCGGTGACGCCCGCGCCGCCCGCGCCGGGGCCGACGCCCGGCTGACCGTTGTAGGTGCTCGCCGGGCTGCCGCCGTCACCGCCCGCGCCGCCCGCGCCGCCCGCGGGTCCGCCGGCGCCGCCCGCGCCGCCGCCGAGGTTGCACCCGAGCGACGCTCCGCCGGCCGTGCCGTTCGCCGCGATCCGGCCCGCGATGTTGACGGTGCCCGACGCGCTCACGAGGAACGGGTTGGAGCCGCGTACGGTCAGGGTCACGCCGACGGGGATCGTGAAGTCGGTCACCGACAGGCGCGTCAGGCCGACGTTCCACGCGGCCGAGGGGACGCCGTCGAGGGTGCCGAGGTCGGTGTCGAAGGTCGCGTTGGCGGTGAGGTTGAACGCCACCGGATCGCACGTCCCGCCGGTGCAGGAGCCGCCGATGCAGTCGGAGTTGAGCACGCAGCCCTGAGCCGCTCCGCACGCGAAGCAGCTCGTGCCGCCGCAGTCGATGTCGGTCTCGTCGCGGTTCTGGACGCCGTCGTTGCACCCGACGCACGCCCCGGCGGTGCAGGTGCCGCTCGCGCAGTCCGCGCCGACCAGGCAGCTCAGCCCGTCCGCGCAGCGCGCCGGGCAGGCCACGCCGCCGCAGTCGACGTCGGTCTCGTCGTGGTTCTGCAGCCCGTCGAGGCAGCTCACGCAGAGCCCGAGCTCGCACGTGCCGACGCAGTCCGAGTTGACCACGCACATGTCCCCATCGGTGCAGGGCGCGCAGAGCGTCCCGCCGCAGTCGACATCGGTCTCGTCCTGGTTCCGGACGCCGTCGGAGCAGCTGATGCAGACGCCGCCATCGCAGGTGCTGCCCGCGCAGTCCGCGGCGGTCGTGCACATGCGGCCGTCCGCGCAGCCGGGGCAGAGCGAGCCGCCGCAGTCGACGTCGGTCTCGTCCTGGTTCTGGACGCCGTCGGAGCAGCTGATGCACACGCCCGCGGTGCAGTTCCCGCTGCGGCAGTCCGCGTTCGTGGTGCACATCAGCCGGTCGGCACAGCCCGGGCACGAGCCGCCGCAGTCGACGTCGGTCTCGTCCTGGTTGCGGATCCGGTCCGCGCAGCTCGTGCACACGCCGGACTCGCAGCTCGGGCCCGCGCAGTCGGCCGCCGAGGTGCAGGTGAGCCCGTCCGCGCAGCCGGCGCAGCGCGAGCCGCCGCAGTCGACGTCGGTCTCGTCCTGGTTGAGCACGCCGTCCATGCAGCTCACGCAGGCCCCCGCCTCGCAGGTCCCGCCGCGGCAGTCGGAGTCGACGACGCAGCTCAGGCGATCGGCGCAGGGCGGGCACATCCCGCCGCCGCAGTCGATGTCGGTCTCCTCGGCGTTGCGGATGCGGTCGGTGCACGAGACGCAGCCGCGCATGAAGCAGCGGAGGTTCTGGCAGTCGACGTCGATCTCGCAGCCCAGGCCGTCACGGCAGGGCGGGCAGAGCGATCCGCCGCAGTCGACGGAGGTCTCGTCCTGGTTCTGGACCGAGTCGTTGCACGCGGCGTCGGTGCACACCCCCATCGAGCAGATCAGCGACTCGCAGTCCGTGTTCCGCTCGCAGTTGAGGCCGCCGGTGCACGGGTCGCAGGTGTCGCCGCCGCAGTCGACGTCGGTCTCGGCGTTGTTCTGCGTGCCGTCCTCGCAGCTGCTCATCGTGCACTCGCCGCTCCGGCAGCGGTCGCTGATGCACTGATCGTTGCTCGTGCACGGCTGGCCGCCGGGGCAGAGGCCGCAGTCTCCGCCGCAGTCGACGCCGGTCTCCTCGCCGTTGCGCGCGTCGTCGGTGCACGACGGTACGAGGCAGCGCCCGCGCCCGCACACGCTCGACTGGCAGTCCGACGCCTCGGCGCAGGGATCACCGTCGGGGCATCCGTCGCAGCTCCCGCCGCAGTCGATGCCCGTCTCGTCCCCGTCGCGCTCGCCGTTGTCGCAGGTGGCCTCCGGGGGGCCAGCATCGGCCATGCCGCTGTCCGGGAGCGGCCCCGCGTCGAGGTCGATGAAGCCGTCGTCACAGGCCGTCAGGAGGGCGGCGGCCAGGAGGCTGACTATGAGGCCCACGGGGAGGCCCACGGGGAGGGCGGAGCGAGAGATGAACGAACGCAAATCCAAGGCTTCCTCTCCGGCGAATCGTCGCCTGCGGCATCAACGTGCCAAAAAGTCTGTGTAGACTCCACCTCTGGCCGAATTCTCCGGCCTCGCGTATAGCTCTCCGCCATGAGCCTCGAGCTTTCCGGGACCCTGCCCGCCCTGGTCACCCCCCTGGAGGACGGCGCCGTCGACGAGGACGCCCTGCGCGCGCTGGTCGAGCGGGCGATCGAGGGAGGCGTCAACGGGCTCGTCCCGTGCGGCACCACGGGCGAGAGCGCGACCCTGGACGACGCCGAGCACGCCCGCGTGATCCGCGCGGTCGTCGCGCAGAACAACGGGCGGGTGCCGGTGATCGCGGGGGCCGGGTCAGCCTCCACGCGCCACGCGGTCCACCTCGCGCGCCAGGCCCGCGACGCGGGGGCCGACGGCCTCTTGCTCGTCTGCCCCTACTACAACCGCCCGACCCAGGCCGGGCTCGAGGGCCACTTCCGCGCGATCGCCGAGGCGGTGCCGCTCCCGTCGGTGCTCTACAACGTGCCGGCGCGGACCGGCGTCGACCTGAGCGTCGAGACGCTCGCCCGCCTCGCCGACGTCGACGCGTTCGTCGCCATCAAGGAGGCGACCAACACCGTGCACCGGAGCCAGCAGATCCGCGCTCGGCTCGGCGATCGCTACACCGTCCTGAGCGGCGACGACGCGCTGACGCTGCCGATCCTCGCGGTGGGCGGGCGAGGCGTGATCAGCGTCACCGCGAACGCGTTCCCCGCCGCCGTCTCCGAGGTGACCCGCCGCTGGCTCGCGGGCGACCACGAGGGCGCGCTCGCGCAGCACCTGCGGCTCCTCCCGGTCCACGCCTCCATGTTCATCGAGGCCAACCCCGGCCCGGTGAAGGCCGTGATGGCGCGCGCCGGGCGGCTTGCCCCCGAGGTGCGCCAGCCGCTCGCCTGGCCGAGCGAGGAGACGATCGCCGCGGTGGCCGATGCGGCGGAGCGGGCGGGGCTCACCCCTTGATCGACGTCGCGCTCCACGGCGCCACCGGCCGCATGGGCCGGGCGCTCGCGGGGGTGATCGCGGGGCGGGACGACCTGCGCGTCGCGGCCGCCTACGCCTCGGCGACGAGCGCGGCGCTCGGCCGTGATCTCGGCGAGCACGCCCAGCTCGGGGCCCTGGGGGTCACGATCGCGACGCTCGAGGCGGTCGACGAGGCGGCCGATCCCGCGGCAGACGCTCCCGCGGCAGACGTGGTGATCGACTTCAGCTCGCCCGCCGCGCTCGCGAGCCTCGCCGGCCGCTGCGATGTGCGCGCGCTGGTCAGCGGCACCACCGGCCTGGACGACGAGGCGCGCGGCGCGCTGGACGCGCTCGCGCGACGGGCCCCCGTCCTCTGGGCGCCCAACATGTCGGTCGGCGTCAACGTGCTCTTCCACCTCGCGGAGGAGGCGGCGCGCATCCTCGGGCCCCGCTTCGACGCCGAGATCTTCGAGATGCACCACCGCCACAAGGTCGACGCGCCGAGCGGGACCGCGGCCCGGCTCGCGGAGCGGGTCGCGCGCGGCAAGGCGCTCGGCCCGGACGCCCTGACCTACGGCCGGCACGGGCAGGTCGGGCCGCGTCCGGACGCGGAGATCGGCGTGATGACCCTCCGCGGCGGCGGCGTGGTCGGCGAGCACACCCTCTACCTCACCGACGAGGGGGAGCGGCTCGAGCTGACGCACCGCGCGCTCGATCGCGCGATCTTCGCGCGCGGCGCGGCCGACGCGGCTGCGTGGATCGCGGGCAGGCCACCCGGCCACTACACGATGGCCGACGTGCTCGGGCTCTGACGGCGCGCGGGCTCGGGCGCGGCTACGTCGAGACCGGAGCGAGCGAGACCATGCAGGTCCCGCACGTCACGTCGACCTGGGTCGGCGTCTGGGTCCCCGTGCAGGTCGCCGATCCGAGCCCGCCGATGTCGAGGGTCGCGGTGACCGCCCCGTCCGGCGCGATCGTCACCGTGCCGACCAGGCTCGTGCTCGCGTCGCCCGAGTCGGGGGTGACGTCGAACGCGCAGGGCTCGGTGGCGCTCGCCGTGATCGTCACGGTCGTCCCCTGCATGGCGGTGCCGCACTCGGTGCCGACCGAGAGCAGGCTCCACGCGCCGGACGGATCGGTGCAGGTCAGCTCGCCCGCGTCGGACTCGCCCGCGTCTGGATCGCCCGCGTCGAGCGATCCCCCCGCGTCGACCCGCGGCCCGGAGTCGCGGCGGCTCGAGCCGGCGTCGCCTCGGCCCGCGTCGGCCTCGGGCCCGCGGCAGATCCCCTCGACGCACTGCTGGGAGAAGTCGGCGCAGTCGGAGTCGAGGACGCACCGGGCGCCTTCGCCCGAGTCACAGGCGACGAGCGCGAGGAGCGCCACCGTCGCGAGGAGGAGGGCGCTGCGAGGCGGCGCGGAGGAGGCGTGGAGATCGCGACCCATCGCGGTCGAGGGTACCGACTGGGCCGGCCGTCGGGAAGCGGCGCGCGTTCGCGGGGCCGCGATTCGAGCGTCGCTTCGCGAACCACGATCGAGTGACGTAAGCTCCGGGCCCATGAGCGAGGGCCCGACCCCCTGCGCGAGCTGCGGTCACCCGAACACCGGGGACGCGATGTTCTGCAGCAAGTGCGGCGCGAAGCTGGGCGGCGCCGCGAGCGCGCCCCCGACCGACCGTCCGCCGGCGCCGACCGTGTCGGACGCCCGTGAGCCCGTTCCGTCCACGGGGCGCGTCGGCGCGGACACCGTGGAGTCCGAGGCGGTGCCGCTGTCGGAGCCGCCGCCGTCGGAGCCGCCGCCGTCGGAGCCGCCGCCGCCGGAGCCGCCGGCGTCGGAGCCGCCGCCGCCGGAGCCACCGCCGTCGGAGCCGCCGCCGCCGGAGCCGCCGCCGCCGTCCCAGGCGAGCCGCGGCGCCCCGCGCCGGATCGCGGGGGCGGCTCAGACGATGCTCGGGATGCCCATGCCCGAGGTGGAGGCCGCGCGGGCCGCGGCCGCGAAGGCCGCCGCGAAGACCGCCACCGGGAGCACCACTACGAGCACGGAGCGTCCGGCGGCCGAGTCTCCGTTCGCCGAGCGCCCGTCGGCTCAGTCCGGGCAGGCGGAGGGCTCCGCTGCGCCGGCGGGCGCGTCGGCCGGCGCCGCGCCGACCGGCGCCCCGGACGGGGACGACACGGGCGCGCGCGCGGCCAAGCTCTCTGGCGGTCGCACGATGCTCGGCATGCCGGCGCCCGAGGCGGAGGCGGTCGCGCGGGCGGTCGCCGAGGCGCGGGCTCGCCAGGCCGACGCGGCTCCCACCCCGCGGGACGAGAAGGTGACCGAGGAGGTCTTCGTCCCGCCCGTGGTCGCCCAGGTGGCGAGCGCGGCCGCCAAGCCCGGGTTCACGCAGCCGCAGTCAGGTCCGGCGCAGTCGAGCCAGCCGCAGTCAGGTCCGGAGCAGTCGAGCCAGCCGCAGCCGGCGTCACGCCGGCCGGCGATCGATCCCAAGAGCAACCGTACGATGCTCGGGCAGCCGGCGCCCAAGCGGCCGACCGGCATCGAGTCGAGCGACTCGCAGCGCGCGCGCTCGTCGGTGGTCTACCCGGCGAACACCGGCGAGGAGGAGGCGCTCACCGCGAAGCCGTCGCGCCCGCCGAGCAAGCTGCCTTACGTGGTGCTCGCGCTCGGCCTCGTCATCACGCTCATCGGCGGCGGCGCGCTCGCCTGGGCGCTGATGGACGGGGGCTCCGGGCTCCACGTGTCGGTGACCCACGGCGAGGAGGGCGAGCAGCTCGAGATCGAGGTGCCCGGCGCCGAGCCCGGTACGCGGGTGCGGTTCCACGGCGAGGAGCGCGCCCTCGAGGCGGGGATCGCCCGGTTCGAGCTGTCCGCCGACGACCTGCGCCTCGGCGACAACGAGCTCGCGGTCGACGTCGTCGGCCCAGACGGCGACGTGGACTCGCACACCGTCTCGCTCGCGCTCGAGATGCGCATCCGCGCCGACGTCGGCGCGCTCTCCGCCGTTCCGCCCGCGATCGACGTCATCGTCGAGGCCCCGCCGGGCTCCCAGGTCCAGCTCGACGGCGAGGCCCTCGAGCTCGACGAGCGCGGCCGCGGCCAGCGCCGCTACCCGATCGACGGCACCGAGGCGAGCGCGGAGGGGATGGTCGAGCACCTCGTGCGCTACGTGGTCCACCCGCCCGAGGGGGAGACCGCGCAAGGCGAGCTGCGGACGCGGATCCCGCTCACCACGCTGCAGCTCGATCGACCCGGCGCGCAGGTGGTCACCGATCAGGCCTCGGTGGAGGTCGCGGGGGCGGTCGCGCCCGGGACGACCGTGACCGTGGGCGGCGCGGACGTCGCGGTGCAGATGGGGCGCTTCGTGCACACCCACGCGATCGAGGGCCTCGGCGAGTCGACCCTCGAGGTGATCGCGCGCGCCCCCGGCCGGGCCCCGAACGTCTCGCGCATCGCGATCCGTCGGGTGGAGGACCTCGAGGCCGAGGCGGCCAGCTTCGCGCACAACGCCGAGCTGACCTACGCGCGCATCGCCCAGAACCCGACGACGTACCGAGGTCAGCGCGTCCGGTTCGAGGGCCTCGTCTACAACGTCGAGGTGAGCCGCGGGCGCTCGGTGCTCCAGATCCTCGCCGAGGACTGCCCGGCCGGCGAGCGCTGCCCTCTGTGGATCACCTACCCCGCGGCCACCGACGCCGAGAACCGGAGCCGCGTGGTGGTCCTCGGGACGGTCGCCGGAGAGCAGCAGTTCCGCTCGCAGAGCGGGCAGATCCGAACCGTCCCGCGCGTCGACGCCACCTTCGTGCTGCCGGCGCCGGCAGGCGCCTCGAACCGACGGCGCTGACGTGCGGCAGGGCGACGACGACCGACGGGCGGACGCGGGCAACGAGACCCAGCCCGGCGGCGTCGTGTACGGAGGCCCCGATCGACGGCGCGCGCCCACCCTGCAGGAGTGCCCGGTCTGCCAGCGCGGCAACGCGCTCGACGCGCGCTTCTGCGCCGGCTGCGGTCACCCGTTCGACGGCGAGATCGTCGACGGCGTCTACGAGGGCGGCGCCGACCCGCTGCTGGGGCGGGTCATCGCCGACCGCTACCGCATCGAGGAGCTCCTCGGCCGCGGCGGCATGGGCGTCGTCTACCGCGTGGAGCACGTCCGCATCGGCAAGCTGATGGCGATGAAGCTCCTCCACGGGGCCCTCGCGCGTGAGAAGGACGTCATCAAGCGCTTCAAGCGCGAGGCGGAGGCGGTCTCGCGTCTCGATCACCCCAACACCGTCCAGGTCTTCGACTTCGGGCAGTCGGAGGGGATGATGTACCTCGTCATGGAGTACCTGCCCGGGCGCGACCTCGGGCAGCTCGTGAAGGACTCCGGCGCCCTCGACTTCGCGCGGGTCGCCCGCATCGGGGCCCAGGTGTGCGGCTCGGTCCAGCAGGCGCACGAGCTCGGGATCATCCACCGCGATCTCAAGCCCGAGAACGTGATGGTGCTGGAGGACGGGCCGACCGAGGACTTCGTGAAGGTGCTCGACTTCGGCCTCGCCAAGCTGCGCGAGTCCGAGGAGGCGGCCGAGAAGTCGATCACGCGCGCCGGCTCGATCCTCGGCACGCCCTACTACATGGCGCCCGAGCACATCCGCGGCGAGATGGTCGACGCGCGGAGCGACGTCTACGCGATGGGCGCGCTCATGTACAAGGCGGTCACGGGCGTCCCTCCGTTCTGGGCGACGACGCCGGTCGGGGTGCTCACGATGCACCTGACCGAGGAGCTCGAGCCGCCGTCGCTCCGCGCGCCAAAGCGCGACATCCCGAAGGAGGCCGACGCGATCCTCGGCCGCGCGATGGAGAAGGACCCGGCCGATCGCTACCAGGACATGGAGGAGCTGAGGGCCGACCTGCTCGACTTCCTGGCCGCGATCGGCGCCGACGGCGGGCTCGAGTCGGGCAAGCTCGCGCGCGTCAAAGGGGCGTCGCTCCCGACCAAGTCCGGCCGGCAGCGCAAGCTCGCGACGCGGGGCGACGTCGACGAGTTCGAGCGCCAGATCCGCCGCCGCAGCCTCCTCACCTCGTTCCTCGCGGTGCTCCTCGTGGCTGGCGTCGTCGCAGGCGGCGTCTACGCGTTCCTGCGTCGCCCGCAGGAGCAGCCGACGACCGAGACCGAGCCGAACAACGAGCTGACCGAGCCCAACGACCTCCCCGCGGGCGTGACCTTCACCGCCTACCTCGGCCGCCGCCTCGCGAGCGACCGGAGCGACGCGGACATCTACCGGCTGTCCAACCCGGGGGGCGGCCGGCGCACGGTGCGCGTCGAGGTGACGGGCATCCCGAACATGGACATCACCTTCGAGCTCTACCGTCAGGGGATCACGACCCCGCTGCTCACCGCCGACAGCGGCGGCATCGGTCAGCCCGAGGTGGTGCCCAACTTCGTCATCGACGGCGACACCTATTACCTGCGCGTGCGCGAGTTCTGGGAGTCCGGGCGGCTCCCGACCGAGAACGTCTCGGACCCCTACACCGTGCGCTGGCAGGTGGTCGAGCCGGCCGAGGGCGACGAGGCGGAGGTCAACGACTCGATCGAGCGCGCGCAGGACATCGAGGCCGGCGAAACGGTGCGGGGCTACATCGGCTGGGGCGGCGACGAGGACGTCTACTGCCTCGCGGGGGACGCGGGCGAGCTCGTCGCGCGTCTGACCGGCATCTCGACCCTCGACCTCGTGCTCACGCGGATCGCGCGGACCACCGATCGGGTCACGGTGTTCGACGATCACGGCCCGGGGGAGGGCGAGGAGACGGACGCGGTGGAGACCGCGCGCGCGGGCGCGGTCTGCTACCAGGTCAGCGCGCGCCGCCCCAAGGAGGGCCTCGGCAACAACGCGGACGAGCGCTACGAGCTGACGCTCGAGGAGCGCACGGCGCCGTGAGGCGCGCCGCGACCGGGCTGATCCTCGGCGCCGTCGCGCTGATCGCCGCGAGCGCGTCCGCCCACCCCGTCCGCGTCGGGCGCTACGCCGAGATCCCGTACGGCCTGCGCCCCGATCACCCGCACCCCACCGCCCGCGGCGATCGCGCGCGCACCGGCCGCCTCCAGGGCGTCGCGCCCGCCGTGACGCCGGTGCGCTTGTGGCAGCGTGCGCTCCGCAACCGCACCCCGCGTGGCCCCACCGTCGCCGCCGACGGCTCGCTCTACGTCGGTAACCGCGGCGGCCTCACCTCGCTCGCCCCCGATGGGACCGAGCGCTGGCACCAGAGCATCGGCCACCTCGTCGCGGCCCCTAGCCTCGCGCCGGGCGGCGACGTCGTCGCGGTGAGCGCGGGCGGCGTGGTGACGGTCGTGAGCCCGCAAGGCGTCGTGCGACGCACGTTCGACCTGGGGGCGCCGGCGCGCGCGTCTCCGCTCGTCCTGGACGACGGGAGCGTCGTCGTCGGCACGATCGATCGGCAGGTGCACCGCCTCGACGCCAACCTGCGCCGCGTGTTCCGCGTCACGCTCGGGGACGGGAGCAACCGCAACCCGCTCTCGCTGTCACGCCGCGGGCGCATGGCCGCCTCGTCGGGGCGGATGGTGTGGCTCCTCGATCCGATGGGCGCGGTGGTGCGTCAGGTGAGCCTCGCGGGGCGCGCGACCGCGGCCCCGGTCGTCGCGGACGACGGCACGCTGTGGGTCCCCACGGTCGAGGGGGTGCTCCACGCGATCGATCCGAGCGGCCGCGTGCGGAGCCGCACCGAGCTCGGCAGCCGGCACTACGACCTCGCGGCGCCGGCGATCGGGCGCGACGGCGCGATCCGCGTGCCGACCCTGTCGGGGGGGCTCGTCTGCGTCGGCGCGAGCGGGACGGTCCGCTGGACCGCGCCCAACCCGAACGGCTACCAGGCCCCAGCCTCGATCGACGCGAACGACACGACCCTGGTGGTCGATCGCGGCGGCGTCCTGCGCGCGATCGCGGCCGACGGGCGCGAGCTCTGGTCGGTGACGCTCGAGACCTTCACCTACGAGGCGCCGGTCCTCGCCGCGGACGGCACGCTCTACGTCACCACCGAGCGCGGATCGGTGCGCGCCTACGCGGCCCCGGACGCCGTCCCGGCGACCCCGACCGCGCCGGCGTCGAGCCCGACCGCGCCGAGCCCGTCCGCGCCTACCCCGACCGCGCCTACCCCGACCGCGCCTACCCCGACCGCGCCGACTCCACCCGGCGCGGCGCCCGACGTGGGGTCGAGCGCGCCGCCAGCCCTCCGCTGACCACCGGTCGAGATCGGTCCGAGGGGCCGGTCGCCTCGCTTGAGGTAGGATCGACGCCATGATCCGGGTCCTCGCCGCGCTGGTCGCGCCCCTCCTCGCCGCGGGGTGCGGCCTCGCGCCGTTCGAGCCGGTGGTGGGTGGACGCGACGCGGGCCTCGACGCTGACGCTCCGGGGGTGGACGCGGGGACCGATGGCGGCGCGATGGGCGACGCCGGGACGGGCGGCGGCGGGTCGGACGCGGGGATCGACGCGGGCGCGCCGGACGGCGGCCCCCCGGACGCGGGTGTTCCCGACGCCGGGCGCCCGAGCTGCGACGACGTGTTCGGCTCCTCGCGCGACTACATGCTCTGCGCCGAGCGCGGCACGGAGTGCGAGTTCTTCGTCACGCTGGATTTCAGATCCTGCGCGGACGAGTGCGGCATGCGAGGCACGACGTGCATCGACGCCTACGGTGAGGTGAACACGTCGAAGCCCTGCACGCGCGGGGCACGCCGCGGGTGCGGCAGCGACAACCGAGACCTGATCTGTATTTGCACGCGGCCTTGACCGTCGCTCAGCCGCCGAGGAGCCGCCCCGCTGCGGCCGCGCCGCTCAGGAACGCCGCCTCCACGCGCGGGCCGAGCAGGCCGTCGCCCGCGACCGCGATCGAGGAGTCCGGGTCGAACAGGCACGGCGCGCCGAGGGCGCGCTCCACGCGGGCGTAGCGCCAGCGGTGCGCGCGCCGGTGGAGGATCTCCGGCGCGTCGACCCCCAGCGCCGCGACCAGATCCGCGATCGACCGCGTCGCGACCTCCTCTGCGTCGTGCTCCAGCGTGCGCGCGCTCTCGGCCACGCTCCGGTGGATCACCCAGCGCTCACCGCCTGGCCGACCCGGCTTGCTCGAGTCGCGCGCGGCCCACGCGATCGGGCCGGCGCCGCGGATCGCGTCGAGGTCGGTGTCGAGCCGCTCGGCGAAGGTCACCATCGTGGCCCAGCACGGGGCGTGGCGACCCTCGGCCAGCCTCGCGCCGAGGGCGGGGTAGGCGGCGAGGAGCGCGCTCGCCTGGGTCAGGGGCGCGGTCACCACCACCGCGTCGAAGCGGCCGAGCGGCTCGCCGCCCTCGTCCTGCAGCGGCCCGCCTGGGGTCAGCGGCGCCACGCGCACCCCGCACCGCACGTCGAGATCCTCGGCGAGGTGCTCGGCGAGGCGGCGCATCGAGCCGGCCCCCACGAGCCGTCGCGTGGTCTGCTCCTCGGCGCCGTCGCGCTCGCGAAACTCCCACCGCGCGAGCACCCCGCGCTCGAGCCAGGCGCGCGCGAGGCGGACGAGGCGCGGGTCCTTCGCGGTGACGAACTGGGCGCCGTGGTCGTAGGCGTGGCCGTCCTCGCGCCGGGTGTTGAGCCGGCCGCCCACCCGCCGCCCCTTGTCGAAGACGATCACCTCGACGCCGTGGTCGTGGAGCGCGCGCGCACAGGTCAGTCCGGCGATCCCCGCGCCGATCACCGCGACCGGCCCGCGCCGGACCGCGGGGCGCGTGACCTTCGCGCGGTAGGCCGCGACGTCGAGCCGCTTCGCGTGCTGGCGCGGCGGTCGCGGGCGGAGCGTCCCGCGGACGGGCGCCTCGGGCTCGAACGGGCGATCGAAGAGGCCGAGGCACCAGAGGAGCCCGCCGTAGGACGCGGGGTCACGGCCGTCGAGCGCGTAGCGGTGGTTGAGGTCGATGAGGGCCTCGAGCGCGGCCGCCGGGTCCCGGGTCCAGTCGAGGAGCGCCTTGCCCCACGTCATCCGCACGTTGTTGTGCAGCTCGCCGTGCCGGAGGAGGGAGGTCTGAGCGGCGTCCCAGAGCGGCTCGCCGGTCCGGCCGCGGGCGAGCGCCTCGCGGTCGACCGCGCGCCTCTCGTCGTGGGCGTGGGCCTCGAGCGTCGCGCGCGCCCAGGCGGGGAGGGCCTCGAGCGAGCCGAGCTCGGGTGTGTGAAAGCAAAACGAGTGGGCGATCTCCCGCCACACGAGGAGCTCGTCGAGGAACTTATCGGGACCCTCGCCATCGAGCGCGGCCGCCTCGCGCGCCAGCCGGAAGGGCGAGACGAAGCCCATGTGGAGGTACGCGCTCATACGGCTCGTTCCGTCGAGGAGCGCGTCGTTGCGGTCGTAGGCGTAGCGCTGGATCGGGCCGTCCAGGAAGCGGCGCCACCGCGCCATCCCCGCCGCGGTGCCGCCGGGGGTGTGGGAGACCGGCCCGACGGTGTGGTCGATGTCGCACTCGGCGACCAGCGGGGCGATGGTCCGGGCCCCGAGGTCGACGGGTTCGAAGGGGAGCGGCGGCACGAAGCGCGGGCCGACGATTGGGGCGTCCTCGTACGGGTCGCGGAGCCGCGCCTCGCGCAGCGCGGCGGTCGCGCGGCGGTGCTCGAAGGCGCGCGCAGGGCGCGACGTGAGGCGCATCGGGACCACGCAGGCCGTGTCCACCAGGGCCACCGGCACCTCGGCGCGTCGCGCGAGCGCGGCCGTCCAGCCGGCGAGCGGCGGCACCGGCAGATCCTCGGTGACGACGAGCCCCGCGTCGGCGGCGAGCGCGCGCAGGTGGGGCCCGCGGTGGCCCGGGCGCTCGACGTGGAGCGCGTAGCCGACCCCGCGGGCCGCGAGCTGAGCGGCCACGTCGCGCGCGCCCTCGAGGAGGAAGGTGTGGTGACGGTCGGACGCGTAGGGGTAGCGCTCGCTTACCGCGTGGTAGACGAAGAGCGGCGCGTCGAGCGCGGCCGCGAGGCACGCCGCGGCGTCGAGCGCGGGGTTCTCGTGCGCGCGCACCGCGGTGCGCATCCAGTACAGGACGAAGCGGGGCGCATCGCCCGCCGGACCGATCCAGCGCGTGCGCTCCGCGAGCCGCGCGGGCAGGGCGCGCCGCGCCGCCTCAAGCCGCGTCGTCATCGAACGTCCAGTCGGTCTCGAGGGGGCGGAGCGACGCGAGGAACCCCTCGGCGTGGGCCTCGATCGCGCCGCGCTCGTCGTCGTCCCAGCGGTCCCAGGTGCGGTAGAGCATCCGCAGCCGCGGGTTGCCCTCGAAGCGCGCGCGGTGCTGCGCGAGGAAGCGCCAGAACAGGCTGTTGAACGGGCAGGCGTCGTTCCCGGTGCGCGCGCCCGCGTCGTAGCGGCAGCCGCCGCAGTAGTCGCTCATCCGGCTCACGTAGCTCGCGGCCCCCGCGTAGGGCTTGGTGGTGAAGCTGCCGTCCGCGTAGAGCGCCATCCCGTGCACGTTCGGCAGCTCGACCCACTCGTAGGCGTCCACGAACCCGGCCCAGAACCAGTGGCTCACGTCGATCGGTCGGACGCCCGCGAGGAGCGCGAAGTTGCCGAGGATCATCAGGCGCTGGATGTGGTGCGCGTACCCCGTGTCGCGCACCTGACCCGCGCACTCGCGGAGGCACCGGAGGTCGGTGCGCTCGGGCTCCCAGTAGAAGTCCGGCAGCGGTCGCGTCGCCTCGAGCTGGTTGGCCTCGCGCAGCGCCGGCATCCGGTGGAGGTAGATCCCGCGGACCAGCTCGCGCCAGCCGATGATCTGGCGGATGAAGCCCTCGGCCGCGTTCAGCGGCATCTCACCCGCCTCGTAGGCGGCGGCCGCGCGGTCGCAGATCTCGCGGGGCGACAGGAGGCTCAGGTTCATCGCCGCGCTGATCCGCGCGTGCCAGAGGAACCGCTCGCCCGCGAGCATCGCGTCCTGGTACTCGCCGAACGACGCGGCGCGGTGGGCGAAGAAGTCGTCGAGCTCGCGCAGCGCGCCGGCGCGGGTCACCGGCCAGTCGAAGCCCTCGGTCGAGCCCCAGAACCCGGGCCACCGCTCGACCTGCTCCATGATCTCACGCGTGCGCGCGTCCGGCGGGTGCGCCATGAGGTCGGGCGGGCGCACCCCGCGCGCGCTCTCGCGGTTGTCGGCGTCGAACGAGTACTTGCCCCCGATCGGCGAGCCGTCCTCCATGAGGTAGCCGGTGCGCTTGCGCATCCACGCGTAGAACTGGTGCAGGCGGATCTGCTTGCGGCCGCGCATCCAGCCCAGGACCTCGTCCCGGGTGAGGAGGAAGTGCCCCCCCTCGCCGCCGTCGTCGTAGAGCCGCAGCGGCGCGCCGAGGTCCGCGTTGTCCAGGGCGCGCTCGAGCCCGATCTCGCGCGGCCGCAGCGCCCGGACCTCGGTGGATCCCCGCTCGGCCAGGTGCGCCGCGATGCCCTCGGCGAAGCTCGGCGCTCGCCGGAGCTCGACGTCGAACCCGTCGGCCTCGAGCTCCTCGGCGAAGGCCCGCATCGCGGCCCGCACGAGCACGATCTTCTGGCGGTGGTAGGGGAGGGCGCGCGACTTGGCAACGGACTCGACGAGCACCACCGAGCCGTCCTCCGGCGAGGTGGGGACGCAGGCGAGATCCCGGTGGAGATCCCACGGCGCGACGAAGAAGGCGGGTCGTCCCATCGGGCCCGCGCTCTCTAGGGCGGGCCGGCCCGCCGGCAAGGTCGAGGCCCCCCGGCGGCCTCGAGGCGCGCCCCGAGGCCCTGACTCGGAGGCCCTGCGCTCGGAGGCCCTGCGCTCGGAGGCCCTGCGTTCGGAGGCCCTGCGTTCGGAGGCCCTGCGTTCGGAGGCCCTGCGCTCGGAGGCCCTGCGCTCGGAGGCCCTGCGCTCGGAGGCCCTGCGCTCGGAGGCCCTGCGCTCGGAGGCCCTGCGCTCGGAGGCCCTGCGCTCGGGCGCTCAGGCGACCATGCGATCGGCGCGCGGCAGGCCGAGGACCATCGCCGCGCTCGGGCCGGGCCGCGTGACCCATTCGCCGGTCAGCATGCGGGCCAGCTCGGACGGCGCGGCCCGCGCGACCTCGCCGCCGATCGGGTCGACCGCGCTCGCGCGGAGGAACGCGCGCAGCTCGGCCCAGCTCGCCTCGCCGGGGAGCAGGCCGGCGGTCACGCCGACCACCGCCCCGCCCGGCCGCAGCCGGATCACCTCGGTCGAGGCGCCGGCCGGCAGCTCGTCGAGCGAGCGCGCGAGCGGCTCGTACGGGGCCATCCCCTCGGTCGGGTCCCAGTGCACGAGCGCCGGGAGGCTCACGTTGAGCAGCTCGATCAGCCCGTGGTGGGGCGCGATGCGCGCGATGCCGAGCTCGACCCCGCGCGCGGCCGGCCCGAGCCGGGCCGCGATCAGCTCCGCGATCGTCACCGGGTCGCCGCTCGCCTCGGTCACCTCGTCGAGCACCGGCTCGAGGCGCACCCGCCAGCGCGGGTCGTGCTCCTCCGGTCGACCGACCAGGACGACGTTCGTCCAGCCCACCGCGTCCCGGTAGACGTGCCAGTCGGCGTCGCCTCCGAGCACCGCGCCGGTGATGCTGAGCGCTCCGGTCGAGATGGGCCGGTCCGACCAACCGGGCGCGGGCCCGGAGGTCCGCCGCAGGTCCGCATACGTCTTGAAGTCCGACATCGACCATCCAGCAATGCAAGCCGCGTGCGCACCCGGGTGGATCTCCCTCGGGGGCGGTCGAGACGCCCGAGTGTTTCGGAACGCGACATGTCCCCCCGGTTTCGGTGTCCCTCAACGGCGGGGGAGCACGCAGGCGCCCATCGGGCGCGCTGTTCAAGAACGAATCGGTCATTTCGGAATTGGAAGCGCGGCCTGCTAGACCACCCCTCGGTGGAGGTCACCGATCTCGATTACGAGCTGCCCGAGCGGCTCATCGCGCAGCGTCCTCTGGAGCGCCGCGCGGAGGCGCGCCTGCTCGTCGTCGATCAGGATCGCGACGCCCCGGACCACGCGCGCGTCGCGGACCTGCCCGGGTTGCTGCGACCCTCCCTCGTCGTGGTCAACGACACGCGCGTTCGTCCAGCCCGACTCCTCGGCCACAAGGCGAGCGGCGGGCGGGCGGAGCTCCTCCTCGTCGAGCCACTCGGCGACGATCGGTGGCTGGCGCTCGGACGATCCAGCAAGCCGCTCAAGGCGGGAGCGCGGCTGAGCTTCGGCGAGCGCGAGGCGCCCGCGCTGACGGCGACCGTGGTCGCGCGGCGCGACGGCGGCCAGCTCGAGGTGCAGCTCGCGGCGGCCGACGTCGACGCGGCGATCGAGCGGGTCGGTCGCGTGCCGCTGCCCCCGTACATCCGGCGCGACCCGGACGCGGCCGACGTGGATCGGTACCAGACCGTGTTCGCGGACGAGGTCGGCGCGGTGGCGGCGCCGACCGCCGGGCTGCACTTCACGCCCGCTCTGGTCGCGGCGCTCGAGGCCGCGGGCCATGCCGTCGCCCGGGTCACGCTCCACGTCGGCCCGGGGACGTTCCGCCCGGTGAAGGCGGCGCGGCTCGAGGAGCACGCGATGCACCACGAGCGCTTCCGCGTACCGGCCGCCACCGCGGAGGCGATCGCCGACGCGCGGCGCGCCGGCCGGCCGGTCGTCGCGGTCGGCACGACCGTCGTGCGGACGCTCGAGGCCTCGGCCGCCGCCCACGGCGAGGTGCGCGCGGGCGAGGGCCGGACGGACCTGTTCATCCGCCCGGGCTTCGCGTTCCGGGCGGTGGACGCGCTCCTGACGAACTTCCACCTGCCCCGCTCCACCTTGCTCGCGCTGGTGATGGCCCTCGGCGGCGTCGAGCGCGTGCGGCTCGCGTACCTCGAGGCGGTGCGGGCCGAGTACCGCTTCTTCAGCTATGGAGACGCGATGCTGATCCGCGGGCCGGAGAGCCGTCCGTGAGCCTGCCGACCGAGGGCTTCGGGTTCGAGGAGCTCGCGCGGAGCGGCGACGCACGGCGCGGCCGCTTCACGACCCCGCGCGCGGTCGTCGAGACGCCGGTGTTCATGCCGGTCGGGACCCTCGCGTCGGTCAAGAGCCTCGTGCCGTCCGAGGTCGAGGCCACCGGCGCCCGGCTCATCCTCGCGAACACCTACCACCTCTGGCTGCGGCCTGGGCCCGAGCGCATCGCCCGCCTCGGCGGGGTGCCGCGCTTCATGGGCTGGCCGCACGCGATGCTCACCGACAGCGGCGGCTTCCAGGTCTTCTCGATGACCGACCGGCGCACCATCGACGACGAGGGGGTGACGTTCCGCTCGCACCTCGACGGCAATAAGCTCCGCCTGACGCCCGAGGAGTCGATGCGCGTCCAGGCCGCGCTGGGGGCCGACGTCGCGATGGTGTTCGACGAGTGCCCCCCCGGCGACGCCGACCGCGCGACGGTCGAGCGCGCGATGCGCCGCACGAGCGCGTGGGCCCGCCGCAGCCTCGCCGTCCCGGCGGCGCCGGGCCAGGCGCGGTTCGGGATCGTGCAGGGCGCGATCGACGTGGATCTCCGCCTCGCCCACCTCGACGACATCGCGAGCCTCGACGTCGACGGCGTCGCGCTGGGCGGCTTCTCGGTCGGCGAGCCGATCGCGGAGATGGTGCGCGTGCTCGGCGAGGTCGGGCCGCGGATGCCGCGTGACAAGCCGCGCTACCTGATGGGCGTCGGGACGCCGAACGATCTGCTCGACGCGATGGAGCGCGGGATCGACCTGTTCGACTGCGTCCTGCCGACCCGCAACGCGCGCAACGGGCAGGCGCTGACGTGGTCGGGCCGGGTGAACCTGCGCCAGGCCCGGCACAAGGACGACGAGTCCGCGCTCGACGCGCGCTGCGCCTGCTCCACGTGCCGCACGTTCTCCCGCGCCTACCTCCACCACCTCGTCCGCGCCAAGGAGATGCTCGGCGCGCGCCTCGTGACGCAGCACAACCTCGCGTTCTACGGCGCCCTCACCGCGGCCGCGCGCGAGGCGATCGAGCAGGACCGTTACGCCGCGTGGGCGGCCGAGGTGCGGGCGGGGCTGGCGGCCGGCGACGAGATCGGCGCGCCGGACCCGAACCCGACGCCCTGGCGCCCGCCGGGGCAGAGATGACCGAACGCGATGACGACCGTCGAACAGGAGCAAGAGATGTTGGCCACCGAGTTGCTCGCAGCGCGCGCCTCCAACGGCAAGCTGACCGACCCCGCGCCCGAGGGCGAGGAGCGCGCGCGGATCCTCGCGGACGCGCTGCGGGCGCCCGATCACGGCGCGGTGCGGCCGTGGACGATCCTGACCGTCGAGGGAGAGGCCCGCGCGAAGCTCGGCGAGCTGTTCGCCCGCGCGCTGCGGGCGTCCGACCCCGAGGCCACCGAGGAGCAGGTCACCCGGCTCGCCGGCAAGCCGCTCCGCGCCCCGCTGATCTTCGTGGTCGCGGCGAGCGTGCGCGCCCACCCGAAGGCGCCCGAGATCGAGCAGGTCCTCAGCGCGGGCGCGGTGGCCCATGGCCTGCTCCTGTCGCTCCAGGCGCGCGGCTACGCGGGCTTCTGGCGGACCGGCCCGATGGCCTACTCCGACGTCGTGAAGGAGGGCCTGGGCCTCGCGCCGAGCGACCACATCGTCGCGTTCCTCTACGCCGGCACCCCGAGCGTCGCGCCGCCCGCCATGCCGCGGCCGACCCCCGCCGACGTCACCCGCCCGTGGACCGGCGCGTAGGGGGCGTCCTCGACCAAGGGCCGGGGACGGGCCCAAATCCGGCTCAGCGCGCGAGGGCGTCGCGGGCGACGTCCGCCGGCGCCTCGCCGCCCTGGTCGACGCGCCGGTTGAGCTCGCGCATCGCGGCCGCGTCCAGCGATCCCTCGAGGTCACCCAGCGCCTCCAGCAGGTCCGGGTGCTCGCGCGCGAAGCGCTCGCTCGCGAGGAGGATCGCGTCGTAGGGCGGGATCGCGCCGCGGTCGTCCTCGAGGACGACGAGGTCGTAGGCGGCGATCCGACCGTCGGTCGTGTAGGCGCCGATCAGGTCGACCTCGCCCGCGCGGACCGCCTCGTACATCAGCGCCGGGTCCATCGCGCGCTGCTCGCGGAACGCGAGGCCGTAGGTCGAGGTGATCGCGTCCCACTCGCCGCGGCCGAACAGCTCGTAGTCGCCGCCCATCACCAGGTCCGGCGCGAGCAGGGGCAGCTCGGAGAGCCGCGACGCGCGGGGGCCGCCGTCCTCGGGCCGACGCGCCGCGATCGCGTAGGCGTTCTCGAACCCGAGCCGCGCGACCACCGTCACCCCGTGCTCACGCGCGAGCCAGGCGCGCACCTCCTCGAAGAGGCGCTCGCGGTCCTCGGGCAGATCGGTCCGCCCCATCCCCTGCACCCAGATGGTGCCCGTGTAGTCGACGTAGAGATCCAGCTCGTCCGCGACGAGGGCGTCGAAGACGACGGTGCTGCCGAGCGACTGGACGACCTCGGGCTCCGCCCCGGCCTCGCGCAGCCGCCCCGCGACCAGCTCTCCGAGGATGTACTGCTCGGTGAACCCCTTGCTCCCGACGCGGACCGCCGCCTCGCCGCGTTCGGTCAACGCGTCCCACGCCGGCGCGGCGAGCGCGTAGAGCGCGAGTAGGCCGAGCGCGACCCCGGCCGGCGCTGACAGCGCTCGCCGCCGCTCGCGCACCCCGCGCTCGAGCAGCCGGATCAACCCGTCGAGGCCGAGGGCGAGCGCGGCCGACGCGCCGCATCCGAGGAGGACCGCGCCGTGGTCGCGGATCTGGAGGCCGGTGAAGATGAGGTCGCCGAGCCCGGAGCCGCCCACGGGGGTCGCGAGGGTCGCCATCCCCACGGTCCAGACGGTCGCGGTGCGGACGCCGGCCACGATGACGGGCGCGGCGAGCGGCAGCTCCACCATCCGGAGCTGCTGGCCTGGCGTCATCCCGACCCCGCGGGCTGCCTCCTTGAGGGCGGGGTCGACGCTCGCGAGGCCGACCACCGTGTTGCGGAGCATCGGCAGGACGCTGTAGAGGGTCAGGCCGAGCACCGCGGGGAGCGCGCCGATGCTCGGGACGTCGAGACCGACCGCGGCCAGCGCACCCAGCGCCGGCACCATCACCGCGAGGAGCGCGAGGCCGGGCACCGTCTGGATCACGCTCGCCGCGGCGAGCGCCAGCCGCTCGAGCCGCGGCCGGCGCGCGGCGAGGATCCCGAGCGGGACGCTGATCGCGCCGCCGAGGCAGAGCGCCCAGAGGCTCAGGCGCAGGTGCGCCAGCGTCAGGTCGAGCAGGCGCGCCGCGTCCACCCCGTTCACGCGTCGTCGCCTTCGAGCGCCGCGAGCGCGCGGCGCGGCGCCTCGAGGAGCTCGCGCACGTAAGGGTCCGCGGGGGCGCGCTCGAGCTCGCGGGGGGTGCCCACCTGGAGCAGCTCGCCGT
>JAUHXR010000163.1 GCA_030426845.1 Polyangia bacterium | reverse complement strand
GCACGTGGAGAGCGGTCAGCTTGCTCAGCAGCCGCGCGCGATCGGTGCGCCGCTCGGCGTGCTCGGCGCGGAGCCGCAGCGACGCGGCCTCGTGGTAGGCGTCGCCGTCGAGCCGCAGCAGCCGCTCGAGCGCGTCGGCCACGCGGGCCGAGTCCGGCGTCGCCTCGAGCGCGTCGCGGTAGAGGGAGATCGCGCGGCGTCGGTTCTCCGGGTCGTCGCGCAGGTGGTCGGCGAGCTGGCGGGAGAGCTCGACCCGCTTGGCGCCGATGCTCCGCTTGAGCTCCCGCTCGAGCTGCTCGGCGCGCGCGCGGTGACGCTCGAGGGCGGCGCCGAGCCGGTCGAGCTGGCGTCGGGGCGCGGGCGAGCTCGGGTCGATCGCGGCGAGGCGCTCCCATGCCCAGGCCGCGCGCACCGGCGCCTGGAGCGCCTCCTCGGCCAGCCGGGCCAGCTCCTCTAGCATCGCGGCCTGCGGCGTGGCCCCGCTCCAGCGCCCGCGGACGAGCGCGCGCTCGAGCGAGTCCGCGAGCAGCCGGGGATCGTTCTTGACCGAGGCCGCCTCCCGGATCGCGTTGAGGTTCCCCACGTCCTCCGGCTCGAGCTCGAGCGCGCGCGCTCGCAGCTCCACCTCCCACGTGCCGTCGCCGGGCACGTCGAGGCGCGCCTCCGCCGCGCGCACGAGCCACGTCGCGCGCGAGTCCTCGCTCGCCGCGGCCGCCATCTCCTCGAGCACCACCGCGCGCTCGAGGGTCGCCCCGGCCGCCCGCAGGTCGGCGTCGAGGGGCTCGTAGAGCACCTCGAGCGTCGGCTCGCGATCGAACGCGCGGGTCAGCAGGGCGGCCGCGATCGCGGGGCGGTCGGCGAGCTCGGCTTGCTCGGCCGCCGCGAGGAGGAGCGAGCGCCGCGCGTCGGCGTCGGGGGTGCGCCGGACGGCGTCCGCGCGGACCGCGATCGACGCCTCCAAGAGGCCGTTGGCCGCCAGCTCGGCCGCGTAGGACTCGGCCATCTCCGGGTTGCCGGGGTCGAGCTCGCGCGCCACTGCGACGAGCGAGAGAGCGCGCGCGGGGTCGGACGCGCGCAGGCGCGAGGCGGCCTCGAGCGCGGCCACGGCCGCGTCGTCTCCCCGGCCGAGCTCGCGCCAGAGGTGCACCGCGAGGCACGCGGACTCGCCGTCGCTCGGGTCCGCCTCCATCGCGGCGCGGGCGGCGCCGAGCGCCTCGGAGAGCTTGCCGAGGCGCCGGCAGAGGAGGGCGTAGCGGGCATAGGCGGCGGCCCGCTCCGGCCCCTCGGGCGTGACGGAGACGGCGGCCCGCGCGTAGGCGACGGCGAGATCAGCCTGCCCGATCGCGGCGCACCGATCGGACGCGAGCGCGAGCGCGCGCGGGTCCTCGCTGTGGGCGGCGGCCGCCTCGCGGTATGCGCGCGCGGCCTCCTCCACCGCGCCGTAGCGGTCCTCCCACGCCGCGCCGAACGCGACCCACGCGGCCCCGCGCTCCGACCCCGCGGCGTCCATCTCCTCGAGGTGCGCGATGGTGCGCTCGAGGTCGTCGAGCGGATCGTCCAGCGCGGCGACCAGGCTGGGGAACACCGGCAGGTCGCCGACGAGCTCGGGGTCCTCGGCCAGCGGCGCGTGCCCCGGGTCGAGCTTCACCGCGGGCGCGCGGGCCGGCGGGATCGACGAGCGGCGCGGGGCGGCGACCGATCCGAGCGGCGGCGTGTGCCGGGTCGGCATCGCGGGCACCGGGATCTGCGACTGGCGAGGCGGCGGCGCGGGCGGCGCGTCGGGGGAGACGGTGCGCGCGAGGCCGGCGCGGACGAGCGCGGCGATCCGCGGGGCGGCGGCGGGCTCGCGGACCAGCAGCGACGAGACGGTCGGGCGCTCCGCGTCGCCGAAGCGCGACCACTTGCGGGCGCGCTCGAGGTGGGGGCTCGGCAGCCACTCGAGGTGGTGAGCCGCCGCGCCGCCCACGATCCCCGCGTCCTCGATCGCCGCGCGCCGCTCGAGCGCGTCGAGGACGAGGCCGAGCAGGCTCACGCGGGCGTCGGACGAGAGCGTCGATCCGAGCGCGACCGCCTGGAGAGGGGAAGGCTCTCTGCCCTCCGCGCTCGCCCGAGCCATCCCGCGGACGAGGCGGTCGAGCCAGAGCCGACGCCGGACCTCCGAGAGCGCGTCGCCGCTCAGGAGACGCTGGCGAAGCAGCATCGTGTCGACCGTCACGCCCTCGTGGCGCGCCTTGGTGACACAGCTCTCGAGCGGCCCGCTCGCGATGCGCCCGCTGTCGCGCAGGAACGCGACCAGGTCGCCGTCGCCGTCGGCCGGCAGCACGTCCACCACGTGGCCGCGCGCGAGCACGACTTCACGCCCGCCGACGTCGACGCTTCCGTCGGCGCCCCGCTCCGCGAGCCCAAGCAAGAAGAGCGCGATGGGGCTGGGAGACAGCGCCCGACCGGTCATCCGCGGACGATACCAGGTAAAGGCCGTGACCTGGGCAGCTCGGTCACGCCCACGCTGGCGTCAGGGCTCCGAGTCGATCGCGGGGACATCCTGAGGGGGCGGCTGATCGGTGTCGCGCGGCAACGGCAGGCCGCCGGGATCCGGCGTCGGGTCGGGATCAGGCTCCGCGCCGCCGCCCTCGCTCGGGCCGCCGCCCGGATCGGGGTCGGGGGTCGCGGGCCCGCCGCCGCCGCTCGCGTCGATGCGGCGACGCAGCTCCTCGGCCTGACGCCGCGCGACCGACGCGCGTGGCCCCGTGGGGAGCCGCTCGAGGTAGCGCTCGTAGGCGGTCAAGGCGTCCTGCAGGCGTCCGAGCCGCTGGTAGGCGCTGCCGAGCCCGATGTAGGCCTCGGCGTAGCCCTGGCCAGCGGCCTGGCGGAAGCGGCTCGCCGCGCCGCTGGCGTTGCCCTGCTCGAGCTGTACGTAGCCCGTCCCGGTGAGCGCCTCGGACCCGCTCGGCCGGATCGCGCGGGCCGCGTCGAAGAACTCGCCCGCGCGCGCGACGTCGCCCCGCTCGAGCCGCTCGTCGCCCATGCGGACGTACCAGCCGTAGTCGCGACCCGCCGGCACGGGGCCGCTGCCCGCCGCCGCGGTGTCCGAGCCGCCGCCCGTCGCGCGGCGCCGGCCCGACGCGGTGGGCTGCGGATCCTCGGCGGTGCCGTCGTCGCCCGGCGTCTCGACCGGCGCCTCCGGCGTCGGCGGGGGGCCGTCCGGCTCCTCGGTGACTCCGCCGTCCGGGACCGCGACCGTCGGCGGGGCCGGCGGCCGGCCCTCCTCGATCGCGTCGCGGAGCGCGGAGGCGCGCTCGTGCCGGGTGTGCTCCTCGAGCACCGCGTCGAGCTGGGCGCGCGCGGCCGCGACCTCCCCCGCGGCGAGGAGCGCGCGGGCGAGCAGGAGGCGCCCGCGGATGAGCGAGGGCTCCGCGTCGACCGCCTGCTGGGCGAGGGGCCGGGCCGCGGTCAGGTCGCCTTCGGCCTCGGCCGCGGCCACGAGCGCCTGGACGCGCAGCGTCTCCGGGCTCGCGCTCGGCTCGAGGGTGAGCGCGCGGTCGAGCCGGGAGCGGCCTCGGGTGAGGTCGCCCGTGAGCCGGAGCGCGTCCGCGAGCGCCACCTCGGCCGCCGCGTGGCCGCTGCCGTGCCGGACCGCGTCCTCGGCGCGCGCGAGGGCCGTCTCGGCGTGCCTGCGCTCCTCGCGGCGGATGGCCGCCGCCTCGCCTCGGGAGGCCGGGTCCTCCTCGGCGCGTGCCTCGAGGTCGGACGCGTCGAAGGCGAGGGCCTGGGCCCAGGCCGCGTGCGCGCGCGACAGGCGGGTCAGGATCGTGACGTCGTGCTCGTCGTAGGCGAGGGCCTGGGTGTAGTGGTGGACGGCCTGCTCGTAGCCACCGATCGTGTCCTGTGCGAGGGCGCCGTCGCCCGACTCGAGGTGCGGGTTGGCGGGGCTCTCCTCGGGCTCGACCAGCCCGAGCAGCGGCGCGATCTGCGGCCACGCGAGGGCGACGCCGACCGCTCCGGCGAGGAGGACCACGAGCGCGACCCACAGGCCGCTGCGGCTGCGGCCGCGGGGCGGCGCGACCGGCTCCGACTCCTCGAGGTAGAGGGCCTTGCCGCGCGGCGCCGCGCTGGGCGCGGGCGGCTGGGACCGCGTCGCTGGCGGAGGGCCGGGCGGCGCGGAGGTCGGCGCGGTCGGGAGCGGCGGCGCGGGCCGCGGCGGGGTGGGCCGGCTCGGGGGCGCGGGCGGGGCGCCCGGGCGGAGCGGGCGCGGCGGCACGGCCGGGGTGGACGGCGCCGTCTGGGCGAGCCCCGGCGGCTCCAGAGGGGGCGTGGGCCGTCTCGGCCGGGCGCCCGGCGGCGCGCGATCGGGGAGGGTCGGCGGATCGAGCTCGGTCTCGTCGGCGTGTCCGCCGAGGAGGGTGCTCTTCTTGTTGCGCGGCCGGGGCGGCGGGCGCGTGGCGCCACCCGGCGGAGCGTGTCCAGCCGCGGGCGCGCCGTGGACGGGGTCGGGGACGGTCGCCTCGGGCGAGATGCCACCCGGCGAGCGGGGAGGCGCCGCGGCGGCCATCCCGGGGCTGGTGCCCCGTCGGGGCCGGCCTGCGCGGTCGAGCCCGAGCTCGGTGTCCGCGGTGGCCGCGGCCGCGGCCGCGAAGAACGTCGCGAGCTCCGCGATGTCCCCGAGCCGCTTGAAGTCCTCGTCGCCGCGCGCGATGCGGTCGTCCTCGGAGAGCGCGCCGGCCGTGATGAGCCGCTGGAGCTCCTTGAGCGAGCTGAGGGTGCGCACGGTCCCGTCCGCCGAGCGCACGCGCCAGTGCTTGGCGCCGCCGGCCGCGTCGGGGCGGAACACCTTGAACAGGTGACCGCAGTTCGTGCATTTGACGGTCGTTCCGCGCTCGGAGACGAGGGTTTCGTCGAACTCGTACTCCGTACCGCAGCGCTCGCACGTGACGTCCATGGGCGATCCGAGGCCGGGAGCTTACCAGAACCCCGAGGACTCGGACGCGGTTGTCCGCTCGATCTACACTGGTTCGTCCCCACCGTGAGCACGCCCGCCTCGTCTTCCGCGCTCGAAGCCCCGCCGGGTCCCCCGTGGACCCCCGCGGCGGGCGATCTCGTGGCCGGCACCTACCGCGTCGGCGCGCTCGTCGGGAGCGGCGGGATGGGCGCTGTGTTTCGTGCGGTAGACGTCCGTGACGAGGCGACGCGCGCCATCAAGTGGGTGCTCCCCGGCAAGGACCACGGGCGCTCGCGCGAGCGGCTGCTGCGCGAGGCGGCGCTCACCCAGCGCGTCGAGCATCCGAACGTCGTCCGGGTGTTCGAGCTCGGCGAGGAGCGCGGCTCGATCTTCCTCGTGATGGAGCTGCTCCTCGGGGAGTCGCTCGAGTCGTGGGTCCTGCGCAGCCCCTGCACCCCCGCCCAGGCCATCCAGATCCTCTACCCCGTGCTCCGCGGGGTGCGCGCGGCGCACGAGGTGGGGGTGATCCACCGCGATCTGAAGCCGCACAACGTCATCCTCTGCAAGGACGAGGACGGCGTTCGGCCGACCGTGATCGACTTCGGGATCAGCCGCGGGGAGGGCATAGAGGGCGATCTGACGGTGACGCAGACCGGGGTGATGGTCGGGACGCCGCTCTACATGGCCCCCGAGCAGCTCGCGGGGCGGGAGGACACCGATCACCGGCTCGACGTCTACGCGGTCGGCGTGATCCTCTACGAGCTGCTCAGCGGCGGGACGCCGTTCGAGGCCGAGAAGTACGGGCCCCTCGTCACCGAGAAGCTCACGCGACCGGCGATCCCGTTGTCTGCGTATCTTCCGGATGTCGACCCAGCGCTCGAGCGGGTGGTGATGCGGGCGCTCGAGCGGTCGCCCGAGGATCGCTACGGCTCGATCGACGAGCTCGGGCGCGCGCTCGAGCCGTTCGCGGGCGGTGTCCGCTGGGACGCGCCGGAGGCCCTCTACCGGGGCCCCTCGCCCGGCGGCGGCGACAGCGAGACGCTGCTCGTGCGACGGACCGCGCGTCGCCCCGAGGAGAGGCGGCGGTGGTGGCCCCTCGCGGCCGCCGCGGTCGCGGTGGCCGCGTTCGGGCTGGGGGTGGGCTTGTGGCTCGCGTCCAACCGGTCGGAGCTGTCGGTGAGCGAGCTCCCCCCGATCCCGCCGCCCGCTCCCACCCCGTCGATCGCCGCTCCCGGGGCCACGTCGGGGGCCCCATCCACTCCGCCGATCGACCCGGCGACTCAGGGCCAAGCGACCCAGGATCGGGCGACCCAGGATCGGGCGACCCAGGATCGGGCCACTCAGGATGGGGCCACTCAGGAGCCGACCGCGTCGCCGCCAACCGACCCGACGGATGCGGTCGAGGCGACCGAGCCGACCTCCGACGACCCGGCGGTCGAGTCGGCCGCCGGCGCCGGGCGGCGCAGGGGCGCCGGGCGGCGTCGCGGCCCGGGCCGCTCGGGCCGAATGTCGACGTCGGACTTCGGGATCTGAGCCCGATCAGGCGGGATCCGGCGGGGGCCACCGCTCCGCGAGCGCGCGCGCGACCGCTTCGTCCGGGCGGCGCAGGCGGAGGCGGGCCGCGGCCGCGATCGGGCGGAGCGCGGTCGGCAGCGACGCGGGAGCGTGGCCGCCGGTGATCCAGATCACCAGATCGGCGCGCACCGCCGCGGCGAAGGCCTCACCGACCCCGATCGCCAGCGCGCCCCGGAGCGGCGCGAGCGCCTCGGCCGTCGCGTCGGGGTGCGCGTGGAGGGCGCCGTCGATCGTCGCGAAGCCCGGGGCGTGGCGAAGCCGCAGCTCGACGCGGGTGGCCTCGACGCCGCGCGCCGCGAGCCCCGCCCGCAGCGCGTCCGCGAACGCCCCGGCTCCCTCGCCGAGCACCGCCGCACAGGGCGCTCCCCACGAGATCGGCGCGTGCGCGGCCGGCTCCGGTCGGCGGAGCGGGACCCTCAATCCGGGCGCTCGATCTCGAGGCCGTCGGCCTCCCAGTGGAGGAAGCCGCCGTCGAGGAAGCCCACCGGGACGCCGACCTCCTTGAGCTTGTCCGCCGCCTCCTTGGCCTCGTCGGTGCTGCGGCCGTAGAGCACGCGCACCCGACCGTCGGCGGGCTGGAGCTCGGCCGCGCGCTCGACGAGCTCGCCCGCGGGGACGTGGACCGCGCCGGGGATGCGGTAGCGCCCGTAGGAGCCAGCGTCGCGGATGTCGACCGCGACGGCCTGTCGCCGCGCGAGGAGCGCCGCGAGATCGGCCGGCTTGACCTCCTGCGCGTCGGCGGGGAGCAGCGGCTTGACCATGTCGAGGATCACCGACTTCGGCACCACGCCCTGCTGAGCGCCGGCGATCTGCCCCTGCGCCATCACGACCAGGGTGGGGATGGACTGCACGCGGAACGCCTGCGCGATCTGCGGGCTTCGGTCGATGTCGATCTTGACGACCTTGAGCTTGCCCTCGAGCTCCCGCGCGACCTCCTCGACGATCGGCGAGAGCTGTTTGCACGGCTGGCACCAGTCCGCGTACATGTCGATCAGCACGGGGAGATCGGAGCGCAGGACCTCCGCCTCGAAGGTCGCGTCGTTGACGTCGTGAACGGTCATCGGAGCGTATCTAACTCCGCGCCCCGCCCGAATCAATCGCCGCCCGGCGCCTCCGACGGCATCTCCACGCCGCGCGGGTCCGCGATGCGCTGCCAGCCCCGGAACCGGGTGTCCCCCGGCAGCCGGTCGCCCTCGCGCTCGACCCGCCAGACGATGCGGTCCTCGGTGCCGTCGGTGGTGTGCACGCGCAGCTCGGAGTCGATGATCACCGCCTCGTGGTGGCCCGGGATCTCGTCGAGCATCGTGATGCACTCGGCCGGGCCCAGGATGAAGCACGCGGTCGAGAGCGCGTCGGCGTAGACCCCCTCGTCGGCCAGCAACGTCACCTGCATGCTGCGGCGCGCCGGCAGGCCGGTGCTCAGGTCGATGATGTGGTGCCAGTGGGCGCCGTCGTCGCCGACGAAGGCGTGCTCGTAGTCGCCGCTCGTCGAGATCGATCCGTCGGTCGCCTCGAGGAAGCCGATGTAGGTCGCCGGATCGCGCGGGTGCTGGATGCCGACGCGCCACGGCCGGTCGCCGCGCATGCCGTGCACCTGCACCTGGCCGCCGCCGAAGAGCATGTAGCTCTCGACACCCGCGTCGCGCAGCACGGCGCCCGCCCGGTCGAGCGCGTAGCCCTTGCCGATGCCGCCCGTCCCGAGGGCCATCCCCGCGCGGGCGAGGCGAGCCGTGTGGGCCTCGCTGTCGAGCTCGAGGTCCTCGTAGCCGACCAGCCGCAGGCGGGCGCGCACCTCCGCGCGGCTGGGCACGCGCGTCTCGCCGGGCTGGAAGGTGTACAGCCCTCGCAGCGCGGCCCACGTCGGGTCGAACGCGCCGTGGCTCCAGCGCGAGACGTGGAGCGCGGCGTCCAGCACGGTGGTGGTGTCAGGCCCGATGTCGATCGCGCCGGGCCGGCCAGCCCGCGCGTTGATGCGCCCGATCTCGGTGTCGTCGCGCCACTCGCTCAGGACGTCCTCGAGCCGATCCATCTCGTCGAGGGCGCGCTCGATGATCGGCTCGGCCTCTTCCTCCGGGAGGCCCACGGTCGTGACCTGGAAGACCGTGCCCATGATCGCCCGGCTGCCGCGCACCATCACCGGCTCGGCCGGCTCCTCGGGGTCGAGCGCCGTCGTCGGCGGGGGGGCGGGCTCGTCGATCACCACGGGCTGGAGCGGCTCGTCCTCGGGCTCGTCGCAGGCGGTGAGGGCGAGCGCGACGGCCAAGGGGAGCAGCGCGCGGGTGGATCGTCGCATCGGTCGGCGGAGCATACCCACTGACCCGGCCCGGCTCCACGCAGGCATCTGCGCCGGATGCTGCTAGCTTCCGGCGGTGCCCGGCGAGAGGACGTTCCGGCCCTCGGTCGAGGCCACCGCGATCACCCTCGCGGCGGGCCTCCTCGCGGCCGCGCTCGCGCCGACCGCGGCCCACGCGCTCGGTGAGTCGACCCGCTTCGCGGTGCGGAGCGTGCTCTACGACGGCGGCGATCCACGACCGCGCGAGAGCGCCCCGCGCCGGCTCGGCTGGGAGGTGCGCAAGCGCACCAGCATCGACGTCCACCCGGACCCGGGCGGGGCTCGCCTCGACGACCCCGCGATCTTCGACAACCCGTTCCTCTACTGGAGCGGCGACGAGGCGTTCGACCCGCTCTCCGAGGCGGAGCTCGCGGGGCTTCGTCGGTTCGTGCGCTTCGGCGGCTTCGTCCTGATCGACGACGCGTCGCCCGCGCAGAGCGGCTTCGACCGATCGATCCGCCGCGAGCTCGGGCGCGCCTTCGCGGGGCGGCCCCTGCGTCCCCTCGCGAACACGCACACCGTCTTCCGCTCGTTCTACCTCCTGACGCGGCCCGAGGGGCGCGTGCGCGGGCCGGAGCAGCTCTCGGCGATCGAGGTCGGGGATCGGGTCGCGGTGCTCTACAGCCGGCACGACCTCGGTGGGGCGTGGGCCCGTGACAACCTCGGGAGCTGGGAGCACCCGGTGGCGCCGGGGGGCGACGAGCAGCGCGAACGCGCGATCCGCCTCGGGGTGAACATCGTGATGTACGCGCTCTGCCTCGACTACAAGGACGACCAGGTCCACGCGCCGTTCATCATGCGGCGGCGGGGCGGCGGCCCCTGAGCGATGGGCGGGGTCGACAGCGCCTTCTCGCTGGGGATCCCCGGCGGCTGGCCGGTAGCCGCGGGGCTGGCGCTCGCGCTCGGGGCCCTCGCGGCCCTGGGGGTGGCGCGGCTGCGGAGCGAGCCCAAGCCCGGCCGGCGGCGGCTGCTCGCCGCGCTGCGCCTCGGCACGGCCGCCCTCGCGTGGGTCGTCGCGGCCCAGCCCACCTGGCGGACGCCGGAGTACGAGGAGTCCGAGGGCCGGCTCGCGGTGCTGGTGGATCGGTCGCGGAGCATGAGCCTGCCGCGTCAGGGCGACGCGCGGCGCGCGCGGGCCGAGGCGCTGCTCGGGCGCTGGGCCGAGGACTCGGGGCGCGCGGTCGCCGTCTACACCTTCGGCGACGCGCTCGCGCCCGCCGAGCTGTCGACGCTCGCCCAGGGCATCGACGCGCGCGCGGACGAGAGCCGGCTGGGCGCTTCGCTCGCGCGCCTGCTCGCGGAGGAGGACGAGCTCGGCGCGGTGGTCGTGATCAGCGACGGCGCCGACCGCAGCGGCTTCGCGATCGAGGGGATCGAGACCGACGGCGTCCGGATCCACGCGGTCGCCACCGCGGAGGACGCGCTGCGCGACGACGCGGTCGCGGAGGTCTCGGCGGACCCGATCGGCTTCCTGCGCCGCAGCGCCGAGGTGCGGGTCACGGTCCGCTCGCTCGGGGGCCCCGGCGGGCCGATCCCGGTGACCCTGCGGCGGGGCGACGAGGTGGAGCGCGAGGTGGTCGCGGACGTCCCGCCGGACGGCGAGGCGGAGGTGAGGATCCAGTTCACCCCGCGGCAGCTCGGGCGGGCGGTCTACCGGGTCAGCATCCCGCGGTCGACCGACGACGCGGTGCCGGAGAACAACGAGCGCGCGTTCCTCGTGCGGGTCACCCGCGACAAGCTCCGGGTGCTCCTCGTCGCCGGGCAGCCGAGCTGGGACCAGCGCTTCCTCCGCGCGTTCCTCAAGCGCGATCCCGCGACCGACCTGATCTCGTTCTTCATCCTCCGCAACACCACCGACATGACGATGGCGGGGCCCGACGAGCTCGCGCTCATCCCGTTCCCCACCGACGAGCTGTTCAACGAGCACCTCGGCAGCTTCGACCTCGTCGTCTTCCAGAACTTCGAGTACGGGCCCTACCAGATGGCGTCGTACCTGCCGCGCATCCGCGACTACGTGGTGCGCGGGGGATCGTTCGCGATGATCGGCGGGCCGCTCTCGTTCCACTCGGGCGGCTACCCGGACACCCCGATCGCCGAGATCCTCCCGGTCGAGCTGCCGCCGTCGTCGGCCGCGCCGTCGAGCGTGGTGGCGGAGGGCGACTTCGCGCCGCGGATCGTGGCCGGGATGGAGCACCACCCGCTGCTCGAGCTGGTGCCCGGCCCGGCGCGCAACGCCGAGGCGTGGAGCCGGCTCGCGGACCTGTCGGGGATCAACGTCGTCACGCGCACGCGGCCAGGGACCGCGACCCTGCTCGAGCACCCGAGCGTGACGCTGGCGGGCGGCGCGCCGCACCCGGTCCTCGTGCTCGGGACGGCGGGGGAGGGGCGCACGCTCGCGCTGACCACCGACACGACGTGGCGCTGGGGGATCACGACGGGCGGCGAGACGGGCGACGCGTCGGCCTATGAGCGGTTCTGGGACCGCGCCATCCGATGGCTCAGCCGTGATCCGACGCTCGAGCCGGCGCGGCTGACGACGGATCGCGAGCGCTACGGGCCGGGCTCCTCGGCGCGGGTGGACGCCACGCTTCGCGACGCGCGCTACGCGCCCTACGCGGAGCAGGGGGTCGCCATCGTGCTGGACGACGCCTCCGGGCAGGAGCTCGATCGGCGCGAGGTCGAGACGGACCGCGACGGGCGGGTGAGCACGCAGCTCACCGTCCCCGGGCGCCCCGGCGCCTACCGGGTGAGGGCGCGGCTCGGCGCCCGTGACGAGCCCATCGCGGAGGAGTGGCTGGTGGTCGAGGCGGGCGGCGACGAGCTGGCCGATCCGCGGCCGGACCTCGCGCGGCTCGAGGGCCTCGCGGCCCGAAGCGGAGGCACCTTCGTGGCCCGGCCCGAGGACTCGCCGGAGCTCTCGGCGTTCGACACCAGCCGCCGCCGCTCGCTCGGCACGCGGGAGCGCGCCCCGTTCACCGGGCCGCTCGGCTTCGGGCTCGTCGTGGGTCTCTTCGCGGTGGAGTGGCTGCTGCGCCGGCGCTGGGGGCACCGGTAGCGACGGCGCCGACGCTCAGGGCGCGCCCATGCCGTGGGCGCGCGAGTCGAGCAGCCGGCACTCGCCGCCCGCGCAGTCCCAGTCGGCCTCGAACGCGCAGCCGCGCGACACCCAGCGCTCGCCGTCCGCCGGCCCGGCCTCCACCCGTTCGACCCGCACGTAGCGCCGGTCGCACGAGAACTCGTGGCCGTGGGCGGCCTGGACGCGCGCGATGGCCTGGCCCGCGCAGCCGACGCCGACGAGCGGGACGCAGAGCGCGCCGAGGATCACGAGCACGCGGCGGAGCGAGGCGGGCACGGCGGGCGCTCGACTCAGAACGCGACGTGGACGGAGCCGAAGCCCGGGCGCACGGTGGGCCCGAGCGGGCGGCGCAGCTCGAGGGTCGCGAGGTCGCGGTCCACCTCGCCCGACTCCTCGCGGTGCTCCGCCTCGAGGCGGTCGCGGAGCTGCTCGTAGGCCTGCCAGCGCTGCTCCTCGGCCGAGGTGCTCGCGAGCGTGATGACCCCGCTGACGATCGAGACGCCGGCCCCGATCATCACGAAGTAGGCGAGCGGGTCGTTGATCTCGAAGTCGTTCGGCGCGAGGTAGAGCGGCACCACCGCCACCCCCGCCGCCATGTTGAGCGAGGCGTCGACCACGCGGGCGATGAGCGCCTGCTCGGCGAGGCCCGCGAGGGCGCGCTCGCCGTACTCCAGCCGCCGCTGGACCTCGGCGTCATCGGTCATCGGCATGTGCTGGTAGGTGATGGCGGCCCCCGACGCGTTGGGGGTCAGCACGAGGTCGAGCACGCCGCGCGCGGCCGCGACGCCGCCGTAGACGTAGAGGTACCAGCTCATCGGCTCGGGCGCGAAGGCGCCGAGGGTGACCGAGAGCCCGCCGGTCAGCATCGAGAGGACCGCGTTGACGATGTTGCCGCCGCTGCGCGCGCTCAGCGTGCGGAGGTTCGCGTCGATCGCCCGCAGGCGCGTCGTGATGCGGCTCGGGATGCGGATGCTCGGCTCGTCCGGCTGGGCGCCGGTGACCTCGGGCGTCGGGATCGGGTAGCGGATCTCGTCGGGGGCCGCCGGCACGTCGCCGTGCCCCGGGGGCTCGGGCACCTCGAGCTCGCTCGGGTCCACGCGGTCGAGGGTGACCTCCGGCGCGGGTCCGCGCTCCCCCGATGGCGGGGCGAGCCGCTGGCCGATGCCCGGCTGCGCGGCGGCGGTCGGCGGGGACAGGGCGAGGGCGAAGGTCCCGCTCGCGGCGGCGAGGAGCAGAGCGGTCGTCCTCGAGCAGCGCATGCCAACATCCTAAGGCACCCGAGGTGCGCTCCGCCAGGGTGCGGCGTGGATCGGCGCGCGGGCGCCTCAGGGTGGGGAGGGCTCGGGGCGCGCCTCGGCGCCGCCGGCCTCGTCCGCGCCCGGCTCCACCGCGGTTGCCGTGGCCTCGGTGCCTTCGGCGTCTCCTTCGGGGTCGGGTTCGGCGGCCTCGGCCTCGGCGGCGCGGACCGCCTCGGCCTCGGCGCGGAGCTCGGTCGCGGTCTCCTCGCACGAGGGGGCGTACCCGGTCTCGCACGCCCGCGTCAGCGCGGCTTGTGACTCCTCGAGCGTGACCTCCGGCAGCTCGCCCCACGCGCCGCTGGTGCCCAGGGTGTCGCACGCGAAGTGGCCGAGCGACGCACACCACCTACGGAGCAGCGCCGTGGCCAGCTCGGGGGCGGCCACGACGCCGCTCCCGACGGCGAGCGCGCGCCCCTGCATCCCGCAGCCGTAGGGATTGTCCTGGGCGCAGGCCCACGCGAAGAGCCGATAGGCGCAGGCGAGGGCCTCCTCGGTCTCGCCGAACCGCGCGAGCCCGACGCCGAAGTTCGCGCAGGCCTTGGCGATCCCGAGGCGGCAGGCGTCGCCGTAGAGGGCGCGGGCCTGATCCGCGTCGTTGCGCTCGACGGCATAGGCGGCGGTGACGCAGCTCCCGGCGCTGCCGCGCGCGCAGGCGTCGAGGCAGGCGCGGGTCGCGCCGAGGTCGCAGTCGACGTGTGCGTCGTCCAGGGGTGACGAGGACGCGGGGGGCTCGGGGCAGACGCCGTCCCACCCGACGGGCGGCGCGACCTCGTCGGGCGCCTCGAGCGCGCGGGCGAGGGCCGCCTGGACCACCTCGGCGCCCGCGCCGGCGGGCAGCGCGTAGCGGGCTCGGGGGTTGCTGGTCGACGTCGGCGGGAGCGACTCGCCGGTGCCCCGGGCGAGCAGCCGCCCGGTCGGCCGCCAGACGAGCCGGACGTCGACCCGCTCGACCGACACCAACAGCGCGTCGAACTCCCAGGCGTCGTCGAAGGTCTGCGGGTGGGCGAAGGCGATCCAGCCGACCTCGCCCCACGAGCGGGCGCGGAGCGTCTCGGGGAGATCGAGGTTGATGTCGGACGCGGCGAGGCCGCCGTCTGGCGTCCACTCGATGACGAGGCCGCGCGTCTGCGCGGTCAGCTCCGGCTCCCGCGCGCCGTCCGACTCGGCGGCGTGCCACCAGGGCGCGGTCGCGCCCTCGGGCTGCGACACCTGAGGGTAGAAGTGGTCGTCGGCGCGTGAGAAGCCGAGGTCCCGCTCGAGGCCCACGATGTCTTCGTGCTCCGCCACGGCGAAGCTCGCCCGCAGGGCCTCGACCTCGCGCTCCCGCAGCGCGTCGGTCGCGTAAGGGCGAGCGACCATCATCGCGGCGCCGATCAGCGACGCGGCGACGAACACCCCGCCCACGATGCGCAGGGTCCGCTCGTTGGGGTTGGGTGGGGGAGAGGTCGGCATACGCGAAGGAAGGCTCCTTCACGCGGAGGGTACCACCCCGTTCGCCCGCGCGGGCGGTCAGGGCGCGGGCGCGGGCTCCGGCTCGACCGGCGGACAGGGCGGCAGGCCCTCGGCGTGCGCGGCGCAGTAGCGCGTCCACGCCGCGTCCGGGCCCTGCTGGCAGCTCTGGTAGGTGCACGCGGCGCCGAGCTCCCAGTAGGTCGCGAGCACGAACATCTGCGGCTCGGCCTCGAGCGGGCGCGCGGCCGCGGCGGCGCGCTCGTGGAGGTACGACTGCGCGCCGAGCATCGCCTGGGCCTCGCGCGAGGTGGGCTCGAGCGGCGCGAAGACCTCGTCGCAGCGGGCGCGCACGTCGTTGTACGCCCGGGTCCAGGTCTGGAAGGGGCCCGCGTACCACGCGGCGAAGGCCTGGCCCTCGGGGATCGCGGGGAGGCCGGCCGCGCCGATGCGGCGGTAGTCGTCGACGCAGGCGGCGACCGGCCCTGGCAGGCCCTCGCTCGTCGGGAGCGCGGCCTCGCCCTGGGCGCTGGCCTGGGGCTCGCCGCACGCCGCGAGCGCGAGGGCGACGACGCAGGAGAGAAGCGGGAGACCACGCACGCCGGAGTCATAGCAGCATCGGTGCCTCGCGTCGGCGGGCGGCGGCCAGGCGGGGTCGGGTATGCTCGCGCCCGCACGGAGGGACCGCGGCATGCGAATGAGAGACAGCAAGTACTTCGAGGTGCGCGACGGACGCCTCCGCCTCGTCGAGGGGCTCGGCCCGATCTGCGACGTGCACACGCACCTCGCGCAGTCCTATGTGCCGACGGGGGACGTCGACCTCGCGCGGGACGCGGTCGCCGATCTCTACCTCGACCCGGACCGCGAGCTGGACCTCGACGTCTACATGAACCGCAACTTCGACGACGCCGGGCTCGCGCGGATGAAGCGCGACCTGTCGATCGGCTCGCTCCGCGACGAGGGGATGCGCGCGACCCACACCGCGCCCGCGCTCGAGCGGCAGATGGACGACACGCGCGTCACCCGCTCGGTGATCCTGGCGATCGACCTGCCGCACACCAACCGCAACACCGACAGCTACATCACGGTCTCCGAGGGCCGCGAGGGGCTCGTCCCGGTGGCGGCGATCCACCCGATGGCGCCCCGGGCGGAGGCCCTCTTGCGGGCCGCCGTGGCGCGCGGCGCGCGCGGGCTCAAGATGCACCCGGCGGTCCAGCTCATGCGGCCCGACCACCCGCGCGCGATGCGCCTCTACGAGATCTGCGGCGAGCTCGGGATCCCCGTGATGTGGCACTGCGGCCCGGTCGGCATCACCTCGAAGGCGGCCGACGAGCGCTGCCACATCAAGCACTACTGGCAGCCGATCCATGACCTGCCCGAGACCACCTTCGTCCTCGGCCACTCCGGCGCGCTGATGTACGAGATGGCCGTCAAGCTCGCGTGCCTCTACGAGAACGTCTACTACGAGGTCGCGTCGCAGGGGGTGCCGGCGATCAAGCACATCCTGAAGTCGGCGCCGCCCGAGCGCGTGATGAACGGATCGGACTTTCCGTTCTACCACCTGGGCACGAGCGTGCTGAAGGTGCTCGAGGCCACCGAGGGGGACGAGCCGCTGCGCCGCAAGGTGCTGTGGGAGAACGCCGCGCGCGTCTACCGGCTCGAGGCCTGACGGCCCCGACGACCCGGCCTCAGCCCTCGCCGCGGAGGTACCAGGGGCGGCCGTCGCCCTCCGGGCCGGCCGGCGCGTCGTCGGACGCCGGCTCGGTCTCGTCGCTCGCGGGCTCGGTCGCGTCGGCGGGACCGTCGACGCCGGGGCCCGGCTCGGCTCCGTCCTCCTCCGCGTCCCCCTCGTCCGCGCCCAACTCGTGGCCGTCCTGGCTCGCGTCGTCGTCGGCCGGCGGGCCTTCGCCCGGTCCGCGGATGTTGCCCGCGTCGAGCCGCCAGCGCATCCCGAGGCCGAAGAACGGCGCGGTCACTTCGTAGGTGCCGTTGCCGACGAACACCGCGTCCGCGCTCGAGCCGGGCGGGCGGATCGGGTTCGACTGGGGGACCTGGCTGTTGGTGACGGTGCGCGGCGCCATCCAGAGGTAACCCACGTTGACGTCGATGCTCACCTCGGGGCTCACGTCGATGCCCACGCCGCCCGAGACGATCACCTTGTCGCTGTCGACCGTGAGCGGGGTGAGCCACTCGTCCGCGAAGGCCCCGTTCTCGTAGGAGGCGCCGAGCCGGACGGTGACCATCCGCTCGATCGTGTACTCCCCGCCGAGGCGCAGGCTGATCGTGTCGTTCATGTTGCGCGGGATGTTGAGCGGCCCGACCTGGTATTCGAGGCCGCCCCCGAGCGCGCCCTCGATCCACACGTCGCGCGGCTCGATGCGGGCCGCGTCCTGGACCGACCACGTCTCCCACGCGGCGGCGAGCTCGAGGCGCAGCTCGGGCACCGGCCGCACCTCGACACCGAGGCGGACGATCCACGGGAACTCGAGCTGCGCGTCGGCGACGGTGTCGCCCCGGCAGTCTGGCGTCGGGCTCTGCAAGCAGTCGGGCCGGCGGTTGACGACCTCGGCCCCGGCGAACGCCGACGCGCTCGGCGGCCGCACGCGGATCTGCGCCTGCCCCTCGAGGTTGAACGGCGTCGAGACGGACGCGCCGATGCGGACGACGTCGAGGTCGAGGACGCCGCCGAGGACGAAGAACGGGAACGCGCTCGACAGCTCGAGGAGCGAGACCGCGTCGTACTCCGGGTCCTCGGGGAAGCTGCAGATGACGCCGTCGCACGCGCTGAGCGCGACCTGGGCGTTGAAGTTGCCGATCACGAGGTGGGTCGCGAACCCGAGCGAGAGCTCCTCGATCGGCCGCCACGCCACCGAGCCCGCGACCGACACGAGGAGGCTCCCCTCGAGGCTCAGCACCGAGTAGCGCTGCGGCGCGGTCGGCTCGGTCGGCCAGTGCGTCTGGGACGAGCTGGGCGCGAAGACCCCGAGCCCGAAGGTGAGGTGCGGCAGCTCGTCGAACGAGAAGCTCCCGGCGATGGTCGGGATCGGGACGTAAGGGTGGTAGCCCCGCGCCGGCTCGAGGGTGTTCCCGCCCGCGTCGACCCGCGTGAAGGTCACCTCGTGGAGGGTGAGGTTGGCGTCGAGGAGCAGCTGGTCGCCCGAGTAGGCGAGGCCCGCGGGGTTGTACCAGAGGGCCTGGGGGTCGTCGGCGCCCGCGACGAAGGCGCCGCCGCGGCTCAGCGCGCGCACCCCGCGCGGGGTCAGGTAGAAGCCGCCCGCGTGGGCGGTCGCGGGCGCGAGGCCGAGCAGGGCGGCGGCGACCAGGCCGAGCGCGGCCGCGGCGCGCCGGGTCAGGGGCGTGCGCATCGCCACTCGAGGGCTCCGCTCGCGCCCGCCTCGCAGGTGCACATCGCCCCCGTGTAGCAGGTCCCGGCCGACTCGGCGCGCGCGCCGTCGGCGTCGCAGGTGAGGCCGTGCTCCGGGAAGCACTGGCGCGCCTGGACGACCGCGTTCAGCCGCTCGAGGCCGTGCTCCTCGTCGCGCAGGAACTCCGTCGTCGAGTCGAGCACCTCGCGGTAGTCGTCGGCGCGGAGGCTCCCGCCCGCGTTCGGGGTGGCGCGGCCGACCTCGGCCAGGACGTCGACGATCGTCTCGAGGGGCGTGACCTCGTCGCCGGTCGCCGGGAGCTGCACCGCGTTCTGCAAGATGCGTTGCAGCGCGCGGCCGTCGTCCACGCCCTGGATGTCCCGGACGAGGTCGAGGGTGTCGTAGACGGCGCTCCCCTCGACGTCGAGCGACCCGCCGCCCGCGAGCGCCTCGTCCACGTCGGGGGCGACGCCGGCCGCGAGCGCGCGCATCAGCGGCCGGATGTTGAGGTCGTCGTCGAGGAGCATGAGCATGTCCGCGGCCGCGTAGACGACGCTCTGGAAGGCGTCGTGGTCGCTCGCCACCGTCAGCAGGTAGCCGAGCAGCTCCGAGAGGGCGCGGCGCGACTCCGGATCCTCGTTCACCGCGTCGAGGAAGCGGACGAGCGCGGCCACCAGCGGCTCGCTCATCTGATCGCCGAGCCGCTCGTCGAGCCCGGTCGACCACTCGACGAGGTCGCCGTCTGCGCGGTGGGCCTCGACCCGATCGCGGGTGAAGGGCAGGACCTCGAGGAGCATCTGCCGGGCCCGCGGGTTGCCCATCGCGAAGCCGGTCCCGCGGGTCTCCGTCGCGAGGAGCTGCTCGGCGATCGCGCGGCGGGCGAGGAGGAACTCGCGCCGCCGCGCGGGCTCGCGCTCCCACGCGGTGTCCATCCCCGCGAGCGCGTCGAGGAGCATGTAGAGCGGCGTCATCGCGACCTCGCGCGAGCCGTCGTTCACGGTGGTGAAGCTGCGCCCGCGCCGGTCGGTGAAGCCGGGGTTCTGGAGGGGGTCGATCATCTCCTCGCCCGCGACCGCGAGCGCGGCCACGCCGTCGACGCCGGGGCGCACCTCGATCGCCTCGAGCGCGAGGTTCATCGCGTGGAGGCGCCGCGTCATCTCGCCCTCGACGAAGCCGTCGGCGATCAGCGGCTCGTAGGCGCGCGCGTTCGACTGGTGGCTGAAGTTCGGGTCGCCGGGGGCGCAGGTGGGCGGCCCGCAGGTCTCGGTGCTCCCGGTCGAGGCCCAGTGCGCGTGCAGCGTGCCCAGCAGATCCCCGAAGAAGTAGTTGCCCTCGAAGTCGAACGTGTAGCCCGGCTGGTGGAGCACCGAGAGGAGCGGGGTCATGCCCTCGTAGAAGCCGGGCGACTCCCACGCGAAGATGGTCCCGTGGTAGCGCGCGACGACGTCGTTGCCGTGCCGGTCGGTGACCGGGTCGAAGAGCTGGCCGGCCGCGCGGCTGTTGCAGTTGCCGCCGTTGGAGTCGGGCACGCAGGACGCGGTGCCGGAGCTGTCGGCGAGGCCCCAGAAGACGAGGCGGTTGAGCGCCTCGGGCGTCGGGCGTCGGGTGAGGCCGTGGATGCCGAACGCGGCCTCGAGCGCGCCGTCGACGTCGATCCCGAGCGAGTCCGCCAGAGAAGTGAGCGCGCTGAGGAAGCCGCTCTGGAGCTCGAGCTCGTAGTCCCCGAGGATCGCGCGGGCGTAGGCCTCGGCCACGTTGTCGATCCGGATGATGTCGCAGGCGTCGACCGACCCGAACAGAGGGTAGTTGAGCGGCACGCTCAGCGGCCCGAGGCGCACGGTGAGGTTCAGCTCGGCGCCCGCGCGGTTGCAGACCTGCACGCCGTTGAGCCCGTCGATCAGCGCGACCGTGCGCTGGAAGAGGCTCTCGTTGTCGAAGGTGTCCGGCGCGGCGTGGTTCACCGGCTGGTCGAGCGGCAGGCCGGCGGGCGGGCCGTTGGTCAGGACCGGGTCGTAGGTGACCCGGTCGCGGTTGCGCATGAACTCGCCGTAGATCTCGCCGAGCCCCGCCGAGCGCGGGTCCGAGAACGAGCGCAGGATCGCCTCGAGCATCCCGGGGACCTGAGCGATCCGGGTCAGCAGGAGGATGAGGTCGTCCCACAGGATGCTGTCGGCGGTGAGCGCCGCGTTGGGGTAGCTGTCGGAGCGGTTGGCGAGGTGCCGCGCGGCGCGGATCACGCCGGCGACCTCCGACTCGTGGTCGCGGAGCAGCGCCTCGGTGACGACGAGCGCGTCCTGGGTGGAGTCGCGCGGCAGCAGCTCGCCGACCGCGGCGACCGCGTCGAGCATCGGGCCGTTGAAGGTGTCGAAGCCGTCGTAGACGAGCGAATAGCGCTCGTAAGGCTGGCGGAGCTGCATCGACGGGCCGAGCAGGACGGGCAGGCCGCGGCTCGCGCGCAGCAGCGTCGGTGCGTCGGGGGCGAGCCAGGGGCCGACCTCCGCGGTGAGGCCCGCGAGCATCGTCTGGCTCGCGTCGAAGTAGGCGTAGTAGCGGGTGCCGTCGGTGCGGAGCGCGCGGCCGCTCGGATCGCGCGGGATACCCGCCTCGGCGAGCACCCGGAAGGGCGCCGGCACGTCGAGGGCGTCGCCCGCGCCGTCGACGAAGCGCCCGAGCGAGTCCACGTCGGCGAGGCCGTCGCCGTCGCGGTCGACGAAGGGCGCGACCAGGCCGCCGCTCGTGTCGGGGAGGGCGAGCCCGCGCGCGTCGCGGCGCACCACCCAGGTCGTGTCGCCGGCCGCGAACGCGGGGGACTCGGTCAAGAGGAGCTGACGGGCCAGCTCCAGGGTGGTCGGCCCCGGCTCGGTCGGGTCGCGCGCCTCGAGGGTCGCCATCTCGAGCGCGAGGGCGCGCAGCAGATCGATCAGCTCCTCGCGCGCCGCGCCCTCGAGCA
>JAUHXR010000509.1 GCA_030426845.1 Polyangia bacterium | reverse complement strand
ACGACTTCGGCGGAGCCAAACAGCCAGGGCCCGCGCGAAGCGCGGAGCGGTGCCGAAGGCGCCGCAGTGTTCGAGCGAAGCGAGAACGCGCCCTGGAGGAATTGCTCGACGTCGCAATCGTCCGAGCGCAGTGGACGCAGGCGCCGCAGGCGCCGAAGTCCACGGAGTCGGACGATTTCGGCGAAGCCAAAGAGCCAGGGCCCGCGCGAAGCGCGGAGCGGTGCCGAAGGCGCCGCAGTGTCCGAGCGAAGCGAGAACGCGCCCTGGAGGAACCGCTCGACGTCGCAATCGTCCGAGCGCAGTGGACGCAGGCGCCGCGGGCGCCGAAGTCCACGGAGTCGGACGACTTCGGCGGAGCCAAAGAGCCCGGGCCCGCGCGACGCGCGGAGCGGTGCCGAAGGCGCCGCAGTGTTCGAGCGAAGCGAGAACGCGCCCTGGAGGATTTGAACCTCCGACCATCGGCTTAGAAGGCCGCCGCTCTATCCGACTGAGCTAAGGGCGCTGGGGGGATCGGGGTGGCCGGATTTGAACCGGCGACAACGAGCACCCAAAGCTCGTGCACTACCAGGCTGTGCGACACCCCGCAGGAACCGCCGAAGGCTACCCCGATTCGCCAACCCCGGCCATCGCAGGCGGGTGAAATAGGCCGGCCGCGGCAGCCGTAGGAGGGGAGTGCGCCGCGTGGCGCGCCAACCGCCGAGGTGTTCCATGGACGCGACGATGAACGCGGAGCTCGCGCTCGACGAGAGGCTGGGTCGGTCGACCGTCGAGCGGCTGGCCGAGGCCGCCCGCTCGGCCGGGCGGCTCGCCAAGTGGTCCCTCGCCGTGACCGGGGCCACGGTGTTCGGGGTCGGCCTCTCGATGGTGATGGGCCTCGCCACCCTCGCGGTCGCCGCCATCGCGGTGGCCTGCGTGATCGCCCTCGGGGTCGTCTTCGCCGCCCTCATGGTGGTCGTGGCCGCGCTCTGCGTGGTCGGCGCGGCGTCCGCCCTCGCGCTCGCGGCCCTCGCGCTGGTCGGCGCGCTCGCCCTCGCCCTGGGCGCGCTCACCGCCCGCGGGCTCCGAAGCGTCGGCCAGAGCGCCGCGCGCTTCTCACGCACCCGGGCGAGGGCCCGGGCCCTCGCGGTTCAGGTGACGTCGAGCTCTTCGTAGTAGCGGAAGATGCCTTGCTCGTTGAACGGGAGCCGGCGCTCGGAGGCGAGGTAGGCGGCGATCCCGGCCCGGGCGCGGACCGCGTCCTCGAGCGCGCGTAGGGTTGGCGTCGCCTCGGCGTTCGCCTCCATCGCCTTCGGGAACATGTAGGTCAGCCCCGTCAGGAGCTGAAAGAGCGCGAGGTCGACGTAGCTCGCCCGCCCGCCCACCGTCCAGCCGCCGCCCGCCTTCACGACGCGCTCGAAGTAGCCGAGCCAGCCCGGCAGCCGCTCCCTGACGAAGGCCTCGGCCGCCGCCCTCGCCGCGTCCCGCTGGTCCTCGTAGTGGAGCGACGTCGCGATCGGGTGGTGGACGTCGTGGGCCTCGCTCATCGCGTCCATGATCGTGAGCATGTGCTGGCGACACGCGAGCCGCCCCGCGAGGTCCGCTGGCGCGAGCCCGAACTGGTCGGCGAGGTAGTCGGCGATCACCGCGGTCTGCGCGATCACCAGCTCGCCGTGGCGCAGGATCGGCGGCGCGTAGGGCAGCGCGCCCGGGCCCTCGCCGTCGCGCATCGCGAGCAGCGCCTTCACCCCGCCGCCCTGCTCCTCGGGCAACCGCGCGACGTCGAGGTACGGCACGTCCGCGTCCTCGAAGAGGAGCCGGACCAGCTCCCCGCGGCCCTGGATCATCGGCCAGTAGAACAGCTCGTAGCGGTCGGTCTCGTCGGTCGCCGCGTCGTCGGTCATCGTCGCTCCTCGAGGTAGGCGGTCAGGAAGGCGCCGAGCGCGCGGGCCGCCTCCGCGCGGTGGCTGATCGCGTTCTTCTCCGCGGGCGGCATCTCCGCGGTGGTGCGCGTCTCGCCGAGCGGCAGGAACAGGGGGTCGTAGCCGAACCCCCCGTCGCCGCGCGGCGCGCGCAGGATCGTCCCCTCGATCGTCCCCCGCACGACGTGGCAGCGCGCGCCGAGCGGGCCGTCGGGGTCGGCGAAGGCGAGCGCGCACACGAAGCGCGCCGTCCGGTCCGCGTCGGGCACCGCCTCGAGCTCGCGGAGCAGCTTGTCGTTGTTCGCCTGATCGTCGCCGTGGGTCCCCGCGTAGCGCGCCGAGAAGATCCCCGGCGCCCCGCCGAGCGCGTCCACCACGAGGCCCGAGTCGTCCGCGACCACCATCGCTCCGAGTCGGCGAGCCACCTCCATGGCCTTCTTCTCCGCGTTGCCCTCGAAGGTGTCCGCGTCCTCCACGACGTCCGGCACCGACGGGTCGAGGCCCACCAGCTCGAGCCCGAGGCCGCCGAGCAGCCGGTCGAGCTCGCGGACCTTGCCCGCGTTCCGCGTCGCGACGACGAGCTTCACCGCGCCGCTCACGCCATCAGCTTCGTGATGTCGACCCCCGCCTCGGCGAGCGCCGCGCGCTGAGCCGCGACGAGCGTGGGCATCGCCCCGAGCCCGAGCTCGAGCAGCCGGTCGAAGTCCGCCTTGGGCACCGGCGCGCCCTCGGCCGTGCCCTGCACCTCGACGAGCGCGCCGCCGCCCGAGGCGACGACGTTGAGGTCGACCTCGGCCGCGCTGTCCTCCTCGTAGCAGAGGTCGACGAGGTGCTTCTCCTTGACCATGCCGACGCTGATCGCGGCGATCTCCTCGCGCAGCACGCCGGCCTGGACCTGGCCCGCCTGGCGCAACTTGTCGAGCGCGATCGCGAGGGCGACGAAGCCGCCGGTGATCGAGGCGGTGCGGGTGCCGCCGTCGGCGTCGAGGACGTCGCAGTCGACGGTGATCATCTGCTCGCCGAGCTTGTCCATGCGCACCGCAGCGCGGAGCGCGCGCGCGATCAGCCGCTGGATCTCCGAGCTGCGCCCGTCGATCTTGCCGCGGTCGCGCGCCCGGCGGGAGCGCTCCGGGTTGCAGCGCGGGTGCATCTCGTACTCGGCGGTGACCCAGCCCTTGCCCTTGCCCTTCATCCACGGCGGCACCGAGCCCTCCACCGACGCGGCGATCAGCACGCGGGTCTTGCCGCAGCTGTAGAGCACCGATCCCTCGGGGAAGCGCTGGAAGCCGGTGACGATCGTGATGGGGCGGGGAGCGTCGCTGCTCCGGCCGTCGAGGCGGGTCTGGCTCATGCCGTGCGGCTACCACGAACCGCCGCCGCTTGCTACGCGGACGCCTCCGCGCCGGCCTCCGCGCGCAGGCGCGGGAACCACATCGTGAACACCGTCCCGCCCTCCGGCGCGTCCTCGCAGCGGATCTGCCCGCCGTGCGCGCTCACGATCTGCTGCGTCAGCGGCAGGCCGAGGCCGCTCCCCCGCTCCTTCGTCGAGTAGAACAGATCGAAGATGTGCGCGCGGCTCTCGGGTGAGATCCCCTCGCCCTGGTCGCTCACCACGATCGCGAGCCCGCCGTCGATCGACTCCGCGGCGAGCCGCACCTCGCCTCCCTCGGGCATCGACTCGCGCGCGTTGCGCAGCAGGTTCAGGAGCGCTTGCCGGATCTGAGGCTCATCCGCCGCCACCGTGGGCAGCCGCGCGCCGACCTGCACCGCGAGCGTCACGTTGCTCGTCTCGAACTCGCGCGCGACGAAGCGACCGACCTCGTCGACGATCTCGCCGAGATCGATCGGCTCGAGCCGTGGCGCAGGGAGCCGCGCCAGGCGCAGGTACTCTTCCGTGATGCTGG
>JAUHXR010000162.1 GCA_030426845.1 Polyangia bacterium | reverse complement strand
GCCGGCCGTCGAACCCGGCGACCTGGCCCCACGCGTAGCGGTCGGTGTGCTGCGAGCCCCAGTTGTGGTTCTGGCTGCCGACCCAGCCGTCGATCGGGATCCGTTCGCCGTCGACCTCGAGCCAGCCATCGAACACGGCCAGCGGCGCAGGCACGAGGGCCTTGGCCTTGGGGAGCGGCGCCCCGTAGAGCGGCGGATCGACGAGGAGCAGCGGCGGCTCGTCCGAGGCGTAGCGCATCGACCACGCGAAGCGGTGCCCCTGCCCCTCGCAGCCGCCGACCAGCGCCTCCGCGTCGAGCGTCGCGTCGCCGATCGTGACCTCGAGCGCGCTCTTGCCGAACGCGCAGCGACCGATGTCGACGTCCTGCTTGCTGCCGACGACCCGCCCGCGCTCTGCGTCGAAGGCGACCGCCCAGAGCTCGCCCCGCGCGTCGCCCGGTCGACCGCGCGGCTCGAAGATCGTGTAGCGGATCCAGAACGCGAGCGGTCGGCTCGGGTGGTTCGCGCGCAGGAACCAGCTCTCGTAGTGGCCGCGCGCCTCCTGCGGTCGCCACCGCGCCCCGTTCCAGTGCGCTCGCTCGAGCATGGCGAAGGGTACCGCGCTCAGAAGTCGAGCATGTCGAAGGGCACGTCGAGGAGCGAGCCGTCGTCGCCGCGCCAGCTACGCGGGGGCGGGTCCTCCTCCCACTGCTCCGCCTGCTCCTCCTCCGCCGGTTCGGGCGCCTCGACGCCCTCGGGCACGTCGACCCCTTCCGGGATCGGCTCCATCGCGCCGGTCGACGCGGGCGCCGAGCCGGTCGGCTGCATGGGCGGCTGAGCGGCCTGACAGGTCGCGAGCTGCGCCTCGAGCTCCGCGATCCGCGCGCGCAGCGCTGGCGCCTCGTCCTCGCGCGCGGTGGCCGCTCGCGGCGCGGCGGTCCCCACGACCAGCGGCGGGGAGGCCGCCTCCGCCTCCTGGGCTGCCCCGCTCACGTCCTCGTCGGTCCCGCAGGCGGCCGCCTGGGCCGCGCCGGTCAGGAGGAGCGCGTAGGCGAACAGCAGCCGAGAGCGCACGGGCACGTCGGAAGATACGCCGCGGGCCGGCCATCGATCCCTCCTGCCCTCACGAACGGCCTGCTACCCTCGCGGCCATGGCCGGGCTGACGCTGCGCGACCTCGTGACGATGAGCGCCGCCGAGCTCGATCGGGTCATGCAGGAGGGCCACCCGATCGACGAGGCCGCGCTCGAAGAGCGCGAGTACGACGGGGTCAGCCTCAACCTCCCGTCAGTCGTCGAGCGCCTCACGTGGACGAAGTTCTGCAAGGTCTTCCACCGCGACCCGGGCGGCGCGCTCCGCGGCTGGAACTGCCGCGTCGTCCAGACCCCGCTCGACGAGCCCTGGGAGCTCGAGCGCCGTGATCTCGAACCGCAGGGCGGCGCGCCGAAGACCTACGGCCACTACGTCGTCCGGCCGACGGTCGGCTACCGCATCCCGCGCCCCTACGGCGCCGGCCTCCTCCTCGACTACGGCCTCGGCAAGCACGCCGCGCTCGACCCGACCGCCCGCGTCCGCGACCCGATCGTCGCCGTGAACGCGGGCAGCGCCGAGCTGCTCCTCGGCTGGTCCTACCTCGACCTCGGCGTCGCCCGCGTCGGCACCCCGAGCTACTTCGCCCTCCGCCGCGGCGCGCCCCTGAGCCACGTCGCCTGAGCCGCGATGGGGCGACGAAGGAGCGAGCCCGAGGTTTTCCTGCGCGCCGTCCGCCGACGCGAAGACCGCGAGACGCCGGCCGGGTACCCCTTCGACATCCCCGCGATCCGCAGTCTCCACGAGCTCCGGCTGTCCGCTGCCGTGACCTTCCTCGTGGGCGAGAACGGGAGCGGCAAATCGACGCTCCTCGAGGCCATCGCCCTGCTGCTCGGCCTCAACCCCGAGGGAGGCAGCCAGAACTTCAACACCCGAGCCCGCCCCAGCGAGTCCGAGCTGTACCAGCACCTCGTGCCGGTGCGCAGCCACCGGCGGCCGCGACGGCGCTTCTTCTTGCGCGCGGAGAGCCTCTTCAACGTCGCCACGGAGGCCGAGGACTACGCCGTCTATGGATGGGAGCGGCTCCACGAGCGCTCGCACGGCGAGGCGTTCCTGTGGCTCGTGACCGAGCGCTTCGGCGACGAAGGCCTCTACTTGATGGACGAGCCGGAGGCCGCCCTCTCGCCGCGCCGTCAACTCGTCATGCTCGCACGCATGCGGCAGCTCGTGGAGGGTGGCTCGCAGCTCATCATCGCGACCCACTCGCCCATCCTGCTCTCCTACCCCAACGCCCTGATCTACCAGCTCGACGCAGAGGGCATGCGGCCGGTCCGACTCGAGGAGACCGAGCACTTCCAGATCACGCGAGACTTCCTCGCCAACCCGGACGTATATCTTCGCCACATCTTCGACGAGTGACCTCCCCCGGCTCCAAGGGAGCCGAGACGCGCGGGGGCGCGCACGCCGCGACGCGCCGCGTCGAGTAGACTTGCGTCGATGAAGACGATCATGGGCCGGGTCGAGGTGCGCAAGGAGGGGACCGACGTCCTGTTCCTCCCGCCCGCGCCGGAGCGCGATCCGACCCGGGCCGGCCTGCGACAGCTCGCGATCGCGCGCGCGCTCTACGTCGCCGGGCTCGCGATCCTGGGACTGATGATCCTCGCCGGGGCGGAGGAGCAGATCCTCGCCCTCCCCATGGCGCTCGGGTTCGGCGCTCTGCTGGCCGTCACCCCCCCGCTGGTCACGGTCATCGACCCCCCGTTTCGCTCGCGCCTGGTTCGGGTGATCGAGGGCTCGATCCGCGTGACCCCTCCGCCGACGACCGCGGACTACCGGGCCGGCGTCGAGCCCGCGACGGTCGTCGCCGACGGCCTGCCGATCACGCGGCCGCGCGAGGTCGTCGTCGGGTGGACCCGCGGCGCGGACCGGTACGGGATCTATCTCGTCGGCGCGCACGCGGTCGCGAAGCTCGTCGAGGTCCGAAGGCAGGACGCGGCCGAGGAGCTCGCGGCGCACCTCGCCGAGCGGGTGAGGGTCCCGTGGCGCGCGTCACCGATCGGCGAGCTCACGGTGACCCCCAAGACGAGCGAGGCGGTCAACGCCGTGCTCCACCTCCCGGCGCGCGCGGCCGGGCTGGTCGGCGGGGCGCTCGGGTTCTTCGCCGGGACGATCCCCGGCGTCCTCTGCGTGCTGGCGGTCCCGACGCTCGTCGAGCTCTACCTCGACGGGAGGCTGCTCGAGGCGGTGCGCGCCGAGGCGGACCAGCTCGCCTGCGCGACCTTCGGGCTCGAGCTCGAGCCGCTGGAGACCCCGGACGCGTAGCGAGCGCGCGGCCTACGCGGACCGCAGCGCGTCGGCGACCGCAGCGGCGAGCGGCGTCGTAGGCCGGCCGATCAGCGCGGAGAGCTGGTGCGAGCCGTCGAACAGCGCGCCCTCGGCCGCGCAGGCGTCGGACTGGGCGAGGACCTTCGCGAAGCCCTCGGGGAGCCCCGCCTGGGCGAGCGCCGCGGCGTAGTCGGCCTCCGGGAGGTCGGTGTAGGCGACGGGCTTGTCGGACTGGCGCGCGATCTCCGCCGCGAGCTCGGAGAGCGTGTAGGCCTCGTCGCCGGCCAGCTCGTAGGTCTTGCCCGCGTGTCCGTCGCTCGTGAGCACCGCGGCCGCGGCGGCCGCGAAGTCGTCGCGCGTGGCGCTCGCGATCTTGCCATCGCGCGCGCTGCCGAACACCGCGCCGTGGGCGAGGGCCGCGCCGATCGCGCCGGTGTAGTTCTCGGTGTACCAGCCGTTGCGCAGGACGGTGTGCTCGACGTTGGCCGCGCGCAGGTCGGCCTCGGTCTGCCGGTGCTCCTCGGCGAGCGCGAGCTTCGACGTGTCGGCGTGGAGCAGGCTCGTGTAGACGATGCGCCCGACCCCGGCGTCGACCGCGGCGTCGATCACGTTGCGGTGCTGGGCCGCCCGCTTGCCGATCTCGTTGGCCGAGATGAGCAGCAGCGTATCGACACCCTCGAGCGCGTTCCGCAGCGTGTCGGGCTGGTCGTAGTCGGCCTGGCGGACCGGCACGCCGAGGTCGGACGCCTTCTCGGGTGAGCGCGCGAGCGCGACGACGTCGTCGCGTCCCTGGACTTGGAGCTCGTGAATGACCTTGCGGCCGAGCTGACCGGTGGCTCCGGTGATGGCGATCGTCATGGGTGTCCCTCCGTGCGTGTCGGCTGATTCCGTAGGCCGGCTGATTCTGGGCACCCGTGGCCAAGGCCATCAGGGGTGATTTCTGAGATGGTCCGTCCCGCTGATGGAACGATCACTCGCGCTCACTCGCAGACGATGCAGCTCGGGTCGAGCACCGACGGGAAAGGCGGCGGCGGCGTCCCGTCGGCGCGCGGACGCAGGACCCAGCCGTCGGGGCGCTGATGGCAGTCTGCGCAGGTGGGGTCGGTCAGTCCGATGCATTCGGCCTCCTCGAAGAGCAGCCGGTACTCGTCGCCGCGGTCGAAGAAGCAGCCGCCGGCGTCGGGGAGACCCGAGTCCGGGAAGAGGTCGGGCCGGCCCGCGTCGAGGCCCGCGTCGCGAGGCCCGCTGTCCACGCCGGGCGCGGGCCCGTCGGAGTGGTGATCGAAGCAGCCGATCAGAAGCAGCGGAGCGAGGGCGACGAGGAGGCGGTGCATCACGGCGGAGGGTACCTCCGTCGCGCCGCGCAGCGACTCGAGCGGGTCACTCGAGCAGGGTCACCGCCTCGCCGAGCGCCTGCGCGATGACGGGCCGTCGCTCGGTCTGCAGCGCCTCGCTCGCCGCGCGCAGCGGGCCGACCCCGATGTCGAGGCGCTCGGCGCGGTCGGTCGCGACCTCGAGGAAGTTGTTGCGGGTCCACAGCGGGACCGCCTCGAGCGCGTCGACGCGGACGCGATCGCCGTCGAGCGCGAACCGCACGCGGAGCCACGCGCCGTCGCGGACCTCGGGGACCACGACCGCGGGGTGCATCGAGGGCGGGATGCGGCGACCCGCCCAGTAGCGCATGCCCTGGTTGCTCACGAGGTTGCCGAGGCTGTAGGCGACGACCGCGTCGCCGCGCGGCGAGGTGAGGCGCTCGACCTCCTGCAGGACGTGGGGCCCGTGGCCGACGATGAGGTCGGCGCCGATCTCGACGAGGGCGCGCGCGCGCTCGCGCTGGACGATGCGGGGGGAGTCGACGAAGTCGTGGCTCCAGTGGATCGACAGGACGACCACATCGGCAGCCTGGCGCGCGCGGATCAGGGCGGCGCGGACCGCCTCTTCCTCGTAGCGCGCGACCTGGACGTAAGGCCCGCGCGCGGCGGGGCCCCGGTTCACCCGCTCGGTGAACGCGACGATCGCGACGCGCACGCCGCCGCGGGTCACGACGAGCGGGCCGGGCGCCTCGGCGAGCTCGGGGCTCGCGCCGACCGCGCCCACGCCGGCGCCGGCGAGCGCGCGGAGGGTGTCCTCGAGCCCGGCCGCCATCTGGTCGTAGCTGTGGTTGTTGGCCACCGAGACGGCGTCGATGCCCGCGGCCGCGATGGCCTCGGCGAACTCCGGCGGGCACCCCATCACCGGCGGGTCCCCCGTCTCTGGCGGGACGCGGGTGGAGAGCGGTGTCTCGAGGTTGGCGAACGCGACCTCGTCCTCGCCGATCACCTCGCGCAGGCCCGCGAGCACCCGGCGCGCGCCCCCCTGGTCGGCGTGCTCCTCGGCCGAGCGGATGACCTTGAGGTGGAACAGGAGGTCACCGCTCGCGCCGATCGTCACCGCGCGGGCGGGCGGCGCGACGGGCGCGACCGGCGCGGGCTCGACCGCCTCCGCGACGGGCTCCGGGTCGGGCGCGGGAGACGGAGCGCTCGCCCGTCGAGCCGTGGCTCGCGCTCGCTCCACGCGCGCGGCCGGGGACGCGCCCGCGCAGGCGACGCTCGCGACGGCCGCGAGGGCGGTGAGGATCGCGGCGCGGGCGGGGGCGGTCACCGGCGGATCATGACGCGAAGATCGCCTCGAGCACGCGGCGCTGCGCGGCGAGCGCCTCGGCCCGCCAGCCAAGATTGTACATCTGCAAGAGAAGCGGCGACGCGTTGACCTCGATGAACGTCGGCGGCGCGCCGTCCCGAACCTTCAGATCGACCCCGCAGTGGCGCAGGCCGATCGCCTCGGCCGCGGCCGCGCAGGCCGCGCGCAGCGGCTCGTCGATCGTGGTCACGAGCGAGGCGGTCGCGGCGCCGTTGAGGTTCAGGATCGCGTCGTCGGCGCGGAACGTCTCGCCGCGCGGGACGACCCAGTCGAGGCCGCGCGCGCCGAGCCGCGCGATCAGCCGCGGGTCGTGCGCGAGGCGGCCGGGCTCCGCGAAGCGGGCGTCGAACGCGGCCGCGAGCTCGGCGAAGGTGCGGACGCCGTCCCCCGTGACCTCGAGCGGGCGCCGCTCGTAGCCGGCGATCAGCTGACCGTCGACGAAGTCGAGCCGCACGTCGCGGCCCTCGGCGCGCTCCTGCACCAGCGCGATCGCGTCGAGGTCCCACGCCGCGTCGAGCGCGTCGCGGAGCGCGGCCTCGTCCGTCACGAGCCGCACCCCGCGCCCGTGGCTCAGCCGGTTGGGCTTGACCACCAGCGGGTAGCCGAGGCGCTCGGCCAGCGCGAGGCCCGGCGACGGTCCGGCGACGTCTCGGTAGGCGGTGAGGCTCGGCCCGCGCGGGCTGATGCACCGCACCGTCTCGGGCACGCGCAGCCCGGCCCGGGCGAGGAGCAGGGCGCTGTAGTGCTTGTCCTCGGCGAGGCGCGCGGCCACCGCGTCGTTGAGCGGCGAGCGGCCGCCGACGAAGCGCTGGGTGCGGCCCGGGCCCGTGATCTCGAAGAGGTAGCCGAACTCCGGGTCGAGCACCTCGCCGCGCATCCCGAGGGCCTCGGCCGCCTCGAGGATGAGGCGCGTCGCCAGCGGCAGCTCGCTCATCGCGCGGCCTCGATCACGCGCGGGTCCTCGCCCGCGTAGAGCGCGGCCACGTCGGCGGCGCGACGCTCGATCATCGCGCGCTGGTTCAGGTAGCCCTTGTCGGTGATCTCGCCCGCGTCGATCGAGGGCGGCTCGAGGAGCACGAGCGCGCGCGTGACCCGCTGCGACGAGCCGCCCGCGCGGGCGTGGCTCGCCATCCCCTCGGCGATCCGCCGCCGCACCTCGGGGTGCGCGACCAGCGCCTCGAGCGGCGCGTCCGGTCCGAGGCCCGCGACGTCGCGGCAGCCCTCGAGGCTCGGGACGACGAGCATCCCGACCTCGTCGCGATCGTGGCCGGTGATCACCGCGTCCTGGACGACCGGCGCGCAGGCCGCGACGACCTCGACCCGGAGGGTGCCGACGTGGACCCACGTGCCGGTGGTGAGCTTGAAGCTCTCGGTGACGCGACCGTCGAAGACGATGCCCTTCTCGGGCGCGTCCGGGTCCTCGAAGCGGCCGGCGTCGCCGATCTTGTAGAACCCCTCCTCGTCGAACGCGGCCGCGGTCAGCGCGGGCTGGCGCCAGTAGCCGGGGGTCACGTTGGGGCCGCGCACGCGCATCTCGAGCTTGCCTCCGTTGGGGACCATCTTGATCTCACAGCCGGGCGCCGGCAGTCCGATCACGCCGGCGCGCGGGATGGGGAAGTGGACGCTCGTCACGAGCGGCGAGGTCTCGGTCGAGCCCCACGCGCTGACCATCGGGATCGGGGTGGACCGCGCGCGCAGGCTGACCGCCTCCATGCGATCCCAGAGGCTCTGCGGCAGCGCCGCCCCCGCGTAGAAGACCAGGCCGAGCCGCGAGAAGAACCGCTCGCGCAGCGCGTCGTCGCGCTCGAGGTGCGGCAGGAGGACGTCGAAGCCGCGCGGGACGTCGAAGTAGAGCGTCGGCGGGAGCGCGCGCAGGTTCTCGATCGTCTGCTCGACCAGCGCGGGCACCGGCTTGCCCTGGTTGATCAGGAGGGTGCCGCCATTGCGCAGCACCATGAAGAAGTTGTGGTTGCCGCCGAAGGTGTGGTTCCACGGCAGCCAGTCCACGAGCACCGGCGGGCGGTCCTCGAGGAACGGCCAGCACTGCGCGATCTGCTGCTGGTTGGACGTCAACATACGGTGCGTATTGATCACACCCTTCGGCTCGCCGGTGGAGCCGGAGGTGAAGAGGATCTTGGCGATCGTGTCCGGCCCTACCGCGGCGTGCGCCGCCTCGACCTCCGGCCCCGGCGCGCGCGCGAGGAGCGCGTCGACCGACACGGCGCCGTCGGGCACGGCGCCGTCGGGCACGGAGCCGTCGGGTATGGAGCGGGCCGCGATCACCGTCGCCCGCCTGAGGTCGACCGCCGCGAGCGCGGGGGCGAAGGGCGCGGCGTCCTCCACGAAGACCGCCGCCGGATCGACGAGCTCGACGATGCGCCGGAGCTTCGCGTGGTCGCGCGAGAGGAGCGAGTAGGCGACCGACACCGGCACCGCGGGGACGCCCACGTGCTGCGCCGCGAGCGACAGGACCGCGTGCCAGATCGAGTTCCCGCTCAGGAGGACGAGCGGCCGCTCCGGGCCGGCCCCGAGCGCGAGGAGGCCGCGGGCCGCCGCGACGACCCGGGCGTGGACCTCGGCGTAGGTCGCGGTCACGAGCGCGCCGCGCGCGTCCCGCTCGAGCAGGAACGGACGGTCGGGAGCCTCCGACGCCCAGCGCGCGAGCCACCGCGTCACCGCCGGCTCGCACGGCGCGAGCGGGGTCGGGCAGGTCACGAGCCGCCCGCCGTCGGGGCGCTCGACGACGCGGACGCGCGCCGGCGCGAAGGCGAGCTCGCCGCGTTCCTCGGATGCGACGTCGGACATCGAGCGCAGGCTACCGCAGCCGCGCCTGATACGATCGCGCGATGCGACGTCGAACGGTCCTGACGGCGTGGCTCCTCGGGAGCCTGGCGACCGTCCCCGCGGCCGCCCAGGAGGCCGGTGAGCAGGCCGCCCCGGCCAGCTCGGTCGCCGAGAACACCCAGGTCGTCGAGAACACCCCGCGCCTCTGCCAGAACGGCGAGGACGACGACGGAGACGGGCAGGTCGACTGCGCCGACGACGGCTGCCGGCGGCTGATCTTCTGCGTCGGCTACCGACCGCCCGAGGAGGGCCATGAGCTCTGCACCAACGGCGAGGACGACGACGGCGACCGCCTCGTGGACTGCCGCGACGACGGCTGCGCGGAGGTGTGCGGCGTGGTCGCGGGCGCGACGGAGGACGTCGCCGGTCGCCCGGGGACCAACGGCATCTACGCCCCGCGCGAGGTCGAGCGCGGGCCCGAGGTCGGCTACCTCGAGCACGAGTCGGAGCGCGACTACCCCGCCACCTGGGCCGCGCGCTCGATGACCTACCTCTCGGGGATGCTCGTGCCGCAGCTCGGCCTCTCGGTCCGCGACCTCAACCCGACCGGCGACGTGTACGCCCAGCTCGGCGCCGGGGCGGCCTACGGCGTGACGGACTTCCTGCAGGTCCACATCGCGCCGCTCCAGCTCAAGCTCGCGCCGGCCAGCCCCGAGTACGAGGGCCCGGGCCTCGGTCTGCTCCTCCGCCTGTTCTCCGAGGAGGTGGTGGAGGTCGGGCTCTACACCCACGTGGTGTTGCCGTTCGCGACGGCCGAAGGTCTCTTCGGCGGCCTCCCGTTCGTCGAGCCCCTCCCGACCGGCTCCGTCACCGCGCTCGCGCGCCTGACCCAGACCACCCAGCTCGACGCCGCGCTCCTCCTGCGCCTGCGCTTCGCCGAGCTGGTCCGGGTGGAGCTCACCCTGCCGCTCGCGAGCATCTTGTTCAGCGACTCGCCCTCGGGCATCGACCCGCGCGCCAACCTGGTGTTCGACCTCCGGGTAGGCGTCTCGATCCTCGAGCACGCCTACGTCGGCGCGTACAGCGGCGCGATCCTGATCGGCAACGCCTTCGACAGCGCGCTCGTGCCCTTCGGCTTCTTCGCCGGAGCGGTGATCCCCGGGCCGAGCCGGCGCGGCCCCCTCGCCGACGTCGGGGTCCGCTTCGGGTGGCCCGGCTTCGGGCGCCCCGGCCCGGCGGGCGCGGGCGACGTGTTCACCGATCAGTGGCAGCTCACGCTCGACGCGCGCGTGTTCACCTACCTGCTGCCCTGACCCCCGACGCCCCGACCCCCGACGCCCCCGCGCCGGCTGCTATGCTGCGCGCGTGATCCAGCCCGGTCAGGTGATCGCGGGGAAGTACCGCGTCGACCGCCTGCTCGGCGAAGGCGGGATGGGCTCCGTCTGGGTGGCCACGAACCTGGTCCTCCAGAAGCAGGTCGCGCTCAAGGTGATGAGCGACGCGTTCAAGTCGCACCCCGACTGGACGGCGCGTTTCTTCCGCGAGGGCGTGGCCGCGTCGAAGGCGCGCCACCCCGGGGTCGTGCAGGTCTTCGACGCGGGCGAGCACGAGGGCGCGCCGTGGATGGCGATGGAGCTGCTCGAGGGCGAGAGCCTGCGCGACCGGCTCATCCGCGAGGGCCGGCTCTCCCCGAGCGAGACCGTCCGGATCATGGGCGAGGTGCTCGACGCGCTCGGCGCGGTGCACGCGGTCGGGATCGTCCACCGCGACCTCAAGCCGGACAACGTCTTCCTCGAGCGGACCCCGCACGGTGAGCGCGCGAAGGTGCTCGACTTCGGCATCGCCAAGGAGGCCGAGGCGATCGGCTCGCTCACCGCCACCGGCACCATCGTGGGCACCGCCCACTACCTCGCCCCCGAGCAGGCGCGCGACTCCAAGCTCGTCGACGCGCGCACCGACCTCTACGCGGCCGGGGTCATCCTCTACGAGTGCCTCAGCGGCCAGATGCCCTACGACGCGCAGACGGTCCCCGAGCTGATCGCGAAGATGTACACGGAGCCGCCGCGCGATCTCGGCCAGGTCGCGCCCGACGTCCCGCCCGGGCTGCGGCAGGTAGTCCACTACTGTCTCGCGCGCGAGCCGAGCGGCCGGCCCGGCTCGGCCCAGGCCCTGCGCGACGCGCTCGAGCCCGCCCTCGGTCGCGGGCAGACCGGGCCGGTGAGCCAGCCGAGCCCGGCGTGGTCCCAGGCCGGCTTCGCGCCGACCGCCGCGATCCCCGCGACCGCCGGAGCGCCCGCGCCGATCGCGACCCCGCCGCCGCGCGCGACCCCTCCGCCCGTCGCCGCGCCCGTGCCGCCGCCGCGCCGCTCGATCTGGCCCTGGGTCGTCGGGGCGCTCGTCCTCGTCGGCCTCCTCGTGGTCGCGCCGGTGGTCGCGGTGATCGGCTTCGGGATGTGGACCGCGGTGGCCGTGATGGAGAACGCCGAGGGCATCAGCCAGGGCCTCGCGCACGGCGCGCTCGACTTCGACCTGCCGCAGGGCGCGCGGATGGTGATGCTGGTCGACGCGGACGGCGACGGCACCGAGGACGTGCTCGGCTCGATCATGCGCTACGACTCGGGCGAAGGGATCCGGCACCTCGCCGCCTACGAGGGCAACACCGGCCGGCGCCTCTGGCTCAGCGAGCCGCTCGGCACGGTCGAGAGCCACAACCACTCGATCGTCGGCCAGGCGGGCGACGTCCTGCTCCTCGCGACAGGGCAAGGCGACGTGCAGGCCTTCGCGATCGACAGCGGGCGCCTGCGGTGGCGCTTCAACGTGGGCGAGCGGCCGGAGCGCTTCTGCCGCGCGGAGCCCGGGAGCGCGATCCTCGTGACGGCCGACGACCGGCGCACGCGGGTGATGCTCGCGGACGGCACCGCGCAACCGGACGCGGGGGCGGGCTGCGAGCGCCTGATGGGCGACCACGTCTTCGACTTCTCGTCGTCGAGCGCCTGGGAGCCGCCCTGGGAGCAGCTCGACCGCTTCGACGCGGACGTGGACGTCGACGGGATCAGCGAGGACGCGCTCTTCGGCGACGGCGCGCGCACGCTCGTGAGCGGCCAGCGCGACAGCGGCACCCGCATCCCGCGCGTCGGCCTCGCGGGCGGCTGGCAGCTCGACGTCCCGGGCGTCTCGCCGCTCTCCGCCGAGGCGAGCAGCCCCGCCGCGATCTTCGTGGCGCGCGACGAGGTCTTCCTCGCCTACGCGATGGAGAACGGCCCGCACCGGGTGACCGCCCTCGGGATCGCGGACGGCGCCCGGCGCTGGGACGTGGCGCTGTCGCAAGAGAGCACCTTCGACCCGCAGTACGTCCAGGTCGGGGCGACGCGGGTCGCGGTCGGCTTCGGCGGCCGGGTCGACGTGTTCGAGCGCGAGAGCGGCCGCGCGCTCTTCCACCTCGGGCGCTGAGAGGCCAGCGCCCGGCAGGAGCCAGCGCCCGGCAGAAGCCAGCGCCCCGCAGAAGCCAGCGCCCCGCAGAGCTCAGCGCGACGAGCGACCGACGCGCCCGACCAGGTAGGCCGCCGTCCGGGCCGCGCCGCCGGCGACGAGCGCGACGAGCAGGAGGCGCGCGGCGAGGAACGCGAGCGCGACGGCCGCCGCCTCGAGGCTCGACCCCGCGGGAGACAGCAAGGCCCCGGCCGCGTTGATCGACACCGCGAGGTGCGCGAGGCCGCGCTCGAGCCCGACGAGCGCGAGCAGGCCGAGCGCCCAGCCGGCGAGGGCGCGCCTCACCTCGCCTCCGCCGTCGCGAGCGCGAAGAGCAGGGCGTCGCCGATCGGGCCGCCGAGGGCGTAGTGGGTCCCACCCTGCTCGACCGGCCCGCCGAAGAGCGAGGCGGTCGCGTAGATCGTCTCGTAGGCCTCGCGGTCGCCGTGGATCCGCGCGAGCGCGAGGGTGAAGCCGGTCGCGCTGACGCCCTGGCCGAGGATCACCGGGCCCGAGTCCACGTCGCCGAACCCCATGACCCCGGGCGGATACTCGCGCACGGTGCCGAAGCCGAGGGTCGCGCCGTAGAGCTGCTCGCGGATCGCTTCGTAGAGGGCGCGCGAGGCGTCCAGATCGGCGAACGAGAGGTAGTAGGCGGCCAGCGCGGTGCCCGAGCCGCGGGGCCCGTCGAGGGGGGCCCCGTCGTGCGGATCGACCGACTGGTAGAGCAAGCCCGAGTGCGGGTCGCGGTAGTCACGCAGCAGCCCGGTGAGCAGCCGACGCAGGAGCGGGCCGTGGTCCTCGCCCGTCACGCGGTCGTGGACCGCGAGCGCGCCGAAGAAGCTGGTGTTGTCGATCGGGTAGATCTCGGACGGATAGGTCTCGAGGAGCCCGAGCGGGCTATCTTCGAGGCGACGCACGAGGTGTTGCACCACCCGCGCCTCCAGGTCGGCGTGCCGCGTCTCTGGATCGAGCTCGCGCGCGAGGGCCAGAGCGAGCGCGAGGTAGCCGAGGTAGGCGACGTGCGCGCGCGGGCCGCCGAGATCATCGATCGGGTCATGGCCCCAGGCCTCGCGGTCGAAGGCCCGGCCGGCCGGGGAGACGAGCGCGTCGATCGCGTGGTCGATCCGCGTTGCGTGGGCAGCCCGGAGCTCCGGGTGGCGGCGCGCGGTCTGCGCGTAGCCGAGCACCGCCATCATGCGGGTCGCGAAGAGCCACTCGCCGTCGAAGCGGGCCGAGCCGGTGGAGAAGTCACCGCGGTCGAGCTCGCCCGAGGTCCAGCGGTCCACCCCACGGGCCAGCGCGACCTGGGCGTCGCGGTCACCGTCGTAGAGCGCGCCCGCCGGCAGGCTCAGGACCGCGGCCGTCGCGCGGAGCGCGAGGAGGAAGGCGAGCGCGCCCGCGCCGATCTGTGCGAAGGGACGCACGCTGCAATGTACGCGCGCGCCTCCGCGGATCGTCCCGCCGCGCGGCGAACGGTCGACCGAACCGGGCGAGCGGCCGCGAGCCGCCAGCGACTGGACAACGGCCGCGGCCGCCCCCGTCGGGGCGCCGTCCCGCCGCCGACGGGAAGATCGTCGCGATGTGCTCTACGCTTGAGCCCGTGCGAACGCGGCTCGATCAGCTCCGTCAGCGCGCGGGCGGCCAGCTCGTGCAGGGCTTCTACGAGGGCCTCTCGGGGCTCGCCCGGCTGCACCCGCGGGCGCAGCCGGCCCGCTACGGCGTCGAGGTGATCCGCGACCTGCCGTACCTCCCGGGGAGCGCGGTTCCCGAGCACCGGCTCGACGTGTACCGCCCGAGCGATCGCGACGGGCCTCTCCCCGCGGTGCTCTACATCCACGGCGGCGGCTTCCGCATCCTCAGCAAGGACACCCACTGGGTGATGGCCCTCGCGTTCGCGGCGCGCGGCTACGTGGTGTTCAACGTGAGCTACCGGCTCGCCCCGCGGCACCCGTTCCCCACGCCGCTCGAGGACGTCGCCGACGCCTACCGCTTCGTGGCGGAGCGCGGCGCGTCGTTCGGCGCCGACCTCGATCGTCTCGTCGTCGCGGGCGAGTCGGCGGGGGCCAACCTCGCCACCGCCGTGACGCTGATGAGCGTCTACCCGCGCGAGGAGCCGTTCGCCCGCGCGGTGCACGAGACGGGGCTCGTGCCGCGCGCGGTCGCGCCCGCCTGCGGCGTCTTCCAGGTGTCCGACCAGCGCCGCTTCGCGCGGCGCAAGCGCCACCTCTCGCGCTTCGTCTTCGAGCGCATGGCCGAGGTCGAGACGGGCTACCTCACCGAGCCGCTCGAGAGCTACGGGCCGACGCTGGACCTCGCCGACCCGCTCGTCTGGCTCGAGCGCGGCGAGGCGCCCGCGCGGCCGCTGCCTCCGTTCTTCATCCCGGTGGGGACCCGCGATCCGCTCCTCGACGACACGCGCCGCCTCGCGGCCGCGATCGAGCGCCTCGGCGGGGTGGCGGAGCCTCGCTACTACGAGGGCGGCATCCACGCGTTCCACGCGTTCGTGTTCCTCGAGCAGGCGCGCGAGCTGTGGCGCCACAAGCTGGCGTTCCTGGACCGCCACTTGGATTGAGGCTCTCCAAGCCCGCACGGGCACGGGGCCGTCCGTCTTCCCGCCGCTACGCGGCTCGGTGACGGACGGCGGGGCCCTTGATGCCCGCCTGGCGGAACGCCTCCAGCACCCGCTCGGTCACGTCCGTCTCGAGCGCCTTCTCGTAGGCGAGGTCGAGCACGTAGACCTTCGCGCGCAGCCGGACCGCCACGAAGTCGCTCTGCTGCACCTCGCTGATCACGATCGTCCACGGCTTCTTCAGGTAGGTGAAGCGGCTCGAGGCGAGCGCCTCCCGGACGATGCGCTTGGCGACGCCGATGTCTTCGCCGAGGTCGACGAAGAAGTCCATCTGCACGAGCATGTCGAGCTCGCCCGCGTTGCCGCTCGCGACGATGTCCGTGAGGAACTTGCTGTTGGGGATGGTCACGAGGTTGTCGTCGAGGGTGACGAGGCGGACCGCGCGCAAGCCGATCTCCACCACCTCGCCGTAGACCCCTCCGTACGTGATCCGGTCGCCGACGGAGAACGGCTTGTCGATCAGGATGGTGATGCCCGCGATGATCGACGCGACGAGGTCACGGAGCGCGATGCCCACCGCCACCGCGAGGATGCCGCCGAGCGCGAGGAGCGCCTCCTGGCTGAGCTGGAAGACGAGCGACGTGGCCGCGCCGAGGCCGCCCAGGTAGAGGACGAGCCGGAGGATCGCCTTGGTCTGGTGGAGCGTGATCCGGTAGGACGCGAAGCGCGTCCCGAGGCGCTCGAAGAATCCCTCGACGACGCGCGCGAGGACGTAGGTGAGCAGCAGCACGAGCGCCGCGGGCAGGAAGCCCTCGGGGCGCAGGAACTGCAGGATGTTGGAGACGTCTTCCACGCGGGCCCCCTAGTCAGGCGGAACAGCAGTGAATGGCAGATCCCGGCGAGCCATCGCCGTGCGAATCAAAGAACGACGACGAGGAATGCCGAGGGCATCTCGAGGAGGAGTGACGCCGAGTCGCGCGGCGAGGGCCGGTGGGATTTGCCATGAATCGCGGTTCCGGGTGACTAGTCGAACAGCAACCTGCGGCGCCGCAGGTAGCGGATGACGCCGCGGTACCAGTGAGTGGTGATGCGCCACTGCCCTTGCGGGTCGCGCCCGACGTAGTGGAGCGATCGCAGGTAGCTCAGGAGCGCGCTGCACTGCCGGATGGACGATCCCAGGCTCGTCGCCGCCTCCTCGACCGTCGCGTTCTCGTGGAGCGCGATCGTCGCGAGGAGGAACCGCGACTCCTCGTGGAGCTTGTCGAGGTCCTCGACGTCCGGCGCCGCGAAGAGTCGCACCCGGAGCTCGCCGTCGCGCTCCATGAGCGAGTGCAGCCAGTAATGGATCGCGATGCGCGGGTTGCCCTCGGCGAAGTCCCAGAGGAGCCGGATGTACTCGCCCTGCGTCCGCAGCACGGCGTCCTCGAGCGCGCTCCCCTTGAGCTGGTCGACCACGAGATCACGGAAGGAGGCTTGCATCCCTGCCGCGTCCATCCGCTTCTTCACGAGCGCCGCGATCTCCGCCTCGCTCCAGCGCTCCAGCGACACCTGCTGGGCGAAGAGGTCCTGGCCCTGGCGGTGGCGCTCGAGATACAGCCACGTGTTCCGCGCGAAGCTGCAGACCCAGATCACCCGCTCCGCGGTGTGCGAGGCGAGCTCGAGCAGCGCCTCGAGCGCCACCGTGCCGCCGATCGCGCGCACGACCAGGTTCTGGCAGTTGTCGAGCAGGATGACGCGCTGCCCCTCGCCCGCGCCGAGCTGGGCCGCGAGCTCCTCGACCGTGGCCGAGGGCGCGAGCTCGAGGGCCTGGGCGAGCCAGGCGCAGAGGCTCGCGGGGTCGATGAGCCGGTGCGGCACGTCGAGGATCGCCGCGTCGAGGTCCGCCCGGCGCACCAGCTCCTGCATCCACGTCGTCTTGCCGATGCCCCGCTCGCCGACCAGCGCGACGGTGAGGCCAACCGAGCGCTGCTTGCGCTCGGCGATGCGGGCGACCAGGGCGTCGAGGCCGGGGTAGTGATCGATCGCGATCTCGGGCGCGGCCGGCGTCTCGTGGAACGCGTCGCGGAGCGCCTGGGGGAGCTCGCGCAGCTCGGCCTCGTTGACCTTGCCCTCCGTCCGACGCTCGAGGCGACGCCGGAAGAGGAACGCGAAGGCGCGCCGCGACTGCTCGAAGCGGAGCGCGAGGTCCTTGAGCGCCGAGTAGGTCCCCGCGATCGCGAGCTGCAGCGCGGCCGCGGCGGTGAGCAGCCGGCGCCGCAGGCCCGAGTCGCCGCGCGCGAGGCTCCGCGCGACGAAGCCCTCGGGGTGCCGCTCGCGGTGGACCTCGCAGACGTCGTCCGCCCAGCGGTGGATCAGGATCGCGGCGATCGGGACCACCCCGAACCACGCGAGGTCGACCACGACCTCGTAGACGTAGCCGCGCCCGAAGAGCAGCTCGCCCAGATCGGTGATCAGCACGACGACCAGGCCGAAGCCGAGCACCATGCGGACCGACGCGAGGATCCGTCGGGCCACGCTCGCGCGGGCCGCCCCGTGCCGGAGGCGCGAGACGAACACGCCGCTCACCGCGATGGTGAGGAAGGAGAACCACGCGACGTTGAGGGCGACGACCCGCAGCGCGTCGATCGCGAGCGAGTCGCTCAGGTCGTCGAGCAGCCACAGCAGCACGTGGAGCGCGCCGATGAGCGCGAGCGGGACGAGGAGCGGCCCGAACACCGCCCAGAGCGGGCGCAGCAGGCGCCGCCACTCTCGCTCGGCCGTGTGCTCGTGGACCCACGCGCGGAGCCGCTCGGTGACCGCCTCGCGCTGCCGCCAGAGCACGACGACGAACACCACCCACGCCGCCGTCCAGAGGAGATCGGTGCGGCTGCGCGAGCGCAGGAACAGGGAGCCGAAGCGCCGCGGGAGCTTGGGGACGTCGTGCCAGGCCCGCCGCGCCCAGTAGGTGAACAGGAGCCTCGCCTGCTGGAGCTCGCGGCCGAGCTCCCCGCGCCCGAGCTCGCCGAGGCCGAGCACCTCGTCGCGGTGGGCGTCGCCGAGGTGGGGCAGCAGGCTGACGCGGAGGGCGTCGATCGCCCGCAGGTCCGACGCGAGCAGCTCGGCGTGCGCCCAGCGGACCTCCTCCTCCTCCTCCACCGCCCGCGCGCGCGCCTGCTGGAAGCGCGCGAAGCTCTGCGCGAGCGCGGCCCGACCGGGCGCCGACGCGTAGGGGGCGGAGTCGAGGTCGAGCTCGAGCTCCAGCTCGGGCGCCTCGTCGTCGCTCGCGCCGAGCGCCTCGATCGCCTCCTCGAACCGCGTCCGCTCCGACGTGAGATGAGCGACCGCGGCGTCGTAGGCGGCGTCCGCCTCCTCCGGGGTCATCGCCGCGCGGTGCAGCTCGAGGGCGTGGATGCGCCGCAGGCGCTCGGCGCTCGCGCGCGCCTCGCCCTGACGCTGCTCGGCCCGGGTCGCGAGCCAGCGGGCGAGCTCCGCGCGCGCGGTCTGCACCCGGGCCTGCTCGGCGAGGAGATCGCGCTCGATCACCGAGGGGCTCGCCGCGGCCTGGCTCAGCGCCTGGTCACGGGCCACCGTCGCGAGCCGCGCCTCCTCGCGCGCCGCCTCCTCCTGCGCCCGCGACGCGCTCTCCTCCAGCGCGATCCGGCGCCGCGCGCGCACCGCGGTCAGGGTCGTCTCGCGCTCCTCGCGGGTCCGCTCGAGGAAGCGCAGCCGCAGCGCGTCCCGCTCCGCCCGGAGCCGCTCGAGCTCCCCCTCGAGGGTCGCGTCGAAGCCCGCGTCGAGTCCGCCGGCGTCGAGGCCTCCGGCGTCGGGCGCGCCGATCGCCCCGGCGTCCATGGAGGACGGGGCCGGGCCGGCGTCGGGCGGGACGGCGTCGCGCGCCCCTGCGTCCGGAGCGCCCCCGTCCTCCGGCGCGCTCGCGTCCACCGCGGCGTCGGGGGGGCCGCCCTCGGGCCAGCCCGCGTCGGCGACGGGCTCCGGCGGGCCGGCGTCGGTGGGCGGCGGCGCGCCGCGGAGCTGGGCGATCCGAGCCGCGATCGCGGACTCGTCCTCGAGGTCGACCGCGAACAGGCTCTGCGGGTCGAACTCGGTGGGCAGCTCGTCTTGGTCCAGCAGCGCGCGGAGGGCGGCGACGGTGGCGCGGAGCGCCGACGCGGGGTCGGCCGGGCCCGCGTCGGTCGCGACGACCGAGGGGGCGACCGCCGGAGGACCCGCGTCCGGCGCCGGGCCGCCGTCCGGGGTGGACGGACGCTCGCAGCCGAGGCCCACGCACGCCAGGAGCGCGAAAAGCGGGACATTTCGCCTGAGTCGCACGGACCAAGCAGGCTATCAGGCTGCTCCGGCCGGCCCGCACTTCCCTGCAGCGGCGCGGGTCAGAGCAGGCGCTCGATCTCCGCCTCGAGGTCCTCCGGCTTGGTGCGCGAGCCGTGCCGCGAGACCACGTTGCCCTCGCGGTCGACCAGGAACTTGGTGAAGTTCCACTTGATCGCCTCGGTCCCGAGGATCCCCTTCTGCTCGCGCTTGAGGAGCTGGTAGAGCGGGTGCGCGTCGGAGCCGTTGACCTTGATCTTGGCGTGCATCGGGAAGGTCACGTCGTACTTCGCCTGGCAGAACGCGCCGATCTCCTCCGCGGTCCCCGGCTCCTGCGCGCCGAACTGGTTGCAGGGGAAGCCGAGCACCACCAAGCCGCGTCCCTCGAGCTTGCGGTGGAGCTTCTCGAGGCCCTCGTACTGGGGCGTGTAGCCGCAGCGGCTGGCGGTGTTCACGATCAGCAGGACCTTGCCCTCGTGCTCGCGCAGGGGCTGGGTCTGGCCGTCGAGGGTCTCGACCTCGATGTCGTAGAGGGGCGCGCTCATGGCGGCCATCCTGGGGCCCCAGGCCGGTGCGAGCAACTGCATGCGCGGGGGCGCTTTGTGGTTATCCTCCGCCCATGATTTGCGGCAACTGCGGCCACGCGAACGCCCCCAACGCCGTCGCATGCGAGCGATGCGGAGCGGCCTTGAACCAGAGCTGGGGCCCCCCGCGAGAGACCGCGCCGGGCCACGGGGGCGCCTCGGGCTCCTACCCGCCCACCGCCGCGCACCCCCAGGCGATCGCCCCGTCCACCCCGCCCAGCGCGGGATCGGAGCCGGCGTTCACCCCGCCCGGACCGGCCCTCGGCCCCAACGACCCGACCCCCGCCCCCGGCCCGCTCCCGGGGGCTCCCGCGTCGGCCGCCCCGGTGACCGGAGCCGGCGCCGCCCCGGCGACCGCCCCGCCGAAGAAGAAGCGCGGCGGCGGGCTGTTCCTGATCATCCTCGTCTTCCTGCTGTTCGCAGGTGGCGGCGGCGCGGCCGCGGCCTACTTCCTGTGGTGGCTCCCGTCGCAGAGCACCGACGACGCGATCGCGGACGCGCAGAGCCAGGCCAACGACGCGGTCCAGGACGCCCAGGCGCAGATCAACGCCGCGCAGCAGCAGGCGGCCGAGGCGCAGCAGCAGGCCGGCGAGGCCCTCGCGAACGCGCAAGAGCAGGTCGCTGACGCGCAGGAGCAGGTCGCGGCGGCGACCGAGGGCGAGACCGCCGAGGGCGAGACCGCCGAGGGCGAGGCCGCCGAGGGTGAGGGCGAGACCGCCGAAGGCGAGGCCGCCGAAGGCGAGACCGCCGAAGGCGAGACCGCCGAGGGCGAGGGCGAGACCGCCGAGGGTGAGGCCGCCGCGCCCCCGCCGGTCGAGGACCCGCCGCCGGCCGCCGATCCCCCGCCGGCCGCCGATCCCCCGCCGGCCGCCGATCCCCCGCCGGCCGCCGATCCGCCCCCCGCCGCCGATCCGACTCCCGCGAGCGACGAGCCGACCACCGGCCGGCGCCGGCGCCCGCGGACCTACGAGGAGCTCGCCCGCGCCCAGGTCCGGAGCGCGGCTCAGCAGTGCTTCACCCAGAACCAGGCCCACGGCTCGGTCACGGTGCAGATCTCGGTAGCCCACGACGGGCGCATCACCACCTCGCGCGTCGTCGACAACGGCACCGGCAACCAAGGCGTCGCGCGCTGCATCTCCGGCGCGCTCGTCGGCCGCCGCGTCACCGGCAGCGCGCCGGCGGGCGGCGGCACCCTCAACGTCTCGTTCAGCGGCTAAAGCGCCAATCGGTTTGAAACCGCCGCAAATCACGGGCGGGACAGCCGTCCGGCGCGGCCAGCCGCTCCTCGACGATGCCTGAGCATCGCCTCGTCACGTCTGACCACGCCGAACGGCCG
>JAUHXR010000161.1 GCA_030426845.1 Polyangia bacterium | reverse complement strand
GCGCGCGCCGCAGGCCGGCCGGGAGCGCGTCCGTTCGGGCACGCGTCGACGGCTCCGGGGGCGCCTCGAGATCGGACCGCTTCACCTCGCCGTCGGCGCGCGAGAGCAACGACTCCACGTGCGCCGGGTGGCCGCCCGTGACCCGGAGGGCCTCGTCGATCAGCGCCCTCGGGAGCGCGGCGCCGGCCCACGCGGCGAGGGCCTCCCGGTCGAGCGGCTCGAGCGCGAGCGTCCGCGCGCCGGGCAACGCGAGCGGCGACTCGGCGCCCAGGACGACCGCGACGCGACCGTCCGCTGGCAGGACCCGCGCGAGCTGGGCGAGCGCCTCGCGGGCCGCGTCCCCGAGCCGGTCTGCGTCGTCGAGGAGGAGCAGGCGGGCCGGGCCGGCGGCGAGGGCCTCGACCGCCGTCACCAGGGCGTCGACGCCGTCGCCGAGGGGCTCGCCGGTCGCGGCGCCGAGGAGCTCACGGATCGGCCGCACGGCCGAGGAGGCGCCCTCGATCGCCGACGCCTCGAGCTGGGCGCGCCACTTCAGCTCCCGTAGCAGCCGGCTCTTGCCGATCCCGTGCGGGCCCGTGACCTGCCAGAGCCGCGGCGCGCGCCGCGCGGCGTGGAGGTCGGCGAGCATCGAGGTCAGCTCCCGCAGCTCCGCCGTCCGTCCGACCAGGACGCTCGCCGCGCCCGACGGTGCGTCGACGAGCGGCGCCCGATCCCCGAGCGCCTCGAGCACGCGGGCGACCTCCGCCGGTCGCGCGGCCGGGTCTTCGCGGGTCAGCTCGGCCGCGAGCTCGGGCAACAGGCCGAGCCGCTGCAGGCTCACCCCCACCGCGAACAGATCGGCCCGCGCGTCGGCTGGCGCGCCCCGGCGGAGCTCCGGCGCGAGAAAGCCCGGCGTGCCGCTGAGGTGGTCCTCGGTCGGCGGGCCAAACGGGCGTGCGCACCCGAGGTCGAGCAGGACGCCCGCGCCGTCCCCCGGGCGCGCTCGGACGTTGGCCGGCTTGAAGTCGCCGTGGCGCAGGCCGCGGCGGTGGAGGAACGCGAGCGCTCGCAGCGCGCCGGGCAGGGCCGCGCGCGCCCGCTCGGGGGCGTCGGACAGCGCGACGCCCTCGATCAGGGCCGCGGTGTAGAAGAGCCGCCCCTCGTGGGCCCCGAGGTCGTAGACGCGCGGCAGCCCCGGGTGGGCGAGGCGCGCGAGGCGGGCGAACTCCTCCCGGAGCGAGGTCGTGAGCCGAGGGTCGGTGGCGCGCAGCCGCTTGAGCGCGACCTCCTCGCGACGAAGGCGATCCTCGACGCGGTACGCCTCGGCCGCGCCGCCTTCGCCCAGGACAGCGCGCACGACGTATCGGCCATGAATCACGGTGCCGGCGGCGAGGAACCCCACGCCCCGAGCGTCTCTCACTCGCCGGGTCCGCGCAAGCTGCGACGGAGCGGATGAGTCGTAATGGAGCGGAATGGAGCGCTAAAAAGTATTGAGATCATAAGGGGTGAAGTGGCCCAGCGATTGCGATTGGAGGAGTCGAGTCTTCGCTCAACCCAGAAGGAGCCCACGATGATCCCCTCTCGCCACGTTGCCTTGCTGACCCCTGCGCTGCCCCCTGCGCTGACCCTCGCGCTGGCCGGCGTTGCCCTGCTCGGCTGCGCCCCCGCGCTCGACAAACAGACCATCCACGAGCAGCTCGTCTCGGGGCATCCCAGTGACCTGTGCGCCGAGCACGGCTTCTATGCGGACGGCGTCTGCGACGACTGGTGTCCCGCGCCGGACCCCGACTGCTCCGATCCCTCCCGCCCCACGAGCGACTGCGCGGCGAGCGGCTTCTTCTGCGGCGGCGGGGACGGCTCGGGTGCGTGCCCGGCCGACGCGCGCCCGGTCGGCGGCATGGTCTGCGACCCCGGCCTGGTCTGTTGCGAGAGCGCCTCGCCGCCCCCCGGCAACGCCTGCGAGGCGGCGGGGAACTTCTGCGCCTCCGCCGGGAGCGACGGCATGTTCCGTTGCCCCATCGACACCGCCGAGGTGCCGGGGCTCTCCTGCGGCGCCGCCGCGATCTGCTGCGCCGGCTCGTACCCTCCCGGGCCGGTGAACGAGTGCGAGTCGGCGGGGAACTTCTGCGCGACTGCGGGGAGCGATGGCATGCTCCGCTGCCCGATCGACACGGGCGAGGTGCCCGGCCTCTCGTGCGGTGACGGCGCCTCGGCGATCTGCTGCGGTGGCTCCCTCCCGCGTCCGCCCGGTGGCGAGTCCTGTGAGGTCGCGGGTCACTTCTGCGCGCCCTACGGCCCGGGGACGTCGTGCCCGAGCGGGACCCACGCGGTGGCCGAGCTCGCGTGCAACCCCGCGGCGGAGGAGATCTGCTGCGTGCCGGACGCCCCGGCCGTGTCGGCGTGCGAGGCGGCGGGGAACGCCTGCTACGACTTCGCGCCGGGCGCCGGGTGCCCGGCGGGGACGGTGTCGGTGCCCCAGGACTGCAGCGTGCCCGGCGGCCCGGTGCTGGAGGCGACCTGCTGCGCCCCGGCGCCCAGCGATTGCCGGTCGAGCGGCTGCCCGATGGGGAGCAACTGCCAGGCGTGCGCCGAGCCGGGGAGCGTGAGCTTCGTGTGCATCCCCGACGGCGCGGTCTGCTGAGGTCCCCGAAGGCGGTACGGAGTAGGGTGATCACGATGCAGGCCTCACGCAGTCCTCGGTGGTGGCGAGCCCTCGCGTTCGCGCTGCTCGTCCTGCCCGGGTGCATCGGGACGCCCGCTCCGGACCCGCCCGACCTCCGCGAGGTCGAGGTGTCGATCCCCCCCGCGGCGCCCGGCTCGATCGGGTTCGACGTGCTCGGCGGGCCCGGCGCGGTCGCGCCGGGGGCGACGGTCTGGGCCGCGGGCTTCTTCGCCGACGATCCGCCGGCGACGGTCGTGGCGGACTCCGCCGGCGCGTTTCAGCTCACGGTCATCGGCCACTCCGGCCGCCCCGCGCTCCGCCTCGAGGTGCGCCAGGGCGACGCCCGCTCGGCCCCGGTCGATCTCCTGGGGGCGACGGGTCGGAACCCGGCGGCGCGGCTCCCGCGGACCGCGTGCGTCGGTCTGGAGGAGACGTTCGAGCTGCGGGGCGCGGGCTCGGTGGTCGCGGTCCTCGCGAACGACTGCGCCGAGCCCGTGACCGTCCTGACGGCCGCGCCCCGTCGCGCGGGGCTCTCGGTCGCCGGGGGTGTGTTTCCTCAGGAGGTCGCGGCGGGGACGTCGCTCACCCTCGAGCTCACCTACGACGGCGCGGCCGCCTTCGACGACCTGGTGATCGTCGACCTCCGGTTCCCGGGCCGCGTCGATCCCGAGCCGCGGGCGATCGGCGTCCGCGCCACCCCCTGAGCTGCGGGGGCTCGCGCCCAACGTGTCTCCGGCGCGGCCGCGATCAGTGATTGTGGCCGGCGTGCCCCCCCTGGACGGGCGGTCCGCCGCGCTGGGGGCTCGGATCCCCGAACTGTGTCGGGTCGAAGCGGCGGTGGCCCCGCGCGGACGGGTCGCGGCTCGCGCCGCGCGGAACCTCCGGCTCGCCCGGCGGCAGCTCGGGCCGGGTCGGCTCGGCCGCCGCGAGTCCGCCCTGGACGCGGCGTACGAGCACGCGACGGATGTTGACGTCCGTGAGCGGCCGGTTGCCCTCGTCGGCGTTCTGCGGGACCCGCGCGATCTGCGAGATGACGTCCGCGGGGCGGCACTGTCCGAAGATCGTGTAGCCGCCCTCGTCGAGCTGCGGCGCCGGCCCGTCGGTGATGAAGAACTGGGCGCCCGCGCTGTTCGGCCCGTCCGCGTTTGCCATGCAGAGCTGGCCCGCCCGGTCGTGCGAGAGCGTGTCGTCGCGCTCGTCCTCCAGGGTGTAGCCGACCGTACCCGTGCCGTCGCCGAGGTAGTCGCCGCCCTGGATGAGGTAGCCGGGGATCACGCGGTGGAAGGTCAGCCCCCGGTAGTAGGGCTCGCGCACCCACTGGCCCGCGCGCGCGTCCCACCAGGGCCGCAGCCCCCGCGCGAGGCCGATGAAGTTGGCGGTCGCCACGGGGGCGCGCTGGGGATCGAGCTCGCAGAGGATGTCGCCGAACTGCGTGCTGATCTCGACGATCAGGGAGCCGTCGATCTCGAGCCCGACGACCGCCTCCTCGAGCGTGAACTCGCCGGCCTCCGGGTCGGGCGCGTTCGGCTCGCGGATCAGGTCGTCCTCGTTGTAGCGAGGGCGAGGCGCGGGGGCCTCGGGGCGCTCGCGCGGCCCCTGCGCGCCGGCGAAGATCACGCGCTCGCCCTCGGCGGTGGTGCCCTCGAGGACGGGCTCGTCGGTGCGCGTCCCCTCGACCTCGACCGAGGTGTTGTCGCAGCCGAACAGCCCGCCTATCAGCGAGGTGAGTCCGAGCGCGAGCCAGGGGGAGCGGACGAGGTCAGTGAAGCGCATCGATGTCCTCCGGGAGATCGAGAAACTGGGCGGTGGTCCCGGGCGTGAGGCCGTGCCGACGAGCGAAGCCCGCGTGCACCTCGAGAACGTACTGTGAGTCGGCGTCGACCGCCCGTGACTCGAGCGTGAGGGGCGTCGCGTCTTCCACGATCCCCACGACCGTTCGGCGGTCGTCGAGGAAGATGATGTCGAGTCGGAGGAAGGTATTCCGCATCCAGAAGCTCTGATGCTCCATGGCGTCGAAGACGAAGAGCATCCCGTGGTCCGGCGGCATGGAGCGGCGGAACATCAGGCCGCGTCGGCGCTCGCTGTCGGTGCGCGCGACCTCCACCTCCACCTCGACGGTCGAGCCCTCCGGCGGCGCGAGGAGCACGCGCGCGCGGGGCAGCCCGACCTCGCGGCGAGCGGAGGCCGGCGGCGGCTCAGGGCTCACCGCAGGCCGAGGCGGAGGGGAGGCAGAGGCAGAGCTGCCGCACGCCGCGCCGAGCGCGGCCGCGAGGAGCGGGGAGAGCAGCCAACCGCGCGGGGTCGCCGAGCTGGCCAGCGCTCACTCCTCCTCTTCCTCTTCTTCTTCCTCGTTGTCGTCTCCGCCGGTCGCCGCCCACCACGGGGTGCCGCCGCCGGTCGTCCCGCCGGTCGTCCCGCCGGTGGAGCCGGTCGAGCCGGTCGAGCCGGAGCCGCCCCCCGTCGACGCGGTCGTCCCGCCAGTGGAGCCGGTCGAGCCGGTCGAGCCGCCGCCGGTGGTGCCGCCGCCGGTAGTGCCGCCGCCGGTAGTGCCGCCGCCGGTAGTGCCGCCGCCGGTAGTGCCGCCGCCGGTGGTGCCGCCGCCGGTCGTCCCGCCGGTGGTGCCGCCGCTGGTCGCCGCGGTCTCGCCGCTGCCCTCTTCCTGGGCGCGGCGTAGGGCCTCGCGGCGAGCCTCGCACGCCGCGGCGCTCATGCCGGGCGGGCACTCGAACTCGGGCTGCTGCGTCTCGACCTCACGCACGTCGGCCGGCGGGTCTCGCTCCTCCCACCACGCGATCGTCTCGGACGCGGTGAGGTCGGGCTGCGCCTGCAACTCGTGCACGTACTGCGAGAGCATCCACCACGGCGCGTCGGCGGGGAGAGCGCTCGCGGTCGCCGCGCCTCCGCCGTTCTGGGCCGAGCCGGCGCCCGAGATCGACACGCTCCAGCGCGCGCGCTGACGGCGCGAACGGAAGCGCGGGAACTGCACGTCGGTCACGCGCTGCTCCATGCAATGGGAGAAGGGCTCGCGATCGGGCGACACCGCGATCTGGCTCGCGCGCCCGTCGCTGGAGAGGATGAAGAGGACGCGCACCTGGGTGAGCTGCTCGTCGCTGTTCTCTTCCTCGAGGCGCGCCATCTCGTTGGCGACGCACTCGCGGATCGCGTCGGCGTTCTCCGCGAAGGTGTTGTTGATCGTCTCCTGGCTGAGCATCGTCGGGAGCGCCGCCTCTTCCTGGCGACGCAGCTCCTCGAGGGCCGCGAGGCGCTCGCGCTCCTGACGCGCGGCCTCCTGCTCGGCCGCCTCCTGCTCGGCCGTGTAGAGGCCGGTGATGTACTCGCTGACCGGCGCGTGGGTGCGTCCCGTGTCGGCCGCGAGCGCGCTGATCTGCGCGCGACCGTCCTCGCCGCCGTGCTCGAACAGGCCGCGCGCCGCCATCGCGAGGGCGCGCGCTTCCGGGTTCGCCCGCACCGGCTCGCCGCCCTCCTCGGCGGGCGCCTGGTCGGCGACCGGACCGGCGAAGAGGCTGTCCGCGCGGTAGAGCACGAGGAAGCGCCGGAGCGCGTCCAGGACCTCGCCCTGACCGAGCGTGACCACCGCGTTCACGACGAGGGGCAGGACCTCGGCCGGGGTCTCGTGGTCCATCATGTGGTTGATGAGGAGCGGCACCGCCTCGGCGTGCTCCATCTCGAGGAGCGCGGGCACGATCGCCTCGAGCGGCGGGGCCTGGGTCTCCTCAAGGTAGTCGTAGCGCCGGTCGAGCGCGGCCATCAGGTACTGCGCGCCGCTGCGGCGGGTGCGCAGCGCCTCGCGGATCTCCTCCTTGAGCGCGCCCGGCATCGAGCGCTGCTGGTAGAGGTCGAGGAGGTCACGCGTGATCTCCTCGTTGTCGATCGCCGACAGCAGCTGGACGGCGTAGGCGCGGGCCGCCACCAGGCGGTTGTCCGGGTCGAGGACGAGCTCGTTGAGGCTCTCCCGGAGCCCGCGCGCATCGCCCGCCTCGCCGCCCGGCTGGAATCCGGCCGCGTCCACGCCGACCGACGCGATCTGCACGTCCAGCCCGCGCTCCCAGCGCGTGTTGCCGGTGTCTCGGTCGAGCAGCGTGAGCTGCCCCTGCTCGCCGACCGTCAACAGGCCGTGCGGCATCGCCTCCGCGTTCGCGACGTCCTGCTCGAGGTGGCGCGTCCAGCGGAGCGTCCCCTCGAGGTCGTAGGCGAAGACGTAGCGGTAGTAGACGAAGTAGTAGGTGTCGCCCTCGAGCTGGATCGACGCGTCGTCCGCGGCCGGGGCCGGGTTGAAGTAGACGCGGATCCGCCCGCGCGCGCTGCGGCCGCCCGGCCGCGGCACGAAGCCGTCGGGCCAGATCGAGTCCGGCTGACGCGGGAGCTCGCCGAGCGGCGGGCGCAGGTGGGTCGAGTCCGCCCGGGTGCCCGACACGTTGCGGTGGGTCAGGCGGTACATGCCGCGCCCGCCGTAGTAGACGCCGGTCGGGTGATCGAAGGCCCAGGCGATGACGTCGTCGGTCGAGCGGAGCCGCGCCAGCTCATCGCCCGTCGCCTCGTCGAGGACCGCGATGTTCTGGCGCTCCCACGGCACGAAGACGAGCCCGCCCGACGCCGCCGGCTGACCGAAGACGCCCTGGACCTCGTGGCGCCAGCGCTCGGCGCCGCTCCGCGCGTCCATCGCGACCACGTGGCCGACGCGCCGCGCGCCCCCGAGGGCACCGACGGTCGCGGACCAGTAGATCGTGTCCCCGTCGCGGGTCGCCCCGACGTAGGCGAGGTCCGGCAGGTCGTAGTGCCACAGCTCCCGGCCGCCCGACAGATCGTAGGCCACCAGCCGCTCGCGGGTGCTCACGACCACCACGTCGCCGAGGATCTCCGGCTGGGTCGCCGCGTCCACGTTGGTCGCCCAGAGCTGCTCGCCGCTGTCGACGCGGTAGACCGCGAGCTGGCGCCCTTCGCCTGACTCGGTGTGGGTCGCGACGGCCACGAGCGGCGCGTCGAGCGCGTTCTCCGGCGAGTCGTCCTGCGAGGCCTCCGGGAGGCGCGAGAGGACCGCACCCAGGTCGGCCTCCTGGTTGTCCAGGAAGTGATGGCTGAACGCGTTGCTGTAGCTCGGCCCGCAGCCCACCGCGGCGAGCGGGAGGAGGGCGGCGGTGGCCGCCACGAGGCCCTTGAGGAGGTTGCTCATTCTTCGGTCTCCGCCGCCTGCTCGCGCGCCTCGTCGCTGCCCGCCGAAACCTCGCGCCCGCGCGCCGAGCCGGCGTGGCCCGGGATGCGACGCAGGGTGCTCTCGACCGTGGTGCGCAGACGCCCGCGCGCCGCGCGCCCCCGGGTCGGGAGGGTGTCGAGGTATCGCTGAAGGAACACTCGCACCATCTGACCCGAGACCTCGCCGAGGCGGTTGATGATGTCGATCTTCGCCTCTTCCGGGATGTCCCGGCGGCGCACGAACTCGTGGTAGCCGCTCAGCATCACGCTGAGGGGGACCTGCCCGAGGTGCTCGTTGAAGCGGTTGACCGCCTGGCGGTTGCCGAGCTTGCCGATCGCGGCCGCGGCCTCGACCACCCCGCGGTCGAACGCGAGGAAGAGGGTGTCCACCGACCGGGTCGCGCCGATCTCGCCGAGCTGCCGCGCGGCCATCGCGCGCACGCTGCGGTCGCTGTCGCGCAGGCCCTGCTCGAGGTGCTCGGCGATGCGGCGGTCCTCGATCGCGGCGAGCGCCTGGTAGGCGAGGCGCCGCGCGCGGGCTCGCCGGTGCCGGGTGAACTCGACGAGCACGTCGATCGCGCTCGGATGAGCCAGGCCGCGCAGCGCGGTCAGCGCCCGATCCGTCACCTCGTCGCTGCGGCCGCTGCGGAGCAGGTCAGCGAGCGGCGGGATGACCCGCGGGTGATCGATCACGCTCAGCAGATCGATCGCCTCGCGGACCTCGTCCTCGTTGGACGAGCCGAGCTGGGCGGCGATGCGATCGATGTCGCGGACGGTGGGCTGCGGCCCGGTGGGCTCGGCCTGGGCGTCGTTGTTGCCACCGCGGCGCTGGGCCGAGGCGGGGGCCGGGGCGGCCAGCGCGAGCAGCGCGCCGAGCCAGAGGCCTCCGACGAGTGTAATGGAGAGCACGGAGCGAACGAGGGTCATGAAGTCGTCCGGGGGGGTTGCCGGACCCGCGCGCGCGACGGTCGAAAGAGCGCGCCGGGGCCCGAAGAACACCCGAGCTTGGAAGGAGATGGGCGAGGCAGCAAGGACGCTCCCCGGGATGGCCACACCGCGCGAACGCTCGCGTGAGCATTCTCTCGGAGCCGGTCTTGAAACGTTGTGAACACATCGGAACGCGGCGTGCTACTCCGCCGGTCGATGGCCCGCGCCTCGCGAACCCCGCAGGTCGAGCTCGACCCCTCGTCGGCACCCGCTCCCCGCGATCTCCGCGCCGCGATCCGCGACGCGTTCCGACGCCGCCGGCGCCTGTGGATCGGGCTCTGTTGCGGGCTGCTCGCCCTCGTGGCGGTGCGCGCGTCCTGGTCGGGGGCGAGCGCCGCGACCCTCGAGCAGGCCCTCGCCGCGGTCGCCCTCCGCTCCGGGATCCGCGTCGATCCAGCCACGGTGGTGTGGCTCGACGAGGACGCCGGCCCGCTGCGCATGCGCGGCGCGCTGTTCCTCGGGGCGGGCGACGGCGAGCTGGCCGACGTCTACTACGCGGAGGTGCGCGCGGGCGGCGAGGGCACCGCGCTCGACGTCGCCTGGCTCACCAACCTCACCGAGACGAGCAGCGCGGAGGAGACCGATCTGGTCCGGGCCGGCGACCACCTCGCCTTCGCGAGCCGGGTCGGCGACAGCTACGACGCGGTGGGCCTCATCGATCTGCGCGGCGAGCCGGACGACCTCACCGCGGACTGGCCAGCCCGCGCGCGCGTCCAGAACCGGGTGACCAACCTGCAGGAGACGGGGCGCTTCGCCGGCTTCGGGCTGACGCGCTTCCAGCTCGTCGAGCCCGCCGAGGCGCTCACCCTCGGCGAGGAGGGGGGCCGGTTCGTCGCGACCCTCGGCGAGGGCCGGGTCGTGATCGCGCCGGACGGCGCGATCGTCGAGGGCGAGGATCGGCTGGAGATCCAGGAGCAGACCAAGGGGATGCCCGGGACCGTCAGCTGGGTGGTGGACACCGTCCGGAACGTCTCCTGGATCGGCCCCGAGCCGATCGAGTGGCTCGAGAACCGGGTCTTCGGCGTCAAAGACACCTTGACGCGCGCGTACCACGGGGTCTTCGGCGCGCCTGACACGGCCGAGGCGGTCGCCGAGGAGCTGGCGATGCCCGAGGAGGTCAGCGAGGAGCGCATCGCGATGCTCACCGTGACCGACCCCGACCTGGGCTGGCCGCCCGCGGCGCTCGATCCGGTGATCGACGCGCCCGCGGTCGAGGGGGAGGGCCGCTGGATCCCGGTGGTCGACGATCCGTTCGTCAACCAGTACCCGAACGCCCCGCCGGCGTTCTTCCAGACGTTCCTCCGCGCCGACCCGGAGCGGGCCTACACCCGGGTCTACGTCACGATCTGGGATCCCCGGCAGGTGCAGCTCCGGATCCAGTCCGGCGTGCGCGAGCCCGAGAGCGCGACCGGGCAGCGCGGCAGCGGGATGATCCCGCGCGAGCCGGAGGTCCTCGGCCGCCTCGTCGCCGCCTTCAACGGGGGCTTCCAGGCCCTGCATGGCGAGTTCGGGATGATGGCCGAGGGGCGCGTCTACCTGCCGCCCAAGCCGTGGGCCGCTACCGTCGCGGTCTTCGAGGACGGCCGCGTCGGGATGGGCTCGTGGCCCGCGCCCGACTGGCGGGGTCGCTACTACGACGAGCGGCTCGCCAACCGGCAGATCCCCGAGGACATGGTCGACATGCGCCAGAACCTCACCAGCGTGGTGGAGGACGGCCGCTACAACCCGTGGGAGCGCTGGTACTGGGGCGCGGCGCCGCGCGAGGCGGAGGAGCAGACCTTCACCACCCGCAGCGGGCTCTGCCTCACCGACGAGGGCTTCCTCGCCTACTTCTGGAGCCAGGGTGTGGGGCCCGAGGCGCTGGGCACGGCGATGATCCAGGCGCGCTGCGCGCGGGCCCTCCACCTCGACATGAACAACCCGCACTGCGGCTTCGAGTTCTTCCACCCCTACGCGCCCGACGAGGAGCCGCCGCCCCTGCCGCGCCGGGCGCGCCGCGAGAGCGAGTACGACGGCCGCTTCATGCGGACCGAGGGCTGGCACCTTCGGGCCCGGCGCGCGGTGCGCTCGATGGGGATGCCGTTCCCGCGCTACTCCGACCGCGACGCGCGCGACTTCTTCTACCTGACGCTGCGCCCGCTGCTCCCGGGGCCCGACATCGACCGCGAGGGGCTCGGCGAGGGGGAGGGCGTCTTCTCGCCCGAGGGGCTCCCGCACGCGGGCTTCCCCTACGCGTTCGCGCGGGCCCACCTGGGCACCGCCGAGGACGCGCGCACCTGGATGGTTCGGATCGATCCGAGCCGCGCGGTGCCCGCGCCGGTCCGCCGCGAGTCCCACACGCGCCCGCTCGCCCACCTCACCGCGGGCCGAGGCCTCGTGGGGGCCGCCGAGCGCACGATCTTCGCGCGCCGGCACCAGGTCGGCTTCGATCTGCGGATGGGCGAGCCAGGGGCCGAGGACACGCCGATCGTCGCCGGGCCGGCCCTCGCCACGCAGCCCGACGCGGGCGCGGCGATCGGCCTCGACCGCGACGGCTTCCTCGTCTACGCGGAGCGCAACGGCGATCCGACGCCCCTCGCCGATCGCCTCGCGCGCGCCGGAGTGACCGACGCGATCGCGCTCCCCGACGAGGCCCGGCTCGCGTTCGCGGTCGAGGGCGCCCACGCGGGGCCGGACGGCTACACCCGCCGCGAGGTCTCCGAAGCGGCCGCGCTCGCGTTCTTCGCGGAGGAGCGGCCTGCGGCCGAGGTGCTGTTCCAGGACAACGCGCCGCAGCCCTACCAGGTGTGGGGCTACCTTCAGGATCAGCGGGTCCGCTACACGCGCGAGCGCAGCGACGACGGCCCGCGCTTCACCCGGCCGCAGGAGTGAGCGCGGCGCTGTAAGCCCTCCTGTAAGGGGCGCAGAGTTGGCGGGCCTCGGGGGATCTGTGCATGATCCGAAGCGTAGAGAGGGGCTGCTCCGCCTCCGGGCGGCGCGGCGACGATTTCCGTTAGCGCCGGGTTCACGAACAAGTCATGAAAGCGTCGCGAGTTGACCGTGGTGTGCACTGTCGGTACAGTGCGCGCGCCGCGCGGCCCGGGGGAAACCTGGGGGTGGGCTCGCGAGCGGCGAACGGCGATCCTTTCGAACGAGCGGGGATTCGACAGGAAGCGATGAGCACCCGAGCACAGGTTGGTTCCGTGACGGCAGGGGAGGGGCAGTGAAGAAGCCCATCCCGTTCGGCAAGTACGTCCTGCTCGAGCGCATCAACGTCGGCGGCATGGCCGAGGTCTTCAAGGCGAAGGCCTTCGGCGTCGAGGGCTTCGAACGCCTCGTCGCGGTCAAGCGGATCCTGCCGAGCATCGCGGAGGACCAAGAGTTCATCACGATGTTCATCGACGAGGCGAAGATCGCCGTGCAGCTGACGCACGCGAACATCGCGCAGATCTTCGACCTCGGGAAGGTGACCGACTCCTTCTTCATCGCGATGGAGTTCGTCCACGGCAAGGACCTCCGCGCGATCTTCGACCGGGCGCGCAAGCGCGGCGAGACCGTGCCGGTCCCGATGGCCTGCTACACGGTCATGAAGGTCTGCGAGGGCCTCGACTACGCCCACAACAAGAAGGACGCGGCCGGGCGCGAGCTGAACCTCGTGCACCGTGACGTCTCGCCGCAGAACATCCTCATCAGCTACGACGGCGAGACGAAGATCATCGACTTCGGGATCGCCAAGGCGGCCGGCAAGGCGGGCAAGACCCAGGCGGGCATCCTCAAGGGCAAGTTCGGCTACATGTCGCCCGAGCAGGTGCGCGGCCTCCCGCTCGACCGGCGCAGCGACATCTTCGCGGTGGGCATCGTGCTCTACGAGCTGCTCACCGGCGAGCGGCTCTTCGTCGGCGAGAGCGACTTCTCCACCCTGGAGAAGGTCCGCAACGTCGAGATCATGCCGCCGTCGACCTACAACCGGCGCATCCCCGAGGAGCTCGAGCAGATCGTCCTCAAGGCGCTCGCGAAGGACGTCGACGACCGCTACCAGACCGCGATGGATCTGCATGACGACTTGCAGTCGTTCATGTACACGAGCGGCAACTTCTTCTCGCGCAAGGATCTCAGCGCGTACATGCGCAAGGCCTTCGCCGAGGAGATCGCGAAGGAGAGCCAGCGCGAAGAGGAGTACCGTCGGATGGAGGCCTCCGTGCCCGCGCCGGTCGGCGGCTCGTCCGGCCTCGACGCCTTCGCCGACCTCGAGCCGGCCCCGGCCAAGGCGGCCAACATCAGCTCGCAGCCGGTGCCGAAGCGGCCTCCGGCCCCGCCCGGCGGCAAGCGCACGATCATGGGCATGGGGGCGTCGGTGCCTCCGCCGCCTCCGCCGCGCAGCAGCGGGCCGCCTCCGCCGCCGCGGCCCTCGGGCGCGCCTCGCACCTCGGCTCCGCCCCTGCCGCGCGGGCGCAAGCCCTCGGGCCCCGTCGCCACGTCCAGCCCCGGCGCGACCAGCGCCCCGCCCGCTCCACCGCCGGCCCCGGCCGCGTCGATGGAGATGGACATGGACTGGGACGACGAGGAGCTGTCGACCCAGATCTACGACAAGCCCGAGGACGGCCTCGCGGCGCTGCCCGACCTGGACGGCGTGGCCCCGTCCAGCCCCTACGCGCCGTCGACGCCAGCGCCCTACGCGCCCTCGAGCCCGGGCCTCTCCGGCCCGCCGAGCCTGAGCTCTCCGGGGGCGATGAGCACCCCGGGGATGAGCGCCGCGGGCATGAGCACGTCTCCGGGAGCGCTGAGCCAGCCCGGCATCCCCGGCGCGCCCTCACCGTTCGACATGCCCCCCGAGCCGGCCCCGTCCATCGCCCCGGCGCGCGAGCCGACGGCGGTCACCCCGGTCGAGCCGAAGAAGGGCGGCGGCGGCGCGGTCCTCGCGGTGGTGGCGCTCCTCGCGGTGGTGCTCCTCGCGGCGGTCGGCGGCGGCGTCTACTGGTTCGGCCTGCGCACCACGCCGGGGACGATCCACCTGAGCACCTCGCCGGCCGACGCGGTGGTGTACCTCGACAACGAGCCCATCACCTCCTCCACGTCGAGCCCGTTCGTGCTGGCGGGCGTCGAGCCGGGCGAGCACCTCGTGGAGGTGCGCAAGCACGGTTTCCAGACCTGGGCCACGCGGATCACGGTCGAGAACGGGCAGACGCTCGAGCTCCCGGCTGTCCAGCTCGCCGCCGACGGCGAGGTCGCGCCGTCGCCGGGCACCGATCCGACCGTCTCGCCGAGCGGGCCCGAGGTCGCGGGCACCGGGTTCCGGCTCGAGACGCAGCCTCCGGGCGCCAACGTCTTCGTCGACGACAACGACATCGGGCGGACCACCCCGGTCACCGTCACCGACCTCACGCCCGGGCCGCACACGATCCGCGCGCAGATGGAGAACTACGCGACCTGGATCGGCCAGATCCAGGCCACCGACGGGCAGATCCAGCAGCTCCCGAGCGTGGTGCTGACCCTCCGGCAGGTCTCGGTGCGGTTCGAGTCGGAGCCGAGCGGGGCCGCGGTCACGCTGGTGCGCGGCAGCGAGCGGCGGCGCGTGGGCGAGACCCCCGTGGTCGCCCCCGTCGACACCTCGGGCGGGCAGTGGACGGTGGAGATGAGCCGGTCGGGCCACGAGAACTGGTCGGCGCCGCTCTCGCCGCCCGAGGGCCAGCCCCGCTACAGCCTCAACGCCACGCTCGCGCCGCGGGCCACGGCGGTGAACCGGCGGGGAGGGACGCGGCGCTCCGGTGGATCAGGTGGCTCCGGCGGCTCGGGTGGTTCCGGCGGCTCGGGTGGCTCCGGCGGCGGCGGGGACAGCACCCCGACCCCGGTGGCGACGGGGACCGGCACGCTGGCCGTGCAGACCAACCCGTGGTCCGAGGTCTACGTGGACGGTCGTCGGATCGGGAACACGCCGCAGCCGAACATCTCGCTCCCCGCGGGCCGCCACACCGTCATGCTCATCAACCCCGACTTCAACATCCGCGAGCGGGTGACGGTCACGATCCGACCCGGCCAGACCGAGCGCCTCATCCAGCGCCTCAACCCCGGCTGAGCGGGTGCTCGTCCGACCGCGGCGCAGGCCCCCTCGCAGGCGGGCGGGGCTCTCGATGGTGGAGGTGTCCGCCATCGTCTGCGGTGTGGGGATCTTTCTCGCGGTGTTCATCCCCACCTTCGTCCGCGAGCTGCGGACCTCCAAGACGAGCGAGGCGGTCGAGAACTTGCGGCACCTCTCGGAGCGCGCGGCGGCCTACTACGCCGCGTCACACGAGACGCGCGCCGAGGTCGAGGAGCCGGCCGGCGACGAAGCGGAGCAGGAGCCCGAGCCAGCGCGCGTCGAGTCGCGGCGCCGTTGCCTCCCGTCGACCGCCGGCCCGACACCGCGCACCCCCACCCCGACGCCGGCCCGGGTGAGCTTCGTCAGCGAGGACACCCCAGGCCACGACACCTGGCGCGCGCTCGGCTTCGATCCCCAGCGCGAGGTGCGGTTCGCCTACACCTTCGAGCCGACCGCGTCGGGGTGCGGGCTGCGGAGCCCCGAGGGGAGCTACCTGCTCACGCTTCGCGCGGAGGGTGACCTCGACGACGACGGGGAGCGATCGCTCTTCGAGCGGCGGATGGCGGCGAACGAGGCCGGCGAGCTGATGCCGTTCGGCATCCTCTACGTGCGCGACCGCGCCGAGTGATCCGGGCTCGTCGCGCCGAAGGGATGGCGTCCGCTACTCCCCCGCGCGACAGGGATCGCCGCGGAGGCTGTCGGCGTGCACGGAGGTGGGGCGCGCGGCGAGAAAGCGGGCGGCCAGGCGCCGGGCGCCGGTCACGTCGCCCGCCCCGCACCGGGCGCGGATCCGGGTGACGTCGCGCTCCTCCGCGAGGAAGCCGTGCGGGAAGCGCGAGGCGTGCTCGTCGAGCGCGCCCAGGGCGAGGCGCGCGTCGCCGTCGCGAAGCGCCCGGCGCGCCTGTGCGATCAAGCGTGACTCCTCCGCGAGCGCGTCCGGAGGCGCCGGCGCGGCCAGGGCGTCGGTCGCCGACTCGGCCGTCGGCCGCGCTCCCTCGGCGGCCGCCTCGCCGCGGGGCTCGTCGTGTGTCAGTCGCGTTTGCGAAGCACGATGTGCGTCAGGCGCGGCTCGGGCCCGCCGCGCGGAGGCCGCCGCGGCGCCTGACGCAGTGATCGACCCCGACCCGGCCGTGCTCGGCTGAACGGTGCTCGACCCGCCGGTGCTCGACCCGCCGGTGCTCGACCCGTCCGCACGGGTCCGGGCGTCGCGCGCCGCCACGTCCCCGGTCGGGCCGACCACGCGAGCTTCCGTGGTTGGCCCGACCACGGCGGCTTCCGTCGGGCCGGGCTCGGCCGCCCCGAGATCTCCGGACGGCCGCTCGCCCGGCCGCGCGCCCCGAGGAGCGTCGGGCGAGGCCTCCCGGGGCGTCTGGTCGACCGCCGAGACGCGGTCGGCGTCGGCCGGCTCGGACGACCCGGGGCCGAGCGCCACGTAGCCCCCAACCCCCGCGAAGGCGGCAAGCGCGACCACCACGAGGGCCTTCGTCGCGAGGCTCGCGCTGGCCGCCGCCCCGCTCGCGGTGACCGCGGTCGCGCCCGCGGCGCCTGCGGCCGCGGCGGTGGTCAGGAGTCGGGCGCGCATCGCCGCCTTGTCGTCGAGCGACGGGGTCATGCCCGCGCGGGCTCGCCGGAGAAGCTCGTCCTCGTCCATCATCGCTCCTCCCGCCCCGCCTGGGAGCGCGCTCGGGCCAACCCCCGGGCGTAGGCCTTGCGCGCGAGCCGTAGCCGCGAGTAGCCGGTGTTCACGTTGATCCCGAGCGCCTCGGCGATCTCGGCCATCTCGAGCCCCTCGATCTCCGACAGCAGGAACACGGCGCGCTGCTCCTCCGGGAGGGGCTCGAGGATGCGCATCAGCAGCTCGACGGCCTCGCGCTCCAGCACGGCCTCGTCGGGAGCCTTCTCGCGCGCGTCGATCATCCGCTCCTCGTCGAAGGCGTCATGGAGCCGGCGGCGCTGGTGCGCCCGGCGATGGCTGCGAACCACGTTGATCACGACGCTCGCGATCCACGTCCGCAGCTTGCTGCGCCCCTCGAAGTCGTCGAGCTTGCGGTGCACCGCGAGGAAGACGTCCTGGACCACGTCGCCCACCCCCGACGGCGGCACGCCGAGCCCGCGCGCCATCCGCGCGACGAAGTCGACGTGCGCGTCGTAGACCTCCGCGATGCCGGGCGAGGCCGAGATCCGCTCGGGGGTCGCCCCCTCCGCGATGAGCGCGCAGTCCGCCATCGAGGGATGTAGTGCGGCGATGCCCTCGCCGTCATCACTCGAAGTGAGGCGCGGGCTCACCTCAGGAACATCCGCAGCCCGAGGGTCACCGCGCCATTGACGGGGGGCGGCGTGTAGATGGCGTCCGGCGGGGTGCTCCCGAGGATCACGAAGGTCGGCTCGACCAGCGCGGCCATCACGTCACCGCCCGCCACCGCCGCGAGGTCGAGCCCGGGCTGGACCCGCCAGCGGAACCGCACCTCGAGGCCGCCGCCGAGGGCGACCCACGGGGTCACCGCGTCGCGGGCGCTCGAGACCCCGTAGCCGCGGCCCGTGAGCGCCCCCACGTCGAGGCGGATCGCTGGCGCGAGCTCCAGCGCGTCGATCGCGAAGGCCACCCCGACCCGCGCAGTCCCGACGTAGGCCGCGAACCGTCCCCCGCGCTCGCCCGCCGACGCCCGCTCCGTCTCGGAGTGCCAGTGCGCGCCGAGGCTCGCCTCGACGAACGCGATCCGCGCGCCGACGTCGAGCGCGGCTCCGGCCGACGCGTCGGGCACGAGCCCGAACGAGAGCGCGACCGCGACGCGAGCCATCGCCCACACCTCGAGCGGGGCGGCCGGCTCGCCGCCCGGCGCCTCGTCGCCTTCCGGCAGAGCGCCGGAGGCCGCGGCGCCCGGGCGCTCGGGGTCCAGCGGTGCGTCGGCCGTCGGGTCCCCTGGAGGCGCGCCGTCCCCGGCCTCGGGGTCAGCGTCGGCGGGGGAGGGCGAGACCCGCTCGGGCGCCTCGGCGGGATCGGCGAGCGCGGCGCTGGCCGGCGGAGCGCGGCTCGCCACCTCGGCGTCGGCCGCGATGGCCACGACGAGCGTGCAAGCCTCGAGGACATCGGCGCACGACGCGGCCGTGACCTCGCGGCGGCTCGAGGCGTCGCCGCGGACCAGCTCGAGCGTGCCCACGAACCCGCCGGCGTCGCCGGGCGCGACGTGGATGGAGGCGGCGATCGGCTCGATGGTCTCGCTCTCGCGGAGGTACGCCGCGAGCCGCTCCGAGACCGCGGCGGGCGTGGGGCAGGAGGCCTGCGCCGCAGCCGCGACCGAAGTTTCGAGCGCTACACCTCGCACGCCTTCTTGCGCGCGAGCGGCACCGGCCGGCGAGAGTGCGAGCAGCGCCGCGGCCAGGAGGGCGCGGGCGCCCCGGCGGGGCGAGCGCATGGCGGCGACTATGGCGCGCCGTTGGCATGGCAGCAACGGGGGCTGCTCGCGCCGCGGCGTCGGTGCACGGACGCGAAGATCGAGTGATGATGGCGCGGGGCTCGGCGCACTACGTGCTCGAACCCCAACCGACGAGGTCCCATGCTTTTGCGCCGAATCCCTGGCTTGTCCCTCCCCGCCGTCGCGTTCCTCCTCGTGTGCGGCTTCCGCTGTGATCCCGACGTCCCGATCGGCGCGGACGACGCCGGCCCTGGCGACGCGGGCCCGGGGGCGCTCGCGTGCGCCGGCGACAACCCCGCCGGGTGTACGAACGACGCCGACTGCGCGCCGGCTCAGACCTGCAGCGGCAGCGGGCGGCCGAGCGCCTGCGCGTGCGACCCGGTGACCGGCACCTGGTCGTGCACCGCGGATCTGAGCGGGGGCGAGTGCGTCGCGGCGATGACCTGCCCCGGCCAGAACCCGGCGGGCTGCCTCAGCGACTCCGACTGCGCGAGCGGGAACACCTGCGTGCCCGCGGGGCGACCGAGCTCCTGCACCTGCGATCCGGCGACCGGGACCTGGATCTGCACGCGCGACACCAGCGGCGGCGACTGCGTCCCGACCACGGGCGGCTGCTCCGGGCCCAACCCGGCCGGCTGCACGTCGCACAGCGCGTGCGGCGCCGGGTTGCGCTGCGAGCCTTCGGGTCGCCCGAGCGCGTGCACCTGTGAGCCTGCGCTCGGCACGTGGTCCTGCACTCCGGACACCTCCGGCGGAGACTGCGTCGCGACGGGGTGCGTCGACGCGAGCGCGCCCGGCGTGACCTACTACGGTGAGAGCCCCGACGAGTGCGCGCGGATCACCTTCGGCTGCGGCGCCGGTGAGGTCGCGTTCGGCGGCGACTGCGGCTGCGGCTGCCAGCCGGCGTCCGCAGCGAACTGCGGGACCGAGATCTGCGACTACGCGTCCCAGTACTGCGAGGCCTTCACCGGCGGCGTCCCTGGCTCGCGCACCGTGTACACGTGCCGGCCCCTTCCGGCGACGTGCAGCGGGGTGATCAGCTGCGCGGCGTGCTTCCCGGGGGACTCGTTCTGCGAGATGCGGCCCGAGGGCCTGCGCTACAACATCGCCGCGCCCTGAGCTCGCGTCGACCCTTCACCGCGAGGCGCGCCGGGCTCCCGGCGCGCCTCGTTCGCGTTGGAGCGAGCTCGCGCAACGGCGCGCTGCGTTCTGCCTGGCCGGGCGCTGCGCGGAACCCCGGCTGGGGACTGGCCGGTCGGGGAGGTGCCGAAAGTCGGTACTCGACGCCTTTCCAGAAGCATATGGTTCCGCGACGAGGCACCGTAGGGGCATGGCTGATGTCCAACCCGAGCAGGTGCTCGCCGTCCTCAAGCGAGCGCTCAAGAACCGCGGAATCACCTACGACGAGCTCGCCGCGCAGGTCGGTATGAGCGAGTCCGGGGTGAAGAAGCTCCTCACCGCGGACGACCTGTCGATGACCCGGCTCGCTGCGATCTGCGACGTGCTGGAGGTGTCGGTGGCCGACGTCGTACGGGAGGCCGCGGCCGCGCGACGGACGACGTTCCGGCCGAGCGACGCCCAGCGAGCCGCGATCGTCGCCGAGCCGCGCCTGCTGCTGGTGCTCTGGGTGCTCTCGGAGGATCGCGGCCGGCTCGGCCACGCCCGCGCGCGGCTCGGGCTGGACGCGGCCACGATGCGGCGGCTCGTGCGGCGCCTCGCGCGGATCGGGCTCGTCGAGGTGATCGACCGCGATCGCGTCGCGGTGGTCCACGCCGCCTCCGACTGGCGGCTCCCCGCCGACGTTGGTCGGGCGGCGGTCGCGCCCCTTCAGGACGCGCTGCTCGAGCGCGCGCGCGCGCGGGTCGAGCGCGGGGGAGGGGACGACGTCGAGCTCGGCTTCACGCGGCTCCGCCTCCACCCGGACGCCGCCGCTGAGCTCAAGGCCGAGATGCGGGCGCTGCTCGCGCGCATGGACGAGCGGAGCCGCCGTGACCGCGCGATCCACCCGGAGGCGTCGCTGGTCGAGGTGGGCGCCCTCTGCGCCCTGTCGCCGTTCCGGGCGGCGGAGGCCCTCGCCGCGATGTGAGCCGTGGCGCCCGGGCGGCGTGGGCCTTCGAGCCTGGCGAGCGGGTGTTCGAGCACGACGGCGCGTCGTACCGGCTGCGGTCGAACCAGATCCGGCTCTGGGATCCGGCGCACGGCTCGCTCCCCGGCCGCGCCCCTCCGCTCGAGGGCGTCGCGGACTTCGACATCGTCCGGCAGCCGGGCTGACCCCCGACACGGGGCGTCACGACGATCGACGGCGTCGCGCCCGTCGAGGCGGCTCAGCGTGGCCCAGGCGCGGCGAGCGCGCGCGGGAGGCCCTCGGCGATCGGCGCGTCCAGGTCCACCGCGTCGCGCGGCCCCACCAGGAGGTAGAGGCCGAGCGGCAGGTAGGGGAACTCCTCGCGTCGCGCGCTCTCCTGCTCGCGCATCGCGGCCACGAAGGCGTCGGCCTCGACCTGGGCGCGGAGCTGCTCGATGCGCCGCTCGAGGCGCGCGCGCGTGACCGGGTCCCGGGTGGTCAGCGCGACCTCCTCGAGCTGGCTCGCCGCCTGCTCCGTCTGCCCGATCTGATCGAAGAGCTGTGCGCTCATGAGGCCGGCCCACGCCGGCGCGGCGCCGAGGCGGCTCGCCCGCAGCATGTAGGGGAGGGCGCGCTCACGGACCTGCTGCTTGCGCTCCGGATCCTGGATCCGGGGCGAGAGCTCGAACATCAGGGTCGCCGCGAGGTCCCACGCGAGCTCG
>JAUHXR010000160.1 GCA_030426845.1 Polyangia bacterium | reverse complement strand
CGGCCGAGGGCAGCAAGGTCGGCAACTGCCCCGCGTGCCGCGGCCGCGGCGAGGTCCGCATCCAGCGCGGCTTCTTCAGCGTCTCGCGGCCGTGCACGAGCTGCGGCGGCTCCGGCCGCAAGATCGAAAAGCCGTGCCCGACCTGCGCGGGCGACGGCGTGGTCCCGCGCACCGAGGAGATGCTCGTCAAGGTTCCGGCTGGAGTCCAGGACGGCTCGATCCGCACCGTCAAGGGCGCGGGCGAGCAGGGACGAGGCGGCGCGGGCGACCTGCACGTCCGCATCCGGGTCGCCGCGCACCCGCTCTTCACGCGCGATGGTGCGGACATCCGGGTGACCGTGCCGCTCAGCTTCCCGCAGGCGGTGCTCGGCGCGCAGGTCGACGTCCCGACCCTCGAGGGCAAGGTGAAGATGCGCGTCCCCTCGGGCACCCAGTCGGGCAAGGTGTTCCGCCTGCGCGGCAAGGGCATCCCGGTCCTCGGGGGCTACGGCAAGGGCGACGAGCTCGTGAAGGTCGTGGTCGAGGTGCCCGAGAAGATCAGCCGACAGCAGCGCAAGCTCATCGAGCAGCTCGCGGCCGAGATGGGCGAGGAGGTCCACCCTCAGCAGAAGGGCTTCCTCGACAAGCTGAGGTCCCTCTTCGACTGATGGCGCCCGATCTCGAGGCCGCGCGGGGGCGCCTCTCGAGCGCCGACCCGATCGGCGTCACCGGCCGGGTGCGCGCCATCGTGGGGATGACCCTGCGCGCGTCGGTGCCCGGCGTGCGGCTGGGCGAGGTGGTGGAGATCGCGCGCCGCGAGGGCCCGCCGCTGCTCGCCGAGGTGGTGGGCTTCGAGCTCGACGACGCGACGCTCCTGCCGCTGGGCGACCCGCGCGGCACGGGCCCGGACGACCCGGTGCGGGCGCTTGGGCGACCGGCGAGCGTGCCCGCCTCCGACGCCCTGCTCGGCCGGGTGGTGGACGCGCTCGGGCGCCCGCTCGACGGCGGCCCCGCGATCGAGGGCGAGCCTCAGCCGATCGACCGCGACGCGCCGCCGCCGCTGAGCCGGCCGCGCATCGAGCGGGCCTTCGCCACGGGGGTCCGCGCGATCGACGGCCTGCTCACCCTCGGCGAGGGCCAGCGCGTGGGCCTCTTCTCCGGGAGCGGGGTCGGAAAGAGCACGCTCCTCGGGCGCATCGCCCGCGGCGCCGACGCGGACGTGATCGTGGTCGGCCTGATCGGCGAGCGCGGCCGCGAGGTCGGCGAGCTGCTCCACGACGGCCTGGGCAAGGACGGCCTCGCGCGGTCCGCGGTGGTGGTCGCGACGAGCGACGCGCCGGCGCTGCTGCGAGTGCGCGCGGCCTGGACCGCCACCGCGATCGCCGAGCACTTCCGCGACCGCGGGCAACGCGTCTTGCTGCTCATGGACAGCGTCACCCGCTTCGCCCGCGCCGCCCGCGAGGTCGGCCTGGCGGCGGGGGAGCCCCCGGCCCGGCGCGGCTACCCGCCGAGCGTCTTCGCGGAGCTGCCGCGGCTGCTCGAGCGCAGCGGCCGGTCGGCGCGCGGGACGATCACCGCGGTCTACACGGTGCTCGTGGAGGGCGGCGACCTGGACGAGCCGGTGGCGGACGAGGTGCGCGCGACCCTCGACGGCCACCTCGTGCTCGACCGCGAGCTCGCCGCGCGGGGGCGCTGGCCGGCGATCGATCCGCTGCGGAGCCTCTCGCGGGTGATGGACCGGGTGACCGAGCCGGCCCACCGCGAGGCGGCGCGTCGGACGCTCGAGCGGCTCGCGATCTACGAGGCGAAGCGTGACCTCGTGCTCCTCGGCGCGTACGAGCGGGGGGCGGACCGCCGCCTCGACGACGCGCTCGCGCGGATCGACGCGATCGAGTCGTTCCTCCGACAGCCCCGAGAGGAGGCCTCGCCCCTCGCGGACACCCTCTCGCAGCTCCAGACACTCTCGGCGTGAACGACGCGGACATCCTGATCGTGGGCGCGGGCTGCGCGGGCCTCAGCCTGGCATGGCACCTCGCGGAGGGCGGCCTGGCCGGGCGCCGCGTGCTCCTGCTCGACCGCCGGGAGGCCTACCGGCGCGACCGGACGTGGTGCTTCTTCGACGTGATCGACCACGACTTCGAGGCCCAGGTCTCGCACCGCTGGCCCCGCTGGCGGGTGCGCGCGGCCGCGGGCGAGCCGTGGATCGAGCGTCAGGCGCCGGGCCTGCGCTACGCGCATCTCCCCTCCGACGCCTTCTACGATCGGGTCCTCGCGCGGCTGGCGGCCGAGCCGGGGGTCGAGCTGAGGCTCGGGGTCGGCGTCGACGCGATCGCCGACGAGGGCCACGGGGTGGAGGTGCACACCGACGGCGGCGTGCTGCGGGCCGACCTCGCCTTCGACTCGCGCCCCCCGTCCCTCACCGCGCTGGCCAACCCGGGTCGCGAGGTGAGCCTGCTGCAGCACTTCGTCGGCTGGGAGATCGAGACCCCCGACGACCGCTTCGACCCCACGCTCGCGACGCTGATGGACTTCGCCGTGCCTCAGGAGCACGGCGTCCATTTCTTCTATGTGCTGCCGCTGTCGGCGCGGCGGGCGCTCGTCGAGGCGACCTGGTTCGGCACCCACGTCCCGGACGAGGCGGTGTACGAGGCGGCGATCGTCGGCTACCTGCACGGGCCGCTCGGGATCGCGCGCTACGAGGTCGCCCGGCGCGAGCGCGGCGTGATCCCGATGAGCTCCCGGCCGACCTCGGTCCGCGCGAGCGAGCGGATCTACCGCATCGGCCTGCGCGGCGGGATGGCCAAGCCGAGCACCGGCTACGCGTTCCTCGCCATCCAGGCGTTCAGCCGCGAGCTCGCCCGCCGCCTGCGCGCGGAGGCGCGGCCCGAGCCGCCGCCGCCCCGCCCATGGGGCAGTCGGTTCCAGGATCGGGTGTTCCTTTCGTATCTTTCGCGACACCAGTCGCGCGCCCCGGCGATGCTGTGCGGCCTGTTCGAGCGGGCCGATCCGGCGGCCCTCGCCCGCTTCCTCAACGACCGCGCGAGCCTGGCCGAGGGCGCCCAGGTGATGGCCTCGATGCCGCTGCTGCCGATGACCAGCGAGATGGTGCGGTCGGCGCGCATGTGGATGAGGCCTTGAAGCGCTGAGCGCTTACGTCCATATATCGTTCAAATCCTATTGAACGAAACGAAGGCCTATGCACCCCGCTCCCGTCGCCACCGAGCCTCCCGACCTCCTCCGGCGCCTGCAGTCGCTCTGCCGGGGGCGTGATCTCGACACGCTCGGCGCGCGTCTGACCGAGCTCGCCGAGCTCGCGGGCGGCGACCTGGCGCGCGTGGAGGCCGGGATGCCGCGCCTCTCCCCCGACGCGACCACGGTCGAGCGCGGCGCCTCGCACCTGCTCGAGCGTGGGGGCAAGAAGCTCCGCCCGCTGTGCGTCGCCCTCGCGGCGCGGACCGGGACAGGCTTCGACGAGCGGGGCTGCGAGCTGGCGATCGCGGTGGAGCTGGTCCACGCGGCCACCCTCCTGCACGACGACGTCGTCGACCTCGGCGAGACGCGCCGCGGCGCCCCGTCCTCGCGCATGGTGTTCGGCAACGCCGTCTCGATCTTCGCGGGCGACTGGCTCCTCATCGACGCGCTACGCCGGGTCCGCAACGCCGGGCCGCCCGACCTGCTGCCCCGCCTCCTCGACACGATCGAGGAGATGATCTTCGCCGAGTCCCTCCAGCTCGACCGCCGCGGCAAGCTCGACACCACCGAAGCGCAGTGGATGAGCATCGTGAAGGGCAAGACCGCCGCGCTCTTCAGCTGGGCGCTCTTCGCGGGCGGGCGCTCGGGCGGCCTCGAGGTCGCGCAGTGCGAGACCCTGGCGACCTACGGCCACCACCTCGGGGTCGCGTTCCAGGCGGTGGACGACCTGCTCGACCTCACCGGCGACCCGGAGCGCACCGGCAAGGCGCTGTTCAGCGACCTGCGCGAGGGCAAGCTCACGTACCCGCTCATCCTCTCGCTCGGCCGCGAGCCGGAGTTCGAGGCCGTCCTCGAGGAGGTCTGCCGCGCGCCCGAGCCGTCGGTCGACGACTACCGCCGCGTCCTCGCGACCCTCGACCGGACCCGGAGCCTCGAGGACTGCCGCAGCCTCGCCCACGAGCACGTGGCGCTCGCCAAGCGCGCCGCCCTCAGCCTCGCGCCCAGCCGGGCGCGCGACTCCCTCCTCACGGTCGCCGACGCGACCGTCCACCGGCCGGCCTGAGGAGGCGTCATGGAACCCCAGACCACCCCCGAAGGCGGCTCCGGCGCGATGTTCGACGCGATCGCCGATCGCTACGACATGCTCAACCGGATCATCTCGCTCGGCATCGACCAGCGCTGGCGGCGCGCCTGCGTCGACTCGCTCGGGCTCGACCCCGACGGTCCGGGCGCGGTGCTCGACCTCGCGACCGGCACGGCCGACCTCGCGATCATGACGGCCGAGCGCTGGCCCCACGCGACCGTCATCGGCACCGACCCTTCCGAGGGGATGCTCGGCATCGGCGAGGGCAAGGTCGCGCGCTTCGACGGCCGCATCCGGCTCGAGCGCGGCGATGCGATGGAGATCGCGCTCGACGACGACGCGGTGGACGCGACGACGATCGCGTTCGGCATCCGCAACGTCCCCGACCGCCCGCGCGCGCTCCGTGAGATGGCGCGCGTCACGCGGCCCGGCGGGCGGGTCGCGATCCTCGAGCTGGCCGACCCCAAGCCAGGCCCGCTCGGGAGCCTCGCCCGCATCCACGTGCATCACGTGGTGCCGGCGGTCGGCGCGTTCCTCAGCGGCAAGCGCGAGTACAAGTACCTCGCGCGCTCCATCGCCGCCTTCCCGCCGCCCGACGAGTTCTGCGCCCAGCTCGAGGAGGCCGGCCTCGAGGTGCTCGAGGCGCGGCCGATGACCTTCGGCGCGTGCGTGCTCTTCGTGGCCACGCCCCGCCCGCGCGGAGCCGCGTCGTGAGCGCGACCGTCCAGAACGCGCTCGGCGAGCGGCCGTTCCGCAAGCCGGACGCGGCCCGCTTCGTGACCGACGCGCTGACCACCGCGACCGAGGAGCGCGCGATCGTGGTGGCGCGCTTCCCCGCCCCGAGCGCGCCCCTCGACGCGATGCTCCACGGCGTACGGCGCGGCACCTCGATCCTCTGGCGCCCGGTCGAGGGCCGCGCGATCGCGGGTCACGGCGCGGCGGTGGAGATCCCGCTCGACGGCGACGGCCGCTTCGGCGCGCTCGGCCCGGCGAGCCGCGCGATCTTCGAGCACACCCGGCTCGTCGATCACCCCGACGTCGCCCCCGCCGCCCCCCGCCTCTTCGGCGGGTGGTCGTTCCGCGCGGGCGGCGCCGCCGACGCGCCGTGGGGCGGCTTCGGCGACGGGCGGTTCTTCCTGCCGCGCTGGTCCTACGAGCGCGACGGATCCCGCGGCGTGCTCACCCTCGCGGTCGACGCGCGCGACGGCTGGGGCGGGCGCCTCGGGCTCGTCCGCGCGGAGCTCGACCGCATCTGGGGGCTCCTCGAGCGCCCGCGCCCCGGCGCGCCGCCGCCCGGCCTCCGCTCCGTCCGCCACCAGGACCGCGCGAGCTGGGACCGGCAGATCGAGGCGATCACCCGCGCGATCGCCGACGGCCAGATCTCCAAGGTCGTGGCCGCGCGCCGCGCCGAGGTCCAGGCCCTCGGCGAGGTCGACGCCTGGTCCGCGCTCGACGCGCTGAGCGGGGACTACCCGGAGACCTGGCGCTTCGGCCTTCGCTTCGGCGACTCGGGCACCTTCGTGGCCGCCACCCCCGAGCGGCTCTTCGTCAAGACGGATCGCGTCGTCGAGGCGGACGCGCTCGCGGGGACGATCGACGCCGCGCTCCCAGACGCGGCCGAGCGGCTGCGCGCGAGCGACAAGGACCGGCGCGAGCACGCGGTGGTGGTCGACCACATCGTCGACCGGCTGCGCGGGCACTGCACGCACCTCGAGCCTCCCGGTGAGCCGCGGCTTCGGCGCCTGCCGAACGTCTTGCACCTCCACACCCCGGTCCGCGGCACGCTGCGCCCCGAGGCCCACGCGGCGGAGCTGGTGGAGGCGCTCTTCCCGACGCCCGCGGTGGGCGGGGTGCCCGCGCGCGCGGCCGCCGACTGGATCGCCGCCCGGGAGGTGCACGAGCGCGGCTGGTACTGTGGGCCGGTGGGCTGGATCGACGCGCGCGGAGACGCCGAGCTGACGGTCGCGCTGCGCTGCGGCGTGATCCGCGGCTCGAGCGCGTGGCTCTACGCCGGCGGGGGCATCGTCCGCGGCTCCGAGGCCCAGGCCGAGTGGGAGGAGGCGGCGTGGAAGCTCGCCCCGCTCCTGCGCGCGCTCGGAGGCTGACGGCGCGGTGCCACATCGACCCGAGAACCTGCTGACGGTCTGGGCGGACGCGCTCCTCGGCGCGCTCGCCGACGCGGGCGTCCGCGACGTGATCGCCAGCCCAGGCTCCCGGTCGACGCCCTTCCTCCTCGCGGCGCTGGCCGAGCCACGGCTCACCGTCACCTCGATCCTCGACGAGCGCGCCGCCGCCTTCTACGCGCTCGGCCTCGCGCGCACCCGGCCGCATCCTCCCTTGCTTCTGTGCACGAGCGGCAGCGCGCCCGCGCACTACTACCCGGCGGTGATCGAGGCCTCCGAGGCGACGCTCCCCCTCGTGGTGCTCAGCGCCGACCGCCCGCGCGAGCTCGCGCTGGCCGGGGCGCCGCAGACGACCGATCAGCAGCGGCTCTTCACCGTCCACGCGCGCGCGTTCGCCGACCTCGGCGACCCCCACCCCGGCTCGGCCGCGCTCCGCGGGATGCGGCGCACCGTCGCGCGCCTGGTGAGCCTCGCGCTCGGCCCCGAGCCGGGCCCCGTCCAGATCAACGCGCCGGCCCGCAAGCCGCTCGAGCGCGTGGAGGCCACGAGCCCCGAGGGAGAGGCGCTGGCCGAGCGCGCGCGGAGCCTGCCGCCGGTGAGCGCGGCCCCCGCGTCGATCGCCCTCGACGGGGCGACGCTCGACGAGCTCGCGGCCGCGATCGACGCGGCCGAGCGCCCGCTGATCGTGGCCGGTCCGTCCCGGGACGCGGCGCCCTCGGCCCTCGCGCTCGCGGCCCGCGCGGGCGCCCCGATCTTCGCCGAGGCGGCCAGCCAGCTCCGCTTCGCCGACCGCGGCGACGCGCCGGGCGCCGACCGGCTCGCGCACTGGATCGGCGGCGACCCCGGCCCGGACCTCGTCCTCGAGCTGGGCGGCACCCCGACCTCGGGCGAGTACGCGCGGTGGCTCGCGGCGAGCGGCCCGGCGCGGCGGTACGTGGTGGGCGGGGCGCGCTTCCGCGACCCGAGCGGCGACGCGACGCGGGTGGTCCTCGGCGACACGGAGGCGATCCTGGCCGGGCTCACGGCGCGCGTCCGACCCGCGGCCCGCGAGGCCTGGCGGTCCACCGTCGCCGCGCGCGAGCGGCGGGCCGACGACGCGCTCGAGCGGGCCCTGGAGCGCGAGGCCTGGTGCGAGATCCACGCCGCCCGCGCGGTGGTCGACGCGCTGCCCGCGGGCGCCCGGCTCGCGGTGGGCAACAGCCTCCCGATCCGCTCCGTCGACCGCTTCGTCCACGACCGCGCCGCGCGGCTCCGCGTCCTCAGCGCGCGCGGGGTCAACGGGATCGACGGCTGGATCGCGGGCGCGGCCGGCGCGGCGACGGACGGCGTCCCGACGGTCGCGCTGATCGGCGACGTCACGGCGGCCCACGACGTCGGCTCACTCCAGCTCGCGGCGGACGCGCGCTCCCCGCTCGTCATCGTCGCGCTCGACAACGGCGGCGGCAGGATCTTCGAGGAGCTCCCGATCGCGTCCGCGGCCTCGCCCGAGACGATGCGCCGCTTCACCACCCCGCCCCGGCTCGACCTCGCCGCGGTGGCGCGCGCCTTCGGGCTGGCGGCCGACGCGGTCGAGGACGAGCCCTCGCTCCGCGCCGCGCTCGACGGCGCGCTCGCGCGGCCGGGCGCCACCCTGATCCACGTCCGCGTCCCCGACCACGGCGCCGCCCGGGTCCTCGCGCGCGTCCGGGAGGCGATGGCGTGAGCGCGACCTACGTGATGCTCCACGGGTTCACCGGCGGGCCGGCGTCCTTCGACGACCTGGTGCGCCTGCTCCCGGCCGACGCCCGGGTGGTGCGACCGACGATCTGCGGCCACGGGCCGAGCCCCGCGCGGGCGGACGGCTGGGACGACGAGATGGACCGGCTCCTCGGCTTGCTCGAGGCCGAGGACGTCACCGACGCCCACCTCGTCGGCTACTCGATGGGCGGGCGCGTGGGCTGGGGCCTCCTGCAGCGGAGCGATCGCTTCACCCGCGCGACGCTGATCGGCGCGCACCCGGGGCTCGAGGACGCGGCCAAGCGGGCGCGGCGCCGGGTCGACGACACCCGCTGGATCCGCCTCCTCGAGGAGGAGGGCCTCGCCGCCTTCATCGAGCGCTGGGAGGCGCTGCCGCTCTGGCGCAGCCAGCTCACCCTCGAGCCGGCCCGCCTGCTGCGGCAGCGCGCGGTGCGCGAGGCCCACGACCCCGGCGCGCTCGCCTCGACCCTGCGCGCGATCGGGCTGGGCGAGATGCCGCCGACCGACCCGGCCCGCGTGCGGGTGCCCGTCTCGCTCGTCGTCGGCGTGAACGACACCCGCCACCGCGCGATCGCGGAGCGCTTCGCGCCGCGCCTCGCCGACGCGCGGCTCCACCTCGTCGCGCGCGCGGGGCACAACGTCTTGCTCGAGCGGGCCGACGCGCTCGCCGAGACGATCCTGGAGGCGCGCCCGTGAAGCGATGGATCCTCGCGTCGCGCCCGGCGACCCTCACCGCCGCGGTCGTCCCCGTCGCGGTGGGCACCGGGTGCGCTGCGGTCGCGGGCGAGGTCGCGTGGGGCCCGGCTCTCGCGGCGCTGCTCGGCGCGATCTGGATCCAGATCGGCACCAACTTCGCCAACGACGTCTACGACGCGGAGAAGGGCGCCGACACCGAGGAGCGGCTCGGCCCGACCCGCGCGGTCGCCACCGGCCTGATCACCGCGGCCGCGATGCGGCGCGCGATGGTCGTCGCCTTCGGCCTCGCGACCCTCTGCGGCGCCTACCTGACGTGGGTCGCTGGCTGGCCGATCCTCGCGATCGGGGTCGCCTCGATCCTCAGCGGCATCGCCTACACCGGCGGCCCCTACCCGCTCGGCTACAACGGCCTGGGCGACGTCTTCGTGATGCTCTTCTTCGGCTTCGTCGCGGTCTGCGGCACCGCCTACGTCCAGCTCCTCGAGGTCCCCCACGTCGCGATCCTCGCGTCGATCCCGGTCGGCGCGATCGCGACCGCGATCCTCGTCGTCAACAACCTCCGCGACCGCGAGACCGACGCGGTGGTCGGCAAGCGCACCCTCGCGGTCCGCTTCGGGCGCCGCGGCGCGATCCTCGAGTACGGCCTCCTGATCGCGGCGAGCTACGGCACCCTCGGCGCGCTCCACGGCGCGACCGGCTCGGCCTGGGTGTGGCTGCCCGCGCTCAGCGCCCCCCTCGCCCTCGTCCTGGTGCGCCAAGTCGCGACCCGCCACGGCCGGCCGCTCAACGCCACCCTCGCCCGCACGGCGCAGCTCCTGTTGCTCTTCGGCGCGCTCCTCACCGCCGGCCTCGCGCTGAGCGCCTGAGCGATGCGCGCCGAGCTGACCGAGCGCCGCGCCGCCGCCGACCTGCGCACCGCCGCGCGCGGCTGGACCGAGCGCCGGAGCCTCCGGCTGCGCCTCGTCGACGGAGCGCGTGAGGGGTGGGGCGAGGCCGCGCCGCTGCCCGGCTACAGCGCGGAGACGATCGAGGAGGCGCGCGCGGCGCTCGAGGCCTTCGCGTGGCCGGAGCCCGTCTCCGTCGAGGCGATCGCCGGCGCCGCGGACGCGCTCTCCGCACCGTCAGCGCGGTTTGCAGCCGAGACCGCGCTCCTCGATCTGCTCGCCCAGCGCCGCGGGGTCCCGCTCTGGCGCCTCCTCGGGGACGCGCGCGCGTCGCTGCCGATCGCGGTGGCCCTCTGGCAGCCGACCCCCGAGGCGCGCCGCGACGCGGCCCGCGCCCGCCCGGCCGCCGCCTACAAGCTCAAGGTCGGGGGGGCGCCGATCGCCGAGGAGCGGCGCGAGCTGACCGCGCTCCGCGCCGTGATCGGGGACGCGGAGCTGCGCCTCGACGCGAACCGCGCGGTGCCGCCCGACGCGCTCGAGGCGCGGCTCGCCGCGTGGGCGGAGGTCGCCCCGGCGTTCGTCGAGGAGCCGTCGACGATGGACGCGGTCGAGGCCCTCGCGCGCTCGGCCGTGCCGCTCGCCGCCGACGAGTCGCTGGTCGACGCGCCCGCGCGGGCGCTCGCGCTCCCCACGATCCAGGCGCTGGTCCTCAAGCCCGCGCGCCTCGGCCTGCTCGGCGCCCTCGCGCTCGCCCGCGCGGCCGGACCGCGGCGGGTCGTGATCAGCCACCTGCTCGACGGCCCGATCGCGCGGGCCGCCTGCGCGCACCTCGCGCTCGTGGCGTCCGGCGACGCGGCCGGCCTCGGGGAGCACCCGGCCCTCGCCGCGCTCGGCCACGAACGCCCGCCCTGGATCGGGTCGACCCTGATCCGGCGCCCGGAGGCGGTTGGCCTCGGGCTGGAGGCGGGGTGAGCCTCCGGGCGAGCCAGGCCGAGCCGGAGCGCGTCGCGCTCCTCGGCAAAGACCTTTGCTGGACCTATCGGGAGCTGGCGGCGCGCGGTCGGGACGCGGTGGCCGACCTCGACGGCCTGGCGGGCCGGCGCGCGTTCGTGATCGCGCGCTCCGACGCGCTGACGGTGACGACGATCGTGGGCCTGCTCGACGCGGGGGTCAGCTTCGCGCTCGTGCCGGAGAGCTTCTCGCCCGCCGAGCGCGAGGCCGCGATCGCGCGGGTCGACCCGGCGTGGGTCATCGACGGCGCGCGCCGGGACCGCCGCGGAGGCGCCGCCCCTGGCGACGAGCAGGCCATCGTGTTCAGCAGCGGCACGACCGGCGCGCCCAAGGGGGTGCGGCTCGATCGCGCTGCGCTCGAGGCGGCGGCCGAGGCCCACGCGCGGGCGCTGCCGTTCGGCCCGGACGACCGCTGGCTGTTGACCTTGTCGCCAGCCCGCGTCGGCGGCCTCGGCGTCGTCCTGCGCTGCCTCCACGCTGGGGCTGCCGTCGTGCTGCCGGATCCCCCGCGCTTCGCCCCCGACGCGTGGATGGCCCAGGTCAGGACCGCCCGGGTCACCTGGCTCTCGCTCGTCCCGACCATGCTGGCCCGCCTCCTCCAGACCGGCCCCCCGCCCCCGAGCCTGCGCGCGGTCCTACTCGGCGGCGCGCCGTGTCCTCCGCCGCTCCTCGCCCGCGGCCGCGCCCTCGGCTGGCCGCTCCTGCCGACCTACGGGATGAGCGAGACCTGCGCCCAGGTCTGCACCCAGCGCCTCGACGATCCGCGCCCCGAGGGTGTCGGCGCGCCGCTGCCGGGGGTCACGATCGCGCTTGACGACGACGGGGCGATCGCGGTCTCGGGCCCGACCGTCATGCGCGGCTACCTCGGCGAGGCCCCCCGAACCGGGCCCTACCTCACCGGCGACCTCGGCCGCTGGCTCCCCGGCGGGCAGCTCGAGATCCTCGGCCGCGCCGACGACCGCATCCTCACCGGCGGCGAGACGGTGGACCCGGCCGAGGTCGAGGCCGCGCTGCGCGCCTGCCCGGGCGTCGACGACGCGGCGGTGGTCGGCCTGCCCGATCCGGAGTACGGCCAGGTGGTCACCGCGGTCGTGGTCGGAGTCCGCATCGATCTCGATTCCCTGCGTGCGGCCCTCGCGCCGCGCCTCGCCCGCTACAAGCACCCGCGCCGGCTGGAGTGGGCGGACGCGTTGCCGCGCAACGCGCTCGGCAAGCTGGACCGCCGCGCGATCGCGGCTCGCCTCACGCGGAGCCCGCCTCGCTCCACCCGTGTCTCCTGAGACCCGCCCCAGGTGAGGACCGCAGAGCCCGCAGAGCGACGGCGCGCGCCTCCGACGCGACAAACATGACCGGATCGATCCGTGCAGCGAAGATGCGCCATGAGCACCGCCGCCGGCCACGCCCTCCTCGAGTCGATCGCGGACGGATCCCCCATCGAGCTGTCGGTCCTCGACCTCGAGCCGACCCACGCGCTGGAGATCCTGGCCGAGGGCGGGCAGTCGCACCGTGTCACGGTCGAGAACGCCTCGACCCAGGTGGTCATCGAGGTGGGCAACGGCCTCGTGGTCGGCGCCACCTCGCACGGTATCGACGGTCCGCAGACCGGCCGGGCCGCCTACGAGGTCCTGCGCGGTATCGGATCCGGCACGCTGCGGGTGGAGCCCCTCCGCTTCCCGAGCCTGGCGAACATCCTGGTCCCGATCGCTCAGCTCCCCGACGTGCGGACGGACTTCCGGTGTCTGCCGCCGGGGGATCCGACTCAGGAGCTCAGACTGCCCCCCCAGGCGCCCCCATCCCCCCCTGCGCGTGCCCGTGCCCGGGACCCGCAACCGCCCACCCTCCGAGCCACTCCCGGCACCCCGCCCAGCGCCAAGCCGGCCGACGCAGACCCGACCCAACCCCCCGCCGCCGCCAGCACCACCCCTCCCATCCCCGCGACCCCGCCCCCCAGCACAACCACTCAGGGCACCCCCGCCAACAGCGCCCCCGCCAACATCGCCCCTTCGACGATCGCCCCCGCCAGCATCGCCCCTTCGACGATCGCCCCCGCCAGCATCGCCCCTTCGACGATCGCCCCCGCCAGCATCGGCCCTTCGACGATCGCCCCCGCCGACCCCGTCAGGTCCAGGCTCCCGCGCGCCGTCTGGCTCGCTGTCGCCGCGACCGCCGTCGTCGGCCTCCTCGGAGGCGGCGTCACCTGGGCCGCCGCCTCACCGACCGAGACTCCCGAGGCGCGCTCGGCGCCCGTCGAGGTCGCCGTGCCCGCGCCGGAGCCCGACCCCGCGCCGGTCGCCGAGCCCTCTCCCGAGCCCGGCCGGGCCCGCGCCCTCGCGCGTCAGGCCCGGAGCGCGCTGCGTCGCGGCGACCGGCCGGAGGCGCTCACCCTGGCCCGCGAGGCCGTGGCGCTCCGCGGGCACCGCCCGTTCTATCAGACGCTCCTCGGCGACGCGCTCCTCGCCAACGGCCGCCGCGCCGCCGCCCTCCGCGCCTACCGCCGCGCCCTCCGCCAGCGCCCCGGCTACGCGCCCGCCCAGCGCCGCGTCCGGCGCCTCGAGCGCCGCAGCGAGCGCGACCCGCGCCGGACCTGACGGAAGCTCACGCCTCGGCCGCGCGTAGACCCGGCATGACCCGGCGCTCCGCCCTCGCCGCGCTCCTCCTCGGCCTGACCGCCCCCGGTCTCGGCGCCGGTCTCGGCCAGGGTCGCGCACTCGCCGACACGCGCGTGACCGTCCCGTTCGGGTCGACCCGGCGCGTGTCGGGGCTGGACCTCCACCTCCCCGAGCCGTCCTTCGATCACTTCGACGACGGGAGCTTCGACGCGTGGACCGAGCTCGAGGCGCGCGCCGCCGGCCGGTCGGAGCGCGTCGTGTTGTCGATCCACGACCACATGCCCCGGCCGATCACCCTGCTCGGCCGCTCGCTCCGGGTCGTCGCCTGGACCGACGCCGGCGTGACCGTCGCGGCCTGACCCGGCTCAGCGCCCGTAGCGGGCCAGGGTCGCGCGGTAGCCGTCGCTCCGGGATGCGCGCGGGAAGCGGCGCACGAAGGCCTGCATCGCGTCGAGCGCCTGCGGCGTGCGGCCCGCCTCCTGGTAGAGCCCGATCAGCATCGACCGCTCCGCCTGCGACCGCGCGCGGCCGGCGAGGGCGTCGATCGCGCACTGCCGGTCGTTGCGCTGCAGGCACGCCCGCGCCTCGGTGAGCGCGGCCCCCGACGGGACATCGGCCGGCAGCCGCGGCCGGGGGGTCGCCGCGTTCGGCTCCTCGCTGTCGGTCACGCCCGTGTCGGTCGCGTCGGTGCCGGTCACGTCGGTGTCGGTCACCTCGGCTTCGACCACCGCGGGGTCGACCTCGCTCGGTGCGACCTCGACCTCCGCCTCCTCGACCGGCGGCCCGGGAGGCTCGACGATCGCGTCCGGGTCCTCGGGCTCCGCGGAGGGCGTCACCGGATCGGTCGCGTCGGCCACCGCGTCCGGCGCGTCGCCCAGCAGCCGCCACGCGTAGACCCCGAGGCCCAGCGCGACCAGCAGCCCCACCGCGAGCACCACGTAGAGCGGCCCACGCCGGGTCGGGATCGCGCTCGCGCTCGGCGCCGGCGCGGCCTCGTCCATCATCTGCGTCTCGATCTTGCTCTGACGCGGCCGCGGCTCGACCACCGGGTGGTCTGCGGAGACCGAGGGCTCCTCGGCGTCCCAATCGACCGGCGGCGTGGGCGCGTCGGGCACCGTCTCGTCGAGCTGGATGACCTGCGTGACCGCGCGGAGCTCCTCGAGGAGCTCGCCCGCGGTCTGCGGCCGATCCTTCGGGTCCTTCTGGAGCGCCCGCTCGATCACCTCGACGAGCGGCGCCGGCACGTGGGGGGCCTTCTCGGCGAGCGACGGCAGCGGCTCCTTGATCGCGTTGGCCATCACCGCGTTCGGCGTCTCGCCGGTGAAGGGGTGCTCGCCGCTCAGCAGCTCGTAGAGCATCACCGCGGCCGACCAGACGTCGCCCGGGCTGCGCACCTTGCGCGCGCTCATCGCCTGCTCCGGGCTCATGTACTCCGGCGTGCCGAACGTGATCCCGGTGCGCGTCGGACCGCTCTTCTCGACCTCGCGCGCGAGCCCGAAGTCGAGGATCTTCACGCGCTCGCGGCCCTCGTCGTCCTTCGCGAGGAAGACGTTGTCCGGCTTGAGGTCGCGGTGGATGAAGCCCTTGGCGTGCGCCTTGGCGAGCGGCTCGAGCATCCCCTCGAGGATCCACACCGACGTGGCCATCCCCGGCCAGTCGTGGCGCAGCCGATCGCCGAGGCTCTCGCCCTCGAGCAGCTCCATCGCCATGAAGAACCCGCCGTCGTCGTCCTGACCCGCGTCGTAGACCTGCACGATCCCGGGGTGATCGATCTCGGCCGCCGCGCTGACCTCGCGGTGGAAGCGCTCCACACCCTGCTCGCCGCGGCAGAGGTACGGGTGCACGACCTTGATCGCGAGCTTCTTCTTGCTGAGCTTGTGCTCGGCCACGTAGACCGAGCCCATGCCGCCCTCGGCGATGTGCTCGAGCAGCCGGTAGCGGCCCGCCACCACGTCGCGGTAGCCCGGCCCGAGGCCCGCGTGCGGGACCGTCCCCGGCGCCGGGGCCCCGTCGAGGCGGGGATCGCTCTTGGCCGCATCACCCATCGCCGGCAAAGCATAGCGTCCGCGGCCGGGGCTGCGCGAGATCGCGGTGCGTTGCGGCGGCCCCGCGTCCGCCCTACGCCTGGCGGGTCGTGTCGCGCTTCGTCCTGTTCGGCCGCTCGCCCGCGGGGGAAAGCCCCACGCGCCCCCTCTACGACACGCCGGACTGGATCCAGGCGCAGCCGGCCCGCATCGAGCGCGCCCTCGAGCGCGCCCTCGCCCAGCCCTCGGGCGGCTGGGCCGTCCTCGACGCCTCCTCGCGCGTCGGGGCGCCGCGGGCGATGGAGGTCGCGGGCCGCGCGCTGGTCGTCTGGCGCGCGCCCGACGGCCCGCGCGCCGCGCCCGAGGCCTGCCCCCACATGGGCGCGTCCCTCTGCGACGGCCACGTCGACGACGACGGTCGCGTCGTCTGCCCCTGGCACGGCCTCGCGCTCGGCGACCGGCCCCGCGGCGACTGGGCGCCGCTGCCGACCCACGACGACGGCGTCCTGACCTGGGTGCGCCTCCCCGAGCTGCTCGCCCCCGGCGAGGCCCCGACCGACGCGCCGATCCTGTGCGAGCGCCCGGCCGCGTTCCTCCACGGCGTGATCCGCCAGGAGGCGCGCTGCGCGCCCCGCGACATCCTCGCGAACCGCCTCGACCCCTGGCACGGCGTGCACTTCCACCCGCACTCGTTCCTGCGGCTCGCGGTGGTCGACGAGGGCCCCGACCACATCACGGTGCGCGTCGTCTACAAGGTGCTCGGCCCGCTCGCGATGGAGGTCGACGCGCGCTTTCACTGCCCCGATCCGCGCACCATCGCGATGACGATCGTCGCGGGCGACGGCCTCGGCTCGGTCGTCGAGACCCACGCGACCCCGCTCGGGCCGGGGCGCACCGCGGTGATCGAGGCCACGCTCGCGACGAGCGACCGCCTCGGCTTCCCCTGGGTCCAGCGCGCGCAACGCCTGTTGCGACCGTTGATCGAGCAGCGCGCGGCGCGGCTGTGGGTCGAGGACTGCGCCTACGCCGAGCGGACCTACGCGCTGCGCGAGGCCGGCCGGCTGCCCGTCCTGCGCGGCGCCGAGGCGCCTCAGCCGCCCCCGAGCCCCGCCATGAAGCCGCGCGGCGGGATCGAGTAGAGCGGCTCGCCGCGCACGTCCCACGCGTCGAGGAGGAAGTTCGCCGCGAGCATCCCGCTCGACGCGGCGCGCTCCATCAGCGCGGTGGGGAACGGCAGCTTCACGAAGTCACCGGCGAGCGCGAGCGTGCCGTAGGGCGTGGCGACCCGCGGGCGGCGCCCGTGCGAGCTCGGCTGGAAGGCGGGGCAGTCGCGCCGCAGCAGGTACGTCTCGTGGAGCACCTCGGCGCCCGCGAGCTCGGGGTAGAGGGCCTCGAGCTCGGCCTTGAGCGTGCGCTTGATCTCCGACTCGTCCTCGATCGGGCAGGCGTAGGCGTGCAGCTCGACCACCGAGCCGCCGTTGCGCATCGCCCAGCGGCGGCTCTCGCCCTCGAACCGCTCGTAGAGAGAGATGTTGTCGAGCAGCCCGGGACCCGCGGTGCCGGCGAAGGGCGCGCGCTGGGGCGCGGCCGGCCGGTCGAGGAACATCCGCCACACCGCGAACGGCAGCGTCACGTCGAGCGAGCGCACCGCGTCGGTGAAGCCCTCGTCGGCGCGCAGGTCCTCGCTCGCCTCGAGCAGCCCCTGGAGCGCGGGCACCGTCACCGCGAGGACCGCGGCGTGCCCGTCGACCGGCTCGCCGTCGCCCTCGAGGTGGACCCGCCAGCCGGTGCGCAGGTGCTCGAGGCGCGCCGCGCTGGTCCCCAGCCGCACGTCCACCCCGAGCCCGCGCAGGTAGCGCTCGAACGGCTTCCACAGGGCGTCGCTGAACGGCTCGTCGCAGACGTCGAAGACGAGCCCCTCCGGGTTCCCGAGGAAGTAGAAGTGGAACATCATCAGCATCTCCGCCGCGCTCATCCCCTCCTCCGGGTTGAAGAAGGAGTGGGAGAACACATCGAAGAGCATCTGCCGCGCGACCGGCGGGAACTGGAGCGAGTCGAGGTACTCCGCGGCCGTCACCGCGTCGTGATCCGCGTAGGTGCGCTGCGGGTCGAAGCGCATCATCAGCTGCGCCCGCGACGAGTCGATCTGCCGCAGGTCGGTGAGCTTGAAGAACTGGCTGCGGCGCAGGAGCGAGATGAGGTTGAGCGGCGGCGTCTTCGGGAGCCCGCGGAACGACTCCACCAGCCCGTCCTGCCCGAGGATCGGGTAGTCCTCGAGGGGCCGGAGCCGGCCGAGGTCCGGGTCCACGCGGCGCAACAAGTTTCTCAGGTTGTAGTACTGACGGAAGAACCCGTGGAACCCGCGCTCCATCTCGTAGGGCGTTCCGTCGGGGAGCCGCTCGGTCCACGCTCCGGCCCGGCCGCCGAGGAAGCGCTCGCGCTCGAGGAGCGTGACCTGGACGCCCCGCTCGGCGAGCACGCTCGCGGCCGCGACCCCGGCGATGCCGCCGCCGACCACCACCGCGCGCGTCGGCGAGTCGACCCGGGAGCGCGTCCCCCGCGTCGCGCCGCGCACCTCGCGCGCCCCAGGCCGCAGCCCGTCGAAGAGGCTCATCGCGGCTTCCGTCCGACGAAGGAGTGCACGATGCCGCGCTGCCAGCCGTCGAGCTCGCCCGTCCACACGTCGACGAAGCCCGCCCGCGCGAGCCGCGCCTCGAACGCGCCCACTCCGTCGAAGTCGCGCACGCTCCGGTGGAGGTAGCGGTAGATGGAGGCGTCGCGCGCGGTGACCAGGCCTCCCGGCACGATCACCCCGTAGCAGACCGCGTCCCAGAGGAGCGCCCGCGCCGGCGAGTCGGCGACCGAGTACTCGTGGAACACCGCCGGCGCGCCCGGCCGCAGCAGGTCGAGCACGTTGGCGAGCGCGCGGTCCGCGTCCGGGATGTTGCGGATGCCGTAGGCCATCAGGACGCCGTCGAAGTCGCCCTCGACCCCGGCCGCGCGCGGGTCGGTCGCGTCGCCCTCGACGAAGGTCACCCCCGCGAGCGAGGTCTTGGCGCGCGCCTCTTCGAGCATCCCGGCCGAGCGGTCGAGCCCGACGATCGTCGCCTCCGGGTAGATCGCGCGGAGCGCCTCGGTCGACGCGCCGGTGCCGCAGCAGAGGTCGAGGATCCGCGGGCCCGCGTCCGTCGAGCGGAGCGAGAGCCGGGCCGCGCTGATGCGCAGGTGGCGGTGGTAGCCGGGGTTGAGCCCGGTGAGCAGGTCGTAGGTCGGCGCGACCACGTCGAACGCGCGGTGCACGGCCTCTTTCTGTTCACGCAGGCTCATCGAGGCCCTCCAACAAGAACCGGATCTCGTCCAGCGGGGGCGCATCATAGGGTGTCCCGGCCCCCCGGCCCAGCGCGTAGGGCGCGGCCCGCGCGAGCCGCCGCAGCTTGTCCGTCCCCGAGGTGACCGCCCGGCCGCTCACGCTGTCGTAGCCCCGCGCGCGGATGACCCGCCCGATGTCCGCGTAGATGAACCGCGCGGCCGCGATCGCGGGCCGGCAGTCCGCGGGGAGCTGCGCGATCCCCGGCTCCGCCCGGCGGTAGAGGCGCCCCGCGTGGTCGAGCAGGCGACAAACCGCCACGCCCACCCCGGGCGAGAACCGAGGCGCGGCCACGAGCCCCTCCGGGTCGATCCCCTCGGCGCGGAGCCACGCCATCGGCAGGTAGAGCCGACCCGCCCGCGCGTCCTCGCCCACGTCGCGCGCGATGTTGGTGAGCTGCATCGCGACCCCGAGGTCGGCCGCGCGGTGGAGCACCGCGGGCTCGCGCCGCCCCATCAGGATCGTCATCACCACCCCGACGCTCGCCGCGACCCGGGCGCTGTAGGCGACGACCCCGCTCAGGTCCTCGAAGCGCCGGCCCTCCACGTCCCAGCGGTAGCCGTCGAGGAGCGCGTCGATCGGCGCGCGCGGCACGCGGTGATCGTGGACCACCCAGGCGAGGGCGCGGTCGGCGACGTGATCGCCCGGCGCGCCGCCGAAGATGCCCCCGACCCGCGCCTCGAGCGCGGCCAGCGCCGCGGCCGGGTCGTCGCTGTCGTCGACGAGGTCGTCGCTCACCCGGCAGAACGCGTAGAACGCGGCCACCGGGTCGCGCAGCCGCGCCGGGAGCAGCCGCCCGGCGGCGGAGAAGCTCTTGCTCCCCGCGGCCAGGATGTCCCGGCACGCGTCGAACACCTCCTGCGGCGGGCGGCGCACCTCAGTCGCGGACCGCGTCCGGGACGACCGTGTCGAGGACCCGCGCGCTCGACAGCACGCCCGGCATCCCCGCGCCCGGGTGGGTCCCCGCGCCGACGAGGTAGAGGCCCTCGATGTCCTCGCTGCGGTTGTGCGGCCGGAAGTACGCGCTCTGGGTGAGCACCGGCTCGAGCCCGAAGGCCGCGCCCTTGAGCGACAGGTAGTCGTCGAGGAACCCGCGCGGCGTGAGGGTGCGCGAGGTGACCACGTGCTCGCCGAGGTCGGGCAAGACGGTGTCCTCGAGGTAGCGCGCGACCTTCTCGCGGTAGCGCTCGGTCGTCGCCTCGTCCCAGACCACCCCGCTGTCGAGGTGGGGCACCGGCGAGAGCACGTAGAAGGCGTCGCAGCCGTCCGGCGCCATCGACGGATCGGTCGCGGTCGGCCGGTGCAGGTAGAGGCTGAAGTCGTCGGCGAGGACCTTCTTCGAGAAGATGTCGTCGAGCAGCTCGCGGTAGCGCGGACCGAGCAGGATGCTGTGGTGCGCGACGTCCTCGTAGCGCCGGTCGGTGCCGAAGTACCAGACGAAGAGGCTCATCGAGTAGCGCGACCGCTCGAGCCGCCAGTTGGGCCAGTGCCGCCGGTGCTGCGGGCGGATCAGGTGGCGGTAGGTCCACGCGCTGTCCGCGTTGCTCACCACGAGGTCCGCGTCGACGCGCTGCCCGCCGGCGATCGCCACGCCGGTCGCGCGGCCACGCTCCACGAGGATCTCGCTCACCTCGCGCCCGAGCTCGACCTTGCCGCCGAGCGCCTCGATCAGGCCGACCATGCCGCGCACGATCTCGCCCGTCCCGCCCATCGCGAAGTGGACCTTCCACTTGCGCTCGAGGAACGCGATCAGCGTGTAGATCGAGCTGCAGGAGTACGGGTTCCCGCCGACGAGCAGCGGGTGGAAGCTGAAGACCTGGCGCAGCCGCTCGTCGCGCACGTAGCGCGCGACCATCGAGTGGACGGTGCGGTAGTTCTCGAGCTGCATCATCGCGGGGACGATGCACGCCATGTCGACCGCGGAGTCGAAGGGCACGTGGGCGAGTCGGTCGAATCCGATCTCGAAGATGCGCTCGCTGTGGCGCAGGAACGCCTCGTAGCCCTCGACGTCGGACGGGCTGAAGCGGGCCACCTCCGCGCGCATCGCCTCGGCGTCGCCCGTGTAGTCGAAGCTCGCTCCGTCGTGGAACCGGATCCGGTAGAACGGGCTGATCTCGCGCAGCGTCACGTCGTCCTCGAGGCGACGGCCCGCGAGGCGCCAGAGCTCCTCGAGCATGAACGGCGCGGTGATCACGGTCGGGCCGGCGTCGAACACGAAGCCGTCGTCGCGGAACACCCGAGCGCGCCCGCCGGGCTGATCGAGCTTGTCGATCACGGTGACCCGGTAGCCGCGCGCCCCGAGCCGGATCGCGGCCGCGAGGCCGCCGAGCCCGGCGCCGATCACCACCGCGTGGGGCGAGCGCGCGTCGACCGGGATCGGGGCGCCGTCGGTGCG
>JAUHXR010000159.1 GCA_030426845.1 Polyangia bacterium | reverse complement strand
GCGAGCTCGGCGGGGCCTCCGTGGTGCGATCGGATGCTCGACGCGATCGCGGGAGCACGGGGCAACGCCCTGTGCGTCTCCTCGGACAGCGCCGGCGCGCCGGCGACGCGCGACGCGAGCGACGGGCTCGGCGCGGTGGTGCGCGCCCACATCCGCCGGGCCCTCGGAGACGCGCTGGGCGCGCCGGCCGACCACCGCGCCGCGGCGGAGGCGGCCCGGGCGGAGGCGCTCCAGCTCGATGGTCGCCGAAGGGACCTCGCGTGGCAGCGCGACCGGGCGGCGAGCGCCCCCGAGCGCGCGCGGCTGGACGGCGCCCTCCGCGGCGCCGCGCTGCGGGGGCAGGAGGCGCGGGTCGAGGCGCAGCTCCACGAGGCGGCGGCGGCGTGCGAGGGGCGCGGGCTCGAGGCGGCCGCGCTGCACCGGCTGCGCGAGGCGCTGGCCCTCGCCCACGGCGAGCGCGCGCAGGCGGAGGAGACGAAGCTCGAGCGAGCGCTGCGCGAGGCGGTGGACAGCGCCCCGGAGCTCACGCCGGCGCCGGAACCCGCACCGAAGCCCGCGCCCGAAGCCGAGCCGGAGCCGGAGATCGCGCTCCCGGGGGAGTCGCTCGTGCTGTTCGGCCTGAGCCACCGCGTCGAGCTGAGGTCGCCCGCGCCGACCGACGTCGACCCGCCACCCCCGAGCCGTCCGCGCGTGGAGGGCCCGCCGGATCTCCCGTTCATGGTCCGAGACCTGGTGGACCACGTGACCGCCCTCGAGGCCCACCCTGCGGTGATCGCGGCCGCGCTGCTCGACCCGGAGCGGGAGCTCCCCGCGCACCCGAGCGACGTGTCGGTCGTCGCGCTCCTCGCGCAGGGACCGCACGCGCGGCCCCGCACCACCATCCGCCTCGACGTGTGCTGGCTCGACGCGGACGGCGCGCCCCTCCAGCCGCTCTCACCGGCGCTCGACACGGGTCGTGGCCGCGCCGCGATCGCGGAGGCGACGCAGCGGGCGAGGGCCTACGCCGAGCTGACGCTCGCGGAGCGTCGGCTCGCGCGCGGGCGCCGCCTGGTGGAGGAGCGGCCGCTGGCGTGCGCGGCCTGGCGGCTCTCCGAGCGTCCGAGCACCCTGGCCGCGGCCCGACTCGGGGGCGGGGACGGCCACGTGCTCTGGGAGACCGCGAGCGCTCCGCGGGTCGAGCCGGTCGTCGCCGAGTGGCTCGGCGGCTCGATCGTCCAGATCTGCGGCCTCGAGCCTCCGTACGCGCGCATCGTCCGATCGTCACGCTCGCTCCCGCGACGAGACGTCGACCCCGCGTTCGCCGCCCTCGCCAGCGTGCGCTGGTACACGGTCGCCACGGCGGGGGGCGCGCCCCCCGGGCTCTCGCTCCTCGAGTCGACGGCGCCCTTCGCGTGCTACGGCTGCGCCGTCGCCGTGGACCTCTGCCCGGACGCCCCGGACCTCCTCGCGAGCTGCCCGCACTGCCGCCTCGCCCTCACGCGTCTCGGAGGCGGCCACGAGGATTGCTTGCCCTACGAGCCGGTCCGCTGCCCGCGCTGCCGGGCGCGCTTCGAGGCGTGCGCCGGCCATCTGCTGGCGGTGTGCCCGCGCTGCGAGGTGGTGGTGCAACCCGAGGAGGCGCCGCGCTGAAGCACGCCCTGAAGGAGCCGCTCAGCCCGGTCGCGACGCCGACGTGGGCGTCGGCCCCGTCCTCGTCGCGCAGGACCGCCACGGACCAGGCGCGGGACGGGGCGCGCGATCGGAGCGTCGCGGCCGATCGAGGCTCGGAAGAGAAGTTCGTCTCGGCGCCCCCTCCACACATGCGCTCTGCCGTCGTTCCGAGTCTCCATGTTCTACTCGTTTCTGATCGAGCATGAGCTCGTCACCGCCGAACAGATCGTGGAGTGCCTGGATCTGCAGTCCGACGTCACCCCGCGAGTAGGGCACATCGCGCTCTGGTCCGGACGGCTCCGGATGAGCCAGATCTGGCAGATCCTCGAGCACCAGGCCGACAAGGGCGGCCTCTTCGGGGACATCGCCATCGAGCTGGGGTTCTTCGACAAGGCCGCGCGCGACGAGATCATCATCGAGCAGCTCGAGCGACGGCCACGGGTCGAGGAGCTGCTGGTCGAGCGCGGCTACGTCAGCGCCGAGGCCATGCGCGTCGCCCGGCAGCAGTGGAACCGCGAGAGCATGGCCGCCTCGCGCGGCGAAGCTGCCACGCGCGCCTGAGCGCTACGCGCCCGGCCCGGCCGGCCGTCCCGGGATCCGACGACGCCCGCGGTGGGCAGCCTCACCGCGGGCGCGTCGGTGCGCGCTCGCGGCGGGCGCCCAACGTCTCCTCGAGCGACGCCGAGACCGCACACGCCGGACAAGGCGCGCGCGTCGGCGGATGGATGCGCGCGACGTGCGCGGCGGTCGGTCCTGCGGGCGGAGTCAGACCGCGGCCGCGGTGACCCCCGCCGACAGTCGCGCCCGGATCGCGGCCGCGACGCCGGACAGAGGCACCACGCGGCTCGCCGCGCCCGCCTCCACGACCGCCCGCGGCATCCCGTAGACGACCGAGCTCTCGCGGTCCTGCGCGAAGACGGTGCCGCCCGCGCCGCGAACCGCGACCGAGCCCGGGCCCCCGTCCCGGCCCATGCCCGTCAAGACGACCGCGAGGAGCCCGCTCCCGTACTCCTTTGCGGCGCTGAAGAACAGCGGATCGACCGCGGGCCGGCAGTTGTGCACGGGGGGGCCCGAGTCGAGGGTGACCCGCCCCCGGCGGACGGTCATGTGGCGGTCGCCGGGCGCGACATAGAGCTGCCCCGCCCGGACGGGGGCGCCGTCGCGGGCCTCCCCGCCCGCGAGCCCGCTCAGCTCGCACAGGCGGTTGGCGAGGACCCCGGTGAAACGGGCGCGCATGTGCTGGGCGACGAACACCGGCACGGGCACGTCGGAGCCCAACTCCGTGAAGATCTGCATGAGCGCCTGCGGTCCTCCCGTGGACGACCCGATCGCCAGGGCGGTGATCGGCGGGCCGGACACCGGCCGCGTCAGCCCGGACGTGGTCCGCGTCATGGAGGAGGTGACGCCGGCGCGGACCCCGCGCGTGCGCGCGGTGAGCGCTCGGATCCGCGGCACCAGCTCCTCGCGGACGCCCGAGATCGACTCGCGCAGGCTCCGCCCCGCGGTCGGCTTCTCGACGTAGTCGTGCGCCCCCGCGGCGAGCGCCTCGAGGGTGGCGCGCCCGACGTCCTGGCCCTGACCGCTGAAGACGATCACGGGGAGGTGGCGATCGAACTTGCGCAGCTCCTGGAGCGTCCGGATACCGTCGAGCACTGGCATCTCGAGGTCGAGCAGCAGGAGATCGGGGCGCGCACGTCGTATCTCCGTCAGCGCCTCGCGCCCGTTGGCGGCGGTCGCTGACAGGACCATGTCGGGCTCCGGCTCGATGACGCGCGCCATCAGGTTCCGCAGCGCGACGCTGTCGTCGCAGACGAGGATGCGAACAGGGCGTTGGTGGGGTTGCACGGCGTGAAGTGAACGGCACCGCGTGCGCCGGCTGAATACGTCGAGCTCCACGTCTCGGAATGGTTCAGCCGACGCACCGCGCGACGTTTGGGTGGGGCATGTCGAGCCTGCGAGCACCGCGAGGGTCGCTGGGGACGCGCCGCGCCTCCCCACGAGCGCGCCCCTCCGTGCGCCCGGCCGCGAGCCGAGTGCAATCACGCTCCGCGGCGACCCCGCCGAGCACGCCGAGGACAGCGTCCGGCGCGATCCACGTGGGAGTTGGGGATCTGGCGGTGGTGTCGGGCGCCCAGACCATCGTCACGTACGGGCTCGGCTCGTGCGTCGCGCTCTGCGTCTACTCCGTGAAGGCGCCGACGGGCGGGATGCTCCACTTCATGCTCCCCGACTCGACCCAGGACGCGAAGAACAACGCCAAGGACCGCCCGGGCGTCTACGCCGACACCGGCTTCGCCGCGCTGATGGACGGCCTGCGGCGCGCGGGCGTCGCGCCGAACACGATGCGGGTGAAGCTGGTGGGTGGAGCGGCGGTCTCGTCCGCCGTTCGTATGGACATCGGGGCGCGCAACGTGCTCGCCGCCAAGCGCCTCCTCTGGCAGCACCACCTCCCCGTCGAGGCGGACGAGACCGGAGGCCACATCGCGCGGACCGTGCGGATGAGCTCTTCGGGGCTGCTGATCGTGTCCAGCCCCGGAACGGAGGATCGAAGGCTATGAGGGTTCTCGTCGTCGACGACAGCCGCGCGATGCGGCGCATCATGAGGAAGGCGCTCGCGTTCGCCGGGCTCGAGGGAGAGCGTGTGCTCGAGGCCGAGCACGGCGCGGCGGCCCTCGACGTCATCCGCGAGAGCCCTCCCGAGCTCGTCCTGAGCGACGTGAACATGCCCGTCATGGGCGGGGACGCGCTGCTCGACGCGATGCGCGAAGAGGGACACCTCAACAGCTCGCGCATCATCATGGTGACCTCCACCGTCGGCGCGACCAAGGCGCTCGACCTCGTCCGCCGAGGCGCCACCAAGGTCCTCCGCAAGCCGTTCGACCCTCTCTCCCTGCACGCGGAGCTGCGGGAGTACTTCGAGCTGGACGAGCCGGAGGCCGCCGCCGAGCCCCCGCTCTCGCTCGTGCCGCCGCTGGCCTCGGAGCCAGAGCCCTTCCCGACGACCGAGATCGACGCGGCGCACGTCGCGGCGCTCGCCCCCGTGCGCGCCCCGGCCGACCTCGCGTCCTACGCCGCCCCGCTCGCGCGGCGTCCGAGCCCGCTCGCGCCGCGCCCGAGCAGCCTCGCCCCGGCGATGGATCTGACGACCGCGTGCGCCTCGGCCGCAGCGTACGCGAGCGTGGCGCGGAGCTCGCTGGCGCCGCCGCGGCTCTCGTCCGTAGCGCCGCCGAGCCCGGGCCCCGAGCTCACCGAGGCTCGCAGGCAGGAGCTCGCCTCCCTCGTCCCGCCGGGCGTGGCCACCGACGCCGACCTCGCCGCGGCCGCGCTCGAGGCGACGCGCACCGTGCTCGAGGTCTCGCTCATGGAGCTCTCGGAGCCGGCGACCTCGCTGGTCCCGGCCGAGAGGATGCTCCTGGTCGCGAGCGTCGAGATGCACGCCCCCCGACCGGCCGAGCTGTCGATCCTGAGCTCGTACGATGTCGCAACGCGCCTTGCCCGCAACCTCTGCGGCGAGCCGCCCGACGGAGACGATCTGGGCCGGTTCGACGCGCTCGCCGAGATCGTCAACATGGTCGCCGGCCGCTACCTGGACCAGACCCTCACCGGCGGCGTCGGGCCCAACATGTTCGGCCTCCCGTACATCGGGGTGCTCCTGCCAGGCGAGGCCCCCGACGAGCAGTGGCTCTGCGCGGAGCTCGATGGCGAGGACGCGCAGGTCTTCGTGCGGCTCGCGCCGCTGGAAGAGAGCGCGCAATGAGCAACCTCGACGATCCCGAGTGGGTCGAGGTCTTCGCCGAGTTCGCGGAGGAGTCGCGCGACGCGCTCGGTCGCGCCGAGGAGACGCTGATCCGCCTGGAGACCGACCGCCTCGCCGGCGCGCCGACCAACACGGAGGCGGTCGCGAGCCTCTTCCGCACCTTCCACACGGTCAAGGGCACCGCGGGCTTCCTCGCGCTCGAGCAGACGGTCCACGTCGCGCACGACGCGGAGAACCTCCTCGCCCGGGTCCGCTCGGGCGAGCTCGAGCCCGAGAGCCGGCACATCACCGTGCTGTGCCAGGCGGTCGACTTCCTGGTCGCCGCGGTCGACCACGTCGGCAAGACCGGCGACGACGCGGGCCTCCACACCTCGGCGACGCCGCTCATCGCGGCCATCCGCGGGGTGGACGACGCGCCCGAGCCCGCGGCCGCCCTCTCTCCTCCACCGGCGCCGCCCCCGGCCGCCGCGGCTCCCCCCTCCGAGTCGGGCGACGAGCCCGTCCCCGCTCCCGAGGAAGCCCCGATCGACGAGGCGATCGACGAGGAGATCGACGAGGCGATCGACGAGGCGATCGACGAGGCGACCGACGAGGCGATCGACGAGGAGATCGGCGAGGAGATCGACGAGGAGATCGAGGACGACGAGCCCGCGCTGGAGGACGAAGAGATGGAGCCCGACCTAGAAGAGCCGCCGGTGGCCGCGGCCGCCCCGGCCAGCCCCTCGAGCCCTCGCGCGCCGGAGCGGCCGAGCGCCGCGAAGCCGAGCGCGACCGGGCAACGCCAGGCCGAGTCCGCCGAAGTGCGCGAGGTCATCCGCGTCGACGCCGCGCGGGTGGACGCGCTCCTGAACATGGTGGGTGAGCTCGTGATCGCCGAGAACATGACCAGCCGCGAGGTCGGCCAGGCGATGCAGGGCAACCGGGGCCTCCTCCAGCTCCAGCGGGTCACCCGCCAGCTCCAGGACCTCACGATGTCGATGCGGATGGTCCCGGTGCGCGGGGCCTTCCGAAAGACCCGCCGGCTGGTGCGCGACCTGACGCAGCGCCAGGGCAAAGAGGCGCAGCTGATCGTCATCGGCGAGGACACCGAGGTCGACAAGAGCCTCGTCGACGCGCTCGGCGACCCGCTGGTCCACCTGCTGCGCAACGCGATCGACCACGGGCTCGAGCCCCCGGCGGAGCGTCTCGCGGCGGGCAAGCCCGCGGCCGGCGTGCTGCGCCTCACGGCGGGCCACCAGGGCGGCGAGGTATTCATCCAGATCGAGGACGATGGCCGAGGGATCGACCGGGAGAAGGTCCTGGCCCGCGCGCGCGAGCGCGGCCTCGTCGCCGACGGGAGCGAGCTGTCGGACTCCGACGTCTACCAGCTCCTCTTCGAGCCCGGGTTCTCCACCGCCGCGCAGGTCACGGACGTCTCCGGCCGCGGCGTCGGCATGGACGTGGTCAAGCGGAACGTCGAGCGGTTCAACGGCCGGGTCCAGGTGACCAGCACGCTCGGGCGCGGGAGCTGCATGACGCTCCGCGTGCCCCTGACGCTGGCGATCATCGACGGGATGCTGCTCCGCGTCGGCACCGAGCGGTACACGGTGCCCATGATCCAGGTCCGCGAGGCGGTGCCGCTCGCCGACATGAAGATCGCGGGGCTGCCCGGCGGCCGGGAGCTCATCGAGCTGCGCGACGAGTTCGTCCCGTTCATCCGGCTGACGGATCTGTTCGCGCTGGGCGCCGAGCCCGAGCAGCAGGACATCGTCGTGTTCCTCGAGGGGATGGGTGGCGTCGTTGGCGTCCTCGTCAACGAGGTCATCGGGCAACAGCAGACGGTCATCAAGCCGATGCCCGCGCTGCTGCCCGGGATCACCGCCGCCAGCGGGTGCTGCATCCTCGGCGACGGTCGGGTCAGCCTCATCCTCGACGGCAACGCGCTCTCGAAGCTTGGCCGGGCTCACCTCGGCCGTGGAGGCAAGGCAGCGTGACTCAGATGACCCAAGATCTCTTGTCGGCCGACCTCGAGCTGGGGCCGCCGGCGGACCAGGCCGCACGGGCCGACGTCGTCCCGAAGATCCGACACCTCGTGTTCGACGTCGGCGGGAAGCCGTTCGGGATCGAGCTCCGCCACGTGCGCGAGATCGTCGGGATGCAGCCGATCACCCCGCTCCACGACGTCGCCAAGTACATCCGGGGCCTCATGAATCTGCGCGGTCACGTCGTACCCCTCGTGGACGCCTCGCTGAGGCTCGACCTCGAGGCCCGCGACTACGACGAGCGCACCTGCATCATCGTGCTCAGCCTCGACCAGCACGAGGTCGGCCTCATCGTCGACCGCGTCCAGCGCGTGGTCGACCTGCCGGCCACCGAGGTCGACACCGACCGGACCCGCGCCGACTACCTCCGAGGCGTCCACCCCGACGGCGACAGCGCCATCGTGTGCCTCGACCCCCACTGGCTCGCCACCGCGTCCAGCGCCCGCGCCCCCCAGCCCAACGATTGACCGATTGCCACCGGAGTTCAGGAAGATGACCACGAGAAGTCGCAAGACCAACAACCCCGACGAGGTCCGTGCCCTGCGCGCCGAGGTCGCCGCCCTGCACCGCTCGCAGGCCGTGATCCGCTTCGCGATGGACGGGACCGTCGTCTCCGCCAACGAGAACTTCTGCGCCGCCCTCGGCTACACCGAGGACGAGATCGTGGGGCGTCACCACCGGACGTTCGTGACGGCCGAGCACGCCGCCTCGCCCGAGTACCGCGCCTTCTGGGACCGGCTCCGCGCGGGTGAGTTCTTCTCGGAAGAGTTCGAGCGGGTGGGCAAGGCGGGCAACACCGTCTGGATCCAGGCGAGCTACAACCCGATCCTCGGGCCCGACGGCAAGCCCGAGGCGGTCGTGAAGTACGCCACCGACATCACCGAGTCGAAGCTGCGCCAGGCCGATCGCAAGGGTCGCCTCGCCGCGATCGACCGGGTCCAGGCCGTCATCGCCTTCGAGCCGGACGGCACGATCCTCGAGGCCAACGCGAACTTCCTCGGCGCGGTCGGCTACGAGCTCGAGGAGATCGTCGGCCAGCACCACCGCATGTTCGTCGACCCGGCCGAGTCGAGCCGGCCCGAGTACGCCCAGTTCTGGCGCGACCTCGCGAACGGCAAGGCCACCTCGGGCGAGTTCCGCCGCGTCGGCAAGGGCGGCAAGGAGGTCTGGATCCAGGCCAGCTACAACCCGATCCTCGATCCCTCGGGCAAGGTCTACAAGGTGGTGAAGTACGCCACCGACATCACCGAGGCCAAGCTCCGCGCGGCCCAGAACGAGCGCTTCGCCTCGGTGCTCCAGAACACCCAGCTCGCCACCATGTCGTGCGACCCCGAGTTCAACATCCGCTATATGAACCCGGGGGTGAAGCGGCTCTTCACGGAGTACCGCGAGGACCTGGCCGCCCTGTTCCCCGGCTTCGATCCGGAGAACCTGATCGGGACGTCGATCGACATCTTCCACAAGGACCCGCGCCATCAGCGCTCGCTGCTCTCGGATCCGTCGCGCCTCCCGTTCGAGACGGAGCTGAAGGTCGGCCGCCTTCAGGTGGGCTTGCGTGCCTACGAGCTCCGCAACGCGCAGGGTGAGGTCGTCGGCTACAACACCGAGTGGGCCGACCTCAGCGAGCGGGCCGAGTTCGGCCGTGAGCTCCAGAAGGTCGTCGGCGCGCTGCGCGAGGGCGACCTCGGCCAGCGCTGCGACAAGTCGCACCTCACCGGCGAGTACGCCCGGATGGCCGACGGCATCAACGAGCTGATCGAGGCGGTCGCGGCTCCGGTCGGCTCTGCGAGCCGAGCCGCTCAGCAGCTCGCTCGGGGCGCGGACCCACGGCTCCGCCGCGGCGAGCTCGGCGGGGAGCTCGGCGCGCTCATCGACTCGATGTGCGACCTCGCGAGGGCGAGCAACGAGATCTCGGCCACCGTTCGGTCGGTCGCCGGCGGCGACCTGACGGTGGATGTCTCGCCGCGCTCGGCGGAGGACGAGCTGCTCCAGTCGCTCTCGTCGATGGTCGAGAGCCTCTCCCAGACGCTCACCGAGATCAGCCGCGCCTCCACCGAGGTCAACGGCGGCAGCTCGCAGGTCGCCACGGCCAGCCAGAGCGTCTCGGACAACAGCACCCAGTCGGCGGCGAGCATCGAGGAGGTCAGCGCGTCCTCGGAGCGCATCGCGTCGCAGACCCGGGCCAACGCGGAGAACGCCGGCCGGGCCCTCGAGCTGGCGGACACCGCCCGCACGCGCGCCGAAGGCGGCGACCGGGTGATGAAGTCGATGCTCGAGGCGATGAGCGAGATCCAGCGAATGGGCAAGGACATCTCGAAGATCGTCAAGGTCATCGACGAGATCGCCTTCCAGACCAACCTGCTCGCGCTCAACGCGGCCGTCGAGGCCGGGCGCGCCGGCGAGCACGGCAAGGGCTTCGCGGTCGTCGCGGAGGAGGTCGGGCGGCTGGCCGCTCGGTCCGCCACCGCGGCGCGCGAGACCACCGAGATCATCGAGGAGACGATCCTCAAGGTCTCGGGCGGCATGAAGCTGGCCGAGGAGACCGCGTCGAGCCTCACCCAGATCGTCGACGGCGTCACCGAGGTCCGGCAGCTCGTCTCCGAGATCGCCGACTCGAGCCGCGAGCAGGCGGACGGGATCGGCGAGATCAACATCGGCCTCTCCCAGGTCGACGCGGTGACCCAGCGCAACACGGCGGACGCCGAAGAGATGGCCGCCGCGGCCAACGAGCTCTCGGCGCAGTCCGAGCGGATGAGCGAGCTGCTGGCCGCGTTCCGCCTCCGCACCGCCTCGGCGGCGACCCCGGACGGCATGAGCCCCGAGCTGATGAACATGTTCCAGCAGTTCCTCGCGTCGCAAGGGATGCTGACTCAGCCCACGGGCGCGCACTCCTCGCCGCCGCCTCGCCCCGAGCGGGCCCACGGCTCGAGCGGCTACTCCAACGGCAACGGCCACGGCGGCAACGGCCACGGCTCGAGCCTCGACCTCGTCGACTCCGAGTTCGGTCGCTACTGAGCCATGAGCGCTGCGATTGACATGGACGTGCTCAGCGAGGCCGACTTCGGTCGGCTCCGCAACGGGTGCCGCGCGCTCTTCGGGGTCACCATCCCGGACGAGAAGCGGCCGCTGGCCGAGGCGCGGCTGCGCAGCCTCGGCCGGCAGCTCGGGGCGCCGAGCCTCACCTCGCTGGTGGACACGCTGCTCAGCGGCGCCAACCCCGAGCTGGCGAGCCATGTCGTCGACGCGCTGACCACCAACCACACCTACTTCATGCGCGAGGAGGAGCACTTCGAGCTGCTGTCGAAGGACATCCTTCCTCAGCTCGAGCGCTCCCTCGCGCGGACGAAGGACCTGCGGCTCTGGTGCGCGGCGGCCGCGACCGGGGAGGAGCCGTACTACCTCGCGATGCTCCTCCGCGAGCACTTCGGCGCGGCGTACTCGCAGTGGAACGCGGGGCTCCTCGCCACCGACATCAGCGACAAGGCGCTGTCCGTAGGCCGGCGCGGCCTCTACTCGACCCAGAGGGTCGCCCCCCTCACACCGGAGCTCCGGAGCCGCTACTTCCAGCCCGCGGGCCCCGACCAGGTGCAGGTCAAGGACTCGCTCAAGAAGGACGTGGTCTTTCGGCGCTTCAACCTGATGACCGAGCGCTACCCGTTCCGCCAACCGTTCGACGTCGTCTTCATCCGCAACGTCCTGATCTACTTCGCTCGCGATGAGATGCAGCACGTGCTCGAGCGCGTCGCGAGCGTGCTGAAGCCGGGCGGGTGGATGTTCATCGGCATGGCCGAGTCGCTCCGTCGCGACGATCGCCACTTCGAGTACGTGCAGACCGGCGCCTACCGCCGCAGGGGAAGAGCCTGAGATGAGCAACACGACAGACCGGCACGTCATCTTCCGACTCGCCCAGGGCTACTACGCGATCGACGCGGCCCAGGTGGTGGAGATGCAGGGCATGGGGAAGCTCGACCCGCACCCCCACGGGACCTCTCTCGTCCGAGGTGTGGCGACCCTGAGAGGCCGCCTCGTCCCGGTGGTGGACGTCCGCGCCCGCATGGGGCTCCCGCGCGCCGAGGAGTGCGCGCGCGCACTGTCCGCCAGCGTGGACGAGCGGGCCCAGCAGCACCAGCAGCTGTTCGACCAGGCGGCGGCCGCGGTCGAGAGTGGGCACGGGTTCCGGTGCGCGAGCTGCGACCTCGACGACTGGCTAGGCGACAACTTCGCCTCGAGCGCCGAGATGAGCACGATCACCGAGCGCCTCACGGCGGCCCACGAGGCGGTGCACAACGCGCTGCTCGAGGCGTCCCGGCTGGCGGCCTGCGATGACTTCGCGGCCGCGGGTCGCAAGCTCTCGAAGGCACGCGACAACGAGCTCGAGACCCTCCGCGGGCTCCTCGAGCGGCTCCGCGCGCACGCCCGCAGCAGCGTCCGCGAGATCGTGCTCTACGTCGACGTCGGCGGCGCGTGGCGCGGCCTGGTGGTCGACGCGGTGGTGACGGTGACCTCGCTCGAGCCTCATCGGCACGCAGACGAGCCCGAGAACGCAACCTTCGTCGACGGCATGGTCGCGATGCCCGGCACGGGCCGCGGCGTCTACGTCCTCGACCTCGAGCGCCTCCTGCGAGGCGACGCGAAGGCGGCCTGATGTCGCGCCCGGCACCCAACGAGGCCTCCTCCTCCACGCCGCCCAGCCTTCGGCCCCCGACGAGCGCGTTGACCGCGCTGGCGAAGGTCGTCGCGTCGGTGGCCCCCACGTCGGAGGAGGCGCTCCACGAGGCAGCGCGCCTGGCCGACCGCCTGCGCGACGAGCTGGCTCAGCACCACCAGGCCGAGGAGAACGGCGACCTCTACGGGCGAGTGCCCCGCCGACGCCCCGACCTGCGACCCCGCCTCGTGCGCCTGATCGCGGAGCACGCGGCGCTGCGAGCCGGCCTCCACGCAGCGAAGGCGGCGCTCGCGGAGGCGCAGACCGACGAAGCGCGCACCCTCGCCTGGACCAAGACCCGCCTCGCGCTCGCCCGCGTGAAGCGGCATGAGGCCGAGGAGGAGGAGATCCTCCTCGAGGCGGAGCTCGACACGCAGGTGCGCACGAGCTCGAGCCGTTCGCAGCGCGCGGGTTGACGAGGCGCCGGGGCGCCGCGAGCGGGTCGCTCGGCTCAGAGCAGGCGGCGCGCGCCGAGCTCGACGTGGCGCACGACCTCTTCGAGCGAGTGGAGCTCGTTCGCCCAGCCGACCATCGACGCGAACCAGAGGTGCCTGAGCAGCAGCGCCAGCTCGAGCTCGTCCTCGGTGCAGCCGTCGACGTCGACCTCGCCCGCGCCGACGCCCCGGATCGCCGCGACGATCATGCGGGTCGTCTCGACGTCGCTGCGGAGGATCGGCGAGACCAGCGCGGGGTTGCTCGACGAGAGCGCGCCGAGCAGCGCCCGCGCGATCGGCGGGTGGCGCGCCACGACGTGGGTGAGCTTCTCGAAGAACGCGACCACCCGGTCGGCCGGGGCGCCGCGCAGGGGGGCCTCGCCGAGGGCGCCGCGCATCGCGGCGATGCCGTGCGCGACCACCGCCCCGAGCATCTCGTCCTTGTTGCGGAAGCTCTTGTAGAGCGTGCCCATCGCGAGCCCGGCCTCCTCGGCCACGTCGCGCAGGCCGACCCCGTCAAAGCCCCGCGCCTCCGCGAGGCGGCTCGCGACCCGGACGATGAGCTCCCGCTGACGTTCGCGATGGTCGGACACGTTCGCTGGCTCGCCGCACGACGCGGCGCCTCCCGCGCAAAGGGTACCCCCGCCGCGCGCCCCACGAAAAGGGCGCGGGTGCGGTCAGACCATCAGGCCCTGGAGGTGCTGTCGCGCGCAGCGCGTCACGACCTCGGCCTGGTAGCCGCCCTCCAGGATCGACACGATCTTGCCGCCGCAGGCCGGGCCGGCCGCGTCGCGGAGCATCACCGTCAGGTCGTAGAAGGCCTCGTCGTCGAGGGCCATCCCGCCGAGCGGGTCGCCCCGATGTGCGTCGAAGCCGCAGCTCACGAGGACGATGTCGGGCGTCATCGCGTCGAGCGCGGTGCCGAGGCCGCGCTCGAGCGCGCGCAGGTAGCCGGGTCGGTCCGTCCGCGCGGGCAGGGGCACGTTGAGCGTCGCGCCCTCGCCTTCACCGCGGCCGATCTGGTCCTCGGTCCCCACCGTCTCGGTAAAGATGCCGTGCTGGTGGAGGCTCAGGACGTAGACGTCCGGGTCCTCCCAGAAGATGGAGCTGGTCCCGTCCGCCGGGTGGACGTCCCAGTCGACGATGAGGACCTTCTCTGCGCCGAGCTGCTGGGCGAACCGCGCCGAAACCGCGACGTTGTTGAAGTAGCAGAAGAAGCGCCCGGCCGAGGCGCGGGCGTGGTGCCCCGGGGGGCGCGCGGCCACGAAGCCGTTGTCGACCTCGCCGCGCATCACCGCCCGCGTCATCGAGAGGCTCGCCGCCGCCGCCGCCTCCGCCACCGCGTAGGTGTCGGCGCGCACGCGGGTGTCCGCGTTGTCGATCCGCGTCCGGCCCTGGGCAAAGGCGTCCTCGATGCTGCGGACGTAGGTCGTGTCATGCACGCGGCGGATGCCCGGACCCGCGAGGGCGAGGTCGAGCTTCACCTCGCGGAGGCCCGGCATCTCCGAGAGCACCGTCGGGGTGTCGAGGTGCGCGACGCGCGTAGGTCGCTCGCGGTGCGCGATGCCCGGGTCGTGGCCGAGGAACGCCTCGTCCCATGCGTAGCCGGTCGTCATGACGCCTCCCGGAGATCGCTCACCGGGACCGGCGGCGGCGGCACCGGCGGCTTCGCCTCTCCCGGGCGCACGCACCAGGGCTCCCCCCACGCGCGGGCGCGGCAGGTGACGCACCCGCTCCGAAGGCGGCCCATGCGCCGCCGCCGCTCGCGCTGCCCCGTGGTCACGAGCTCGGCCCGCGCTTCTCCCGCATCGCTGCCGCCGGTGCTGCCCAGGATGCGCTGGTAGAGGGGGACGTCACCGACGCTGGCCGGCTCGAACCCGAAGGCGCCGCCGAGGACGTGCCGCACGCTCGGGTGGACCGCCACCGCCGACAGGAGGCTGACCTCCGGCGCCGTGCGGCGGAGGCACGTGTCGACGAAGCAGGCCATCATCAGCCCGCCGACGCCGCGTCCGCGCAGGGTCGGGTCGCTGAGCACGAGGTCGAGCCGGCCCGCGAGCCCGCCGCGCGGCAGCGGGTGAAAGCCCACCGTGAACGCGCCGACTGGCTTGCCGCAGGCGTAGAGCGCGTGCGCCTCCACGTGCTCGGCCTCGCTCTGGAGCTCGTCGCGATACTGGCTGCTCACCGGGCCGGCCTCCGCCGAGCGGCCCCACCGGGTGCTCCACTCGAGGAAGCGCCGCCCTCGCACCCTCACCAGCTCCAGCGCAACGTCGGCCACAGGGCTGCTCAACGGAGGGGAGCGGCGCGAGTGAACCCGCGCGGCCCCTCGGTGAAGGCCACCGACGGCGCCCCCGACCGAGGGACGGTCAAGATCGCGCGAGCCGCGCCGATTGGGGATGTGAGGCCGACAGGGCCGGTCGGAGGACCGATGGCGGACGAGATTGTCGAGGAGTTCCTCGTGGAGAGCGCCGAGGGGCTCGAGCGCGTCGAGCAGGACCTCGTCGAGCTCGAGGAGGACACCTCCCGGAGTGAGGTGGTGGATCGGATCTTCCGGGACATCCACACCATCAAGGGGGTCTCCGGGTTCCTCGGCTACACGAGCCTCGAGCGGGTGACCCACGCGTCCGAGAGCCTGCTGTCGAAGGTGCGGGCGGGTGAGGTGAAGGTCGACGAGCGCGTGATCAGCGCGCTCCTCGGGACGGTCGACGCGACCCGCGAGATGCTCGAGCGGATCGAACAGACCGAGTCCGACGGCGGCGAGGACTACGCGGCCCTCATCTCTCAGCTCGAGGCGCTCCAGCAGTCGGCCATCCCCGCGCCGCCGCCCGCGCCCGCGCTCGCCCTCGCGCCGGAGCCTCCCCCCGCCCCCGCGTCGGCGGCGGGCGAGGAGCTGCCGGAGGCCCCACCATCCGTCCCGCCGCTCGGTGAGGTGCTCGTCGCCCTCGGGGTCGTGCCGGAGGACGCGGTGGCGAGCGCGCTCAAGCAGCAGCGCGAGGGCGACCCGCGCAAGCTCGGTGAGATCCTGGTCCGCGACGGCAAGGCGCGGCCCGCGCAGATCGAGGAGGCGCTCGACGCCCAGCGCACGTCGCGCACGCTCGGCACGAACGCCAAGGACGCGACCATCCGCGTCAGCGTCGACCTGCTCGACCGCCTGATGAACCTGGTCGGCGAGCTCGTCCTCGTGCGCAACCAGATCCTCCAGCACACCCAGGGCGCGGACGACCCCGCCGCCGCGACCAACGCGCAGCGGCTCAACCACGTCACCTCCGAGCTGCAGGAGGGCGTGATGAAGACCCGCATGCAGCCGATCAAGACCATCTGGGGGAAGCTCCCCCGGATCGTGCGCGACCTCGCGGGCTCCTTCGACAAGGAGATGCGGCTCGAGATGGAGGGCCGCGACACCGAGCTCGACAAGACGATCATCGAGGCGATCAAGGACCCGCTCACCCACCTCGTCCGAAACGCGTGCGACCACGGCATGGAGATGCCGGCCGAGCGCGTCGCGAAGGGCAAGCCGGCCGAGGGCGTGCTCCGGCTGCGCGCCTACCACGAGGGCGGCCAGGTCATCATCGAGGTCGCCGACGACGGCAAGGGGATCGACCCGGAGAAGATCAAGGCCAGCGCGGTCGCCAAGGGCCTGCTCACCGCCGCGGCGGCGGAGCGCCTGAGCGAGCGGGACGCGCTCAACCTCATCTTCCTGCCAGGCTTCTCGACCGCCGCCCAGGTCACCAACGTCTCGGGGCGCGGCGTCGGCATGGACGTCGTCAAGACGAACATCGAGCGCATCGGCGGCACGATCGATCTCTCGAGCGTGCTCGGCGCGGGGACGACCATCCGCGTCAAGATCCCGCTCACCCTCGCGATCATCCCCGCGCTCGTCGTGCACGACCGCGGCGAGCGCTACGCGATCCCGCAGGTGAGCGTCCTCGAGCTCGTCCTCCTCGAGGGCGAGGAGATGCGCCGGGTCGAGGCGATCCACGGGACCCCCGTCTACCGGCTGCGCGGCAAGCTGCTGCCGATCGTCCACCTCTCCGAGCAGCTCGGCCTCGGGCCCGCGGAGGGGCCGCCCCCCGAGGCGCTGAACATCATCGTCCTCCAGGCCGACGGACACCCGTTCGGGCTCGTGGTCGAGGGCGTCCGCGACACCGAGGAGATCGTCGTCAAGCCGCTGGGCAAGGAGCTCAAGAGCCTCAGCGCCTACGCCGGCGCGACGATCATGGGCGACGGCGCGGTGGCCCTGATCCTCGACGTGCTCGGGCTCGCCCAGCACGCGGGCATCGTCCGCGAGGACGGGGCGTCCGCGAGCAACGAGGACGCGAGCGAGCCCTCGGACCGGGCCCTCCACGAGCAGGAGGCGCTCCTCCTCTTCGAGAGCGATGGCAAGAGCCCGCTCGCGGTCGAGCTCGCGCGGATCGACCGGCTCGAGGAGCTCGACGCCGCGGCGGTGGAGCACACCGGCGGGCGCGACGTCGTCCAGTACCGGGACACGATCATGCCGCTCGTGCACCTCTCTCACGAGGTCTACGGGCGCCCGCTCGAGGTGGCGCGCGAGCGAGCGCCCGACGAGCGCTACCAGGTCGTCGTGGTGCGCCGCGGCGCGGAGGTCTACGGGCTCGTCGTCGGGCACCTCGTCGACATCGTCGATACGGCGGTCGAGGCGAGGCCGGTCGGCAGACGACCGGGCATCCGGGGCAGCGCGATCGTGCAGGGCCGGGTGGTCGAGCTGCTCGACGTGGACGCGGTGCTCGCCGCCGCGCTTCCGGAGGTTTGGGCCCACGAGGCCGCGGCGGGGGGAGTCTGAAGATGGCGCAGTACTGCACGTTCCGGGTGGCCGACCTGATGTTCGGCGTCGAGGTCGAGCAGGTGCAAGAGGTCCTGCGAGGGCAGCGCATGACGCGCGTCCCGATGGCCTCGCACGTCGTGCGCGGCCTGATCAACCTGCGCGGCCAGATCGTCACCGCGGTCGACCTGAGGCGCCGCCTCTCGATCGAGGATCGCGCCGAGGGAGAAGACACCATGAACGTCGTGGTCCGTGGACCCGAGGGCGCGGTCAGCTTCCTGGTGGACGACATCGGCGACGTCCTCGACGTCCCCGACGACGCGTTCGAGGACCCGCCGGTGACGCTGGGCGGGGTCACGCGCGAGCTGGTGACGAGCATCTGCAAGCTCGACCGGTCGCTGCTCCTCGTCCTCGACACCCAGCGGGCGCTGGAGCTCACCCACGAGGCGGCGCAGTGAGCGGCGCGGCGCGGTCCGAGGCCCCGAAGCGGTCTCGCTCGCTGCTCCAGCGCCTCGGCGGCCGGGCGGCGGTGTCGGCGGTGTCCGACATCCTCGGCGAGAAGCTGCGCGAGGACGCGCGGCTCGCCGAGCTGTTCGCCGGCACCGACTGGGACCGGCTCACGGGCATGCACGCCTCCTTCCTCACCGCGGCCCTCGGCTCCGGGCGCGGCTACCGGGGCAAGGACATGCGGCGGGCCCACGCGCACCTCGCGATCGAGGACGCGCACTTCGATCGGGTCGCGGAGCTGCTCCGGGACTCGCTCGTCGAGGCGGGAGTGGGCGAGCCGCTCCTCGGCGAGGTCCTCAGCGCGGTCGCCGCGCTCCGCCCGCAGATCGTTGTCGAGCCGGAGAGCTCGGAAGGGAGTCCGAAGATGAAGCAGGCCAAGGCACGGGGGGACGCGGCCGACGGCGCCGACCACGACTCGGGGGTGCAGCGCATCCCGGAGGCGGCGGGCCGCTACCAGTCCATGCTCGAGAACGCGCCGATCAACGTGGTCTACGCGGACACCGACATGGTCATCCGCTACGTGAACCCGGCCTCGGTGCGGACGCTGCAGAGCCTCGCCGAGTACCTCCCCATCCGCGTCGACGACATCGTCGGCTCGTCGATCGACGTGTTCCACAAGCACCCGGAGCACCAGCGCAAGATCGTCCGCGACCCCAGCAACCTCCCGCACCGCGCGACCATCAGCCTCGGGCCGGAGAAGCTCGAGCTGCTCGTCACGGCGATCTACGACGAGGAGGGGGAGCACACCGGCGCGATGGTCACCTGGGAGGTGGTCACCAAGAAGCTCGCGCTCGAGCGCCGCGCGGCCCAGGTGATGTCGATGGTCGAGAACAGCTCGACCAACATGATCTACGCGGACACCGACTTCGTGATCCAGTACGTCAACCCGGCGTCGGTCGCGACCCTGCGCAGCCTCGAGGAGTACCTCCCGTGCCGCGCGGACGAGATGGTCGGCCAGTCGATCGACATCTTCCACAAGCACCCCGAGCACCAGCGCGCGATGCTCCGCGACCCGAGCCGGCTGCCGCATCGCGCGACCATCAGCCTCGGGCCGGAGAAGCTCGAGCTCTACGTCACCGCGATCTACGACGACCGCGGCGAGTACGTCGGCCCGATGGTCACCTGGGACGTCGTCACCAAGAAGCTCCAGCTCGAGTCCGAGATGGCGCGGGTGATGTCGATGATGGAGCAGGCGCCCATCAACGTCATGTACTGCGACACCGACTTCGTCATCCAGTACGCGAACCCGGCCTCGATCAACACGCTGCGAGGCCTCGAGTCGCACCTGCCCATCCGAGTGGACGACCTGGTCGGCTCGTCGATCGACGTGTTCCACAAGAACCCGCGGCACCAGCGCCGCCTCCTCGCCGACCCGAGCAATCTCCCGCACAGCGCGCAGATCGGCGTCGGCCCCGAGACGCTCGACCTCCGCGTGAGCGCAATCTACGACAACGAGGGGGCGTACCTCGGCGCGATGGTCACCTGGGAGGTGATCACCGAGAAGCTCGCGTCCGAGCAGCGGGCGCGCGAGCTCCAGGAGCGCGAGCGCGAGGCGGCCCAGACGCTGCGCGACAAGGTCAACAGCATGCTGGCGAACGTCAGCGCGGCGGCGGAGGGCGACCTGACCCAGGCCGTCACCGTGAGCGGCGACGACGCGATCGGCCAGATGGGCGAGGGCCTCGCCGGGTTCCTCTCGGATCTGCGGGAGACCGTCCGCGGCATCGGCGGCAACTCGAGCTCGGTCGGTCAGTCGTCGGGCGAGCTGCTCTCGGTGGCCCAGTCGATGGCCGCCACCGCGGAGGAGACCTCCCACCAGGCGCGCGTCGTCACGGCGGCCGCCGAGGAGGTCAGCGAGAACGTCCAGACCGTCGCCGCGGGCATCGAGGAGCTCAACGCGAGCGTGAAGGAGATCGCCAAGAACGCGGCCGACGCGGCCTCGGTCGCGACCGAGGGCGTGACCGTCGCCGAGTCGACGAACGCGAGCGTCGCCAAGCTCGGGGACAGCAGCACCGAGATCGGCAAGGTCATCAAGGTCATCACCAGCATCGCCCAGCAGACGAACCTCCTCGCGCTCAACGCCACCATCGAGGCGGCGCGCGCGGGCGAGGCCGGCAAGGGCTTCGCGGTCGTCGCCAACGAGGTCAAGGAGCTCGCCAAAGAGACCGCCAAGGCGACCGAGGACATCGGCCAGAAGATCGAGGCCATCCAGTCCGACACGCGCAACGCGGTGACCGCGATCGACCGCATCTCGGAGATCATCAGCCAGGTCAACGAGATCCAGTCCACGATCGCCGCGGCGGTCGAGGAGCAGACCGCGACGACGAACGAGATCGCGCGGAACGTCGCCGAGGCGGCCCGCGGCTCGAACGAGATCGCGGCCAACATCAGCAGCGTCGCCGAGGCCGCCCAGAGCACGGCCGAGGGCGCGGCGGCGACGCAGACGGCGGCCGAGCAGCTCGGGACGATGTCCCGCGAGCTCAACGAGGTCGTCGGCAAGTTCAAGGTCTGATCCCCCGAGGGGGCCGGCGTCCCCCCGACGCGCCGGCCCCCTCCCCCTCTTCTCGCTCGCCCCCGCACTCGACCCCAGAAGGAGCTCCCGACGATGACCCCGGTGCCGCGCTTCATGGCGCATCGAACGACGCGAGGTGTCGCGTGACCGCCCCCGCGCGCGTCCTCATCGTGGACGACTCCGTCGTCATCCGGCGCCTGGTGAGCGAGGCCCTCGGCGCGGCGCCGCAGATCGAGATCGTCGGCAAGGCCGCCAACGGCCGGATCGCGCTCGAGAAGATCCAGCGGCTCGACCCCGACGTGGTCGTGCTCGACGTGGAGATGCCCGAGATGAGCGGCCTCGAGGCGCTCGAGGAGATCCGCAAGCTGAAGCGACGGCCGAAGGTCATCATGTTCAGCACGCTCTGCGAGCAGGGCGCGGCCGTGACCGTCAAGGCCCTCGCGCTCGGCGCGAGCGACTACGTGACCAAGCCGTCCAACGTTGGCGGCATCTCGGAGGGCCGCAAGCAGGTCCAGGACCGGATGGTCCCCAAGATCCTCGCGCTCGTGCCACGGCTGCGCAGCCAGGTCGCGGGCGCCTCGGTGACGGGCCTGCCGCGCCCGCGGCCCACGTCGGTGCTCGCCAACGCGCGGATCGACGCGCTCCTGATCGGATCGTCAACCGGCGGCCCCAACGCGCTCGCGGAGGTCGTCCCGCACCTCGGCGCGGACCTCCCGGTCCCCGTGCTGATCGTCCAGCACATGCCGCCGATGTTCACGCGCTACCTCGCCGAGCGCCTCGACTCGCTCAGCCCCTACCCGGTGGTCGAGGCGGTCGACGGCATGCCGATCCAAGCCGGCCACGTCTACGTGGCGCCCGG
>JAUHXR010000508.1 GCA_030426845.1 Polyangia bacterium | reverse complement strand
GTGCGCTCGCGGGGCGCGAAGTCGAGGTTCGGCCACTCGAGGCAGGTCGCCCAGCCACCCGAGTCCTCGTCGTTCGGGAGGTAGTCCTCGATGAGCTGGCGGAGCTGGAAGCCGTTGGAGAGCTGCGCGGTGAGCACCGGGTCGAAGAGGTGCTTGTCGATGACCTTGCGGACGTACTCGTGCGCGCTCAGCTCGTCCTTGTGCGCGGAGAAGCCGGGGATCCGCCCGCCGACGATCATCCGCGCGCAGTTGAACTGCCGACAAAGATCCTTGCGAGCGTCGTAGAGCCGCCGCGCGAGCTTGCGGCCCCGGTACTCGGGGTGGACCATCATCTCGATCCCGTAGAGGGTGTCCCCCTCGGGGTCGTGGTTGCGGATGAAGCCGTGGTCCGAGATCTCGAGGTAGTCGTGCCAGTCCGTGTAGTCGTCGTAGCGGACGATCAGCGCGCCGCAGGACCCGGCGAGGACCCCGTCGACCTCCACCGCGAGCTGCCCCTCGGGGAAGTGCGCGAGCATGCTGAGATACTGCTCCTCGGTCCACGGCTTGAGCCCCGGGAAGCAGCGCATGAGCAGCTCTCGGTACTCGGCGTAGTCCTCCGGCCGCAGGCGGCGGAGCTTAATCTCGGACTCGTACTCGGCGACGTCGATCCCCATCGCGGGCGAGCATAGCGCTCAGCGTCACCGTGCCCAGCGGGGCAACACGCCACGACCGTCTTTCTCGAGGCGCGCGCGTGGCCTATCGTCGCCCGCGTGAGCGAGCTCGACCTCCCGCGTGACCTGCTCCTCGGCGCCGCGACCTCCTCGCATCAGGTCGAGGGCGACAACCGCGGCAACGACTGGTGGGCGTGGGAGCAGCGGCCGGGCGCGATCGCTGACGGGACCCGCAGCGGCGAGGCGTGCGGCTGGTGGGCGGGTCGCGCGGAGGAGGATCTCCGCGCCGCGGCCGCGCTCGGGCACGACGCGCACCGCATGAGCCTCGAGTGGAGCCGCCTCGAGCCGGAGCCGGGCCGCTTCGATCGCGACGCCTTCGCGCGCTACCGGCAGATCCTCGAGGCGGCGCGCGCGGCCGGGCTCACCGTGATGGTGACGCTCCACCACTTCACCCTGCCGGAGTGGGTCGCGCGGCTCGGCGGCTGGACCCACGCCAACACCCCGCTCCTGTTCGAGGGCTACGCGGAGCGCGTCGCGCGCGAGCTGGGTCAAGGGGTCGACCTCTGGGCGACGCTCAACGAGCCCGCGGTCCTCGCGTGGATGGCCTACGCGGGCGACCGCTGGCCGCCCGGACAAAAGAGCTTGCGATCTGCGTTCCGGGCGATCGCCCGCCAGCTCGACGGCCACGCGCGCGCCTACCGGGCGGTCCACCGCGTGCTGCCGGACGCGCAGGTCGGCCTCGTCCTCAACATGCCGCGCTTCGACCCCGCCGATCCGTCGCGTCGGCTCGATCGCTGGGCCGCGGCCGCGCAGGACTGGGCGTTCACCGGCGCCATCCTCCACGCCCTCCGCCACGGCGAGCTGCGCCTCCCCCTCGCGCCGGTCCGCCGCGCCGCGCCCTCGCTCCGCGCCGCCCTCGACTGGGTGGGCCTCAACTTCTACGGGCGCTTCGCCGTGCGCTTCGACCCGACCGCGCTGGACGCCGCGCTCGGCCGGCACGTGCAGCGCCCCACGGTCGCCCGCGGCGACAACGACTGGGGGCAGCCGAGCCCCGACGGCATGGTCCGGCAGCTCGAGCGCCTCGCCGCGCTGGACGTGCCGCTCTACGTCACCGAGAACGGCACCTGGGGCGACGACGCGCACTGCGTCGCCTACCTCGAGTCGCACCTCGCGGCGGTGGCCGCCGCGGCCCGGCGCGGCCTCGACATCCGTGGCTACTTCGCGTGGTCGCTCGTCGACAATTTCGAGTGGGCCGAGGGCTGGGAGACCCGCTTCGGCCACTTCGCGCTCGACCGCGAGACCCAGGCGCGCACGCTCCGCCCGGTCGGCGCCCGCTTCGGCGAGATCTGCCGCGCGCGTCGTCGCTGACGGCAGCGCTGACGGCGGCGGGGCCTCCGTGGATCAGGCGGGCCCGGGAGGGGGGTCGGCCTCACCGAGCGCTGCGAGCTTCGCGCGGGCGTCCCGCTCCGCCTCGGCCGCCTCCTCGCCGAGCTCCTTCATGCGATCGCCGAGGACGCGCGCGCGGTCCTGGTAGTCCGCGAGCTCCTCCGCGTAGCGGGCCCGCAGGGCGCCCTCGGGCCCTCCCTCCTTGAGCACCGCGAGCTGCGCGTTGATCGCCTCCTGCGCGCGGTACACCTCGCCCAGCTCGCGCTCGGCCTGCGCGCGCTGGCCGAGCTTGCGGTCGCGGATCACCCACGCCTCGGCGACCTCCTGCAGCGCGCCCGCGATCGCGTCGGAGAGGAACTCCGCGCCGATCCACTGGCGGAGCCGCTCGATCGACAGCGTGTCGAGCGCGATCGACTGCGCGGTGCGCCAGCGCTCGACGACCTCGAGGCGCGTCTCCTCGCCCGGCGGCGCCTCGACCGCGAAGCGCCAACCGCGGGCCGTCTCCTCGATCGGCTGGGGCGAGTCGGGCGCGATCTCGCGGCCGTGCGCGCGCGGGATCTCGAAGAGCACGGTGACCGGCTCGGCGTGGTCGCTCGCCGCGATGAGCTGGTGGGTCGTGAAGTGCTCCCAGCTCTCGATGCAGGCCTCGCCCCCGAAGCGGATGTGGTAGGTGCGCCGCTCGTAGGTGCTCTCGTGCCGGCACTTCACCGCGAGGTCCTTGGCGAAGGCGAGCCGCACCTCGGCCCCGCGCGCGCTGTAGGGGACCATCGCCTCGCCCGCGTAGCCACCGTCGTCGTAGATCACCGCCGCGCCCTCCTCGAGCACGACGCCGGTCTCGTTGTCGAAGCGCAGCAGGATGTCGGGGTGCGGGCCCTGGCCGGCGCGCCAGAGGCGCTCGCGCTTGCCCTCGACCCGGGCCGCGGTCAGCGGGACCATCGCCGAGCCGCCGCGCGCGACGTCGAGGGGGGTGCGTACGCGGTACTCGAAGTACTCGGAGCGATCGCCCGTGTCGGTCGCGGCGGCGAAGCTGTCGGCGTCGACCGCGATCGAGCTCATCATCGGCGCGGGCTCGGCCCGCGGCGCGGCCGGGGCGCCGAGGGGCGGCGGGGGTGCGCCGCGGCTCGCCATCCGGCTGCGCGCGACCGACTTGGGCGCGACCGCGCCTCGCGAGGACTCCTCCAGCACCGCGCGAGCGACGTGCTTGGGCTCGTAGAGGTCGATCACGAACGACATCGGCTGGCCGGTCGTCAGCGTCAGCGCGACGCCCCGCAGGTCTTCGTCGACGGGGTTGTGGACGATCGCCCAGGCCATCACCGTGACCTCGTCGCCGTCGACCACGAGGCGGTAAGAGACGCGCCACATCGGGGCCGGGACGATGTAGGCGACGCGCAGGTCCTTGGCCGCGCCGTCGAGGTCGATCCGGACGGTGCGCTGCTCGCGCGCGGTCGACTCGCGGCTCTTGGTCACCAGGAGGGCGAGGTCGGCGCGCGACCGCTCGCTCTTGAGCCGGAGCGCGCGGATCGCGTCGAGGTTCACCAGCTCGACGTCGCCGCTGGCGGTACGCAGCAGGAGCCGGTCCGGCGTGGCGCCCTCGCCGCGCGCGGCCGCACGCTGGAGCCCGACCACCTCGCCCGCCCGTGACGCGCCGCCGTCGTCCACCTCGACCTGGCGGCCTCGGAACGCGGCCAGGAGCTGGTGCAGCCCCTCCCCCGGCGCGAGGGCGAGCCCGCGCTCCTCGAGCGCCTTCATCGGGTCCTCGGGGGCCTCGAAGCCCACCGCCCCGACCGCGCCCTCGCCGTCGG
>JAUHXR010000158.1 GCA_030426845.1 Polyangia bacterium | reverse complement strand
TCAGTCGTCGACGCGGCGGCGCGCCTGCTTCTTCTCGGAGGTGCGCTTCTTCTCGTCGAGCCGGCGCTGCTTGGCGCGACGGGACGGCTTGGTCGGCTTGCGCTTCTTGGGCACCACGAGCGCCTCACGGACCAGCTCGGCCAGCTTGCTGCGCGCGTCCTCGAGGTTGCGCGACTGATCGCGTGTCGCCTGGCTGGTCACCACCAGGCGCCCCTCCTTGTCGAGGCGGGCGCGGTTGGCGCGCCGGAGCCGCGTCTTGACCGAGGGTGTGATCGCCTCGGTGCCCTGGACGTCGAAGCGCAGGTCGACCTTGCTCGCGACCTTGTTCACGTTCTGGCCGCCCGGGCCCGACGAGCGGGCGGCCGACCAGCTCAGGTCGCGCGCCGGGATCCGCACCCGGGGGCTCACGTGGAGATCCTCCATGGGAGGCGAATCGTAGATTGGCGACGCGCCGCGCGCGAGCGCCGGTATAGTCGCGCCGTCATGCGGGCCCTCACATGCGATCGGGTCGTCACGCCGGAGGGCGAGCGCCGGGCCGCGGTGTGGATCGAGGGCGGTCGGATCGCGCAGGTGACCGCGCCCGAGGCGCTACCCGAGGGCGCGCCGCGGCAGCACCTCGAGGGCGTGCTCGGCCCGGGCCTCGTCGACACCCACGTCCACATCAACGAGCCGGGCCGCGCGGAGTGGGAGGGCTTCGAGACGGCCACCCTCGCGGCCGCGAGCGGAGGCGTCACCACGCTCGTCGACATGCCGCTGAACTGCATGCCGGTCACCACGACCGAGCGCGCGCTCGACGTCAAGCGTGGCGCGGTGGACGGCAAGCTGAGCGTCGACCTCGGCTACTGGGGCGGCGTGGTCCCCGGCAACGCGACCGAGCTGTCGCGCCTCGGAGAGGCCGGCGCGCTCGGCGCCAAGGCGTTCCTCTGCCACTCGGGCATCGACGACTTCCCCGCCTCCGACGAGGAGACGCTGCGCGCGGCGATGCGCGCCCTCGCGGACGCCGGCCTCCCGCTCCTCGCTCACGCGGAGCTCGAGCTCCCCGTGCCGCCGTCACCGCACGCGCCGGCGAGCTACGCCGCGTGGCTCGCGTCGCGGCCGCCGCGCATGGAGGACGAGGCGATCGCGCTGCTCGTCCGCCTCTGCCGCGAGACCCGCTGCGCCGTCCACGTCGTGCACCTCAGCTCGGCGAGCGCCCTGCCGATGATCGCCGACGCGAAGGCCGAGGGCCTGCCGCTCACCGTGGAGACCTGCCCACACTACCTGTGCCTCCGGGCGGAGGACGTCCCGGATGGGGCGTGCGAGTACAAGTGCGCGCCGCCGATCCGCGAGGACGAGAACCGCGAGGCGCTCTGGCGCGCGCTCCTCGATGGGACGATCGACCTGGTGGTGACCGACCACTCGCCTTGCACACCCGAGCTCAAGCGCGCGGGCTTCCTCGAGGCGTGGGGCGGCATCGCGTCGCTCTCCCTCGGGCTCTCGAGCGTGTGGACCGAGGCGCGCGCGCGAGGGGCCGGCGTGTCCGATCTCGCGCGGTGGATGAGCGAGGCCCCGGCCCGGTTTGCGGGCCTTGGGGATCGCAAGGGTCGTGTCGCGCCGGGGATGGACGCCGACCTCGTGCTCTGGGACCCGGACGAGGTCACCGAGGTCGAGGCCGCGAGCCTCCGGTTCCGTCACCCGATCTCCCCCTACGTCGGGCGCGCGCTGGCCGGCCGGGTGCGCCGCACGTGGCTGCGCGGCGAGGAGGTCTTCGACGGCGAGCGGGTGCGCCCGGGGCGCGGCCAGGAGCTGTTGCATCGAGGAGAGCAGGCATGAAGCAGGACCCCGCCGCCGCGTTCGGCGGCCTCATCGATCTCGCGTCCGAGGCCCTCGGCGGCCGGGCGCTCGAGTGCACCGACGACTTCTTCGCGTCGATGGACAACCTCGTGAAGCCCGGCCGCGGGGTGTTCCTCCCCGACGAGTACACGGACCGCGGCAAGTGGATGGACGGCTGGGAGAGCCGCCGCAAGCGCGTGCCCGGCCACGACCACTGCACCCTCGCGCTCGGCGCGCCCGGGGTCATCCGCGCGCTCGACATCGACACCAACCATTTCCTCGGCAACCACCCGCCCTTCGCGTCCGTCGAGGCCGCGCGCGGGCCGCTCGAGACCGCCGAGTGGGTCGAGATCCTCCCGCAGAGCCCGCTCCGGCCCGGCTCGCAGAACCTCTTCACGGTGCGGAACCCGAACGCCTTCACGCACGTCCGGCTGCACATCTACCCGGACGGCGGCGTCGCGCGCCTGCGGGTCTGGGGCGAGGTCGAGCCGCGCTGGGATCCGCCGACGCTCGACGAGGAGACCGCCCCGCGCGTCACCGCGGGCGAGGTCGATCTCGCGGCCGTGATCAACGGCGGCAAGGCGCTCGCGTGCAGCGACGCGTTCTTCGGGCCGATGGACAACCTCCTGCTCCCCGGCCGCGCGGCGAACATGGGCGGCGGCTGGGAGACCAAGCGCAAGCGCCCCGCGCCCGGCCACGACTGGATCCTCCTGCGCCTCGGCGACCGCGGGTCGGTGCGCGTCCTCGAGATCGACACCAACCACTTCAAGGGCAACTACCCCGACCGGGTGGCGGTGCGCGGGATCGACGCGCCGCTGAGCCCGCTCACCGAGCTGCTCGACCCGGCGCTCCCCTGGGAGACCCTCCTCGAGGAGCGCCCGCTCGAGGGCCACACCCGGCACTTCTTCGACGAGGGGCTCAGGACTCGCGGGCCGTTCTCCCACCTGCGGGTCGACGTGTTCCCCGACGGCGGCATCAGCCGCCTGCGCGCCTGGGGCCACCGGGAGCTCGCGCCGTGAGCTCGCTCGACGAGCTGCCCGAGGCGGAGGCCCGGGACGCGCTCCGGCGGTGCTGCGGGGCGCGCCGCTGGGTCGAGGCGATGCTCGCCCGCCGGCCGATCGGGGACGCGGCCGCGTGGCTGCGCGCGGCGCACGAGGCCTGGTCCACGATGGACCGCGACGACATCCTCGAGGCGTTCGATCACCACCCGCGCATCGGCGCGGACCTCGACGCGCTGCGCGCGAAGTTCGGCGACACCGCAGGCCTCTCCGAGGCCGAGCAGTCGGGCGTCGAAGGGGCCGCGGAGGCGACCCTGACCGCGCTGCGCGACGCGAACATCGCCTACGAGGCGCGCTTCGGTCACATCTTCATCGTCTGCGCGTCCGGCAAGCGCGCCGACGAGATGCTCGCGATCCTGCGCGGGCGGATGGACAACGAGCCCGCGGCCGAGCTCACGGTGGCCGCGAGCGAGCAGATGAAGATCACGGAGCTGCGCCTCGGGGCGCTCCTGGGAGAGTCGGCATGAGCCAGCAACGGAGCCCGATCACCACCCACATCCTCGACGTCGCGCGCGGGCGCCCCGCGTCCGGCGTCGCGGTGCACCTCGCGCGGCGCGCGGGCGACACCTTCGAGCCGCTCGCCTCGGGCGCCACCGACGCCGACGGGCGGGTCACCGACCTGCTCGCGCCGGGGAGCCTCGCCGCGGGCGAGTACCGCCTCGACTTCGAGGTCGGCGCCTACCAGGCCGCCCTCGGCGCGCCGACGTTCTATCCATCGGTCTCGATCACCTTCGCCGTCGAGGCGCCGGACGAGCACTACCACGTGCCGCTCCTGCTCAGCTCCTACGGCTACTCTACCTACCGGGGGTCCTGATGAGCCAGCTCAGCGCGGAGTCCGAAGCCGCCTCCATCCTCGGGCGCCTCGCGCGTCCCAACGCCGCCAGCGCGGCGCACTGGCCGGGCGAGCCCGAGGCGCGCCAGCCCACCCACACCGTCTACGGCGGCGCGCAGCTCTTCCGCCACGACATCGCCGCGCGGATCGGCAAGGGCGCGCTCGCGTCCCTCGACGCCTACGGCCCCGACGCGGTGACCTTCGCGCGCGCGCTCGGGCTGCCGGGCGCGGACCGGCTCCCGACCAAGCGCAAGGACGTCAAGGCGCTGTTCGCACGCGACGATCTCCGCGAGGCGGCGCCCGACGCGTGGCTGGCCGACGCGGTGTACCGCCGGGTGCGCGAGAAGCTCGAGCGCGAGCCGGTGGAGGACTTCCGGATCGACTTCGAGGATGGCTTCGGCCACCGCCCGGACGACGAGGAGGACGCGGTCGCGATCGTCGCGGCCGAGGAGCTCGTGCGCGGGATGAAGGCGGGCGGTCTGCCGCCGTTCCTCGGGATCCGCGTCAAGCCGCTCAACGAGGAGATGAAACGGCGCTCGGCGCGGACGCTCGACCTGTTCCTCACCGCGGTGACGCGCAAGACGGGCGGGGCGCTGCCGCCGTGGTTCGCGGTCACGCTGCCGAAGATCCAGAACCCGGAGCAGGTGCGGGCGCTGGCGGACCTGCTCTCGCAGCTCGAGCGCAAGCTCGGCCTGCCCGACGGCGCCGTCCGGATCGAGCTCATGATCGAGCTGACCCAGACCCTCTTCGACCCGGCCGGGCAGCTCCTCTTGCCGCGCCTGCTCGAGGCCGCGAACGGGCGCTGCGTCGGCGCGCACTTCGGGACCTACGACTACACCGCGTCGTGCAGCATCACCGCCGCGCACCAGACGATGGATCACCCGGCCTGCCGCTCGGCGCTGTCGCTGATGCAGATCGCCTACGCCAACACGGGCGTGTTCCTGTCGGACGGCGCGACCAACGTCCTGCCCGTCCCGGCCCACCGCGAGCCGAGCAAGAAGAAGCACCGCGAGGAGAACGCCGCCGCGGTGCACGGCGCGTGGGCGCTCTCCTACCGGCACATCACCGGATCGCTCGCGAACGGCTTCTACCAGGGCTGGGACCTGCACCCCGCGCAGCTCCCGGTGCGCTACGCGGCGACCTACGCGTTCTTCCTCGCGGGCTTCGACGCGGCCGCGGCGAGGCTCAAGAACTTCATCGACAAGGCCGCCCAGGCCACGCTCGTCGGCGACGTCTTCGACGACGCGGCGACGGGCCAGGGGCTCCTCAACTACTTCCTGCGCGCGCTCAACTCCGGCGCGGTGAGCCTCGACGAGCTCGCGGTCACCGGCCTGACCAAGGAGGAGATCGCGACCCGCTCCTTCAAAGCGATCCTCGACGGCCGGACGCGCGGGGGCGCGACGGGGTAGCCTTCGGGGCGGTGGACGAGCTCGAACCGCCGACGAGGCTCCTGGGCGAGGACACCCAGGTCGACGCAACCGGGACGTCCTCGCCCGACGAGCTCGTGCCCCGCGCGCTCGGCGACGAGGCGCGGCGGACGACCGGGGTGGGGCTCGTCGCGGTCGTCGTCTGCTCGGCGATAGCGACCTACTTCTTCTCGTTCGCCCCCGAGCAGAGCGTCAGCACGCAGCTCGCCGCCGCCTACTTCGGCGCCTGCATGGTCGTCGCGGCCGTGCTCTTCGCCCTGCATCGCCGCGGGGCCTACGGAGAGAAGGCCTCCACCGCGGTGGGCGTGATGGCGACCCTCGGCTGCCTCGGCGCGTGCGCCTATGTCGGCCCCGCGTCGATGGCGGTCGTCCCCCTCCCCTTGCTCGTCTACTACTACGGCCTGGTCGACTCCCCGCAGCGGCGGGCGGTCTCCCTGGTCGTGGTGGTCGGGTACGCGGGCCTCCTCCTTCTCACGGCGCTCAGCGTGGTCCCCATCCTCGGGCTCGCCGCCCCCTCCGAGGCCTACGCGATCCCGAGCCGCGGCTACCTGTTCGAGGTGGTCTTCGTCGAGCTCGTGCTGGTCGTCGCGCTTGTGCAAGCGAGGCTGTCGCGCCGCTCCACCCTGCGGGCGTTCGAGGCGCTCGAGCGCGCGCGGGTCAAGATCGCCCAGCGCAACGCGCTGCTCGAGGAGGCGCGGGCCAACCTCGATCGCTTCGTGCAAGGCGCGCGGGTCGGCCGCTGGAGCGGGCGCGCGATCGACGGCTTCGAGGTCGGCGAGGTCATCGGGCGTGGGGCGATGGGCGAGGTCTACGAGGCGACGGATCCGGACGGCGCGACCTGCGCGATCAAGGTGCTTCACGCGAAGCACGTCGAGCGGCAGACGATGCTCGACCGGTTCCTGCGCGAGGTCGAGGTGACCGCCGCGCTCGAGACGCCGCGCACCGTCCGGGTCCTCGCCTCGGGCCGCGCCCCCGACGGCTCGCCGTTCCTCGCGATGGAGCGGCTGATCGGCGACGACCTCGGGAGCCTGCTCCGAGGCCGGGACCGGCTGTCCGTCGCCGAGATCGACGCGCTCACGGCGGAGGTCTGCGAGGGGCTCGAGGCCGCGCACCGGGCGGGCGTGGTGCACCGCGACGTGAAGCCGACCAACCTCTTCCGCGGCCTGGACGGGCGGGGCTGGGTGATCCTCGACTTCGGCGTCTCGCGCCTGCTCGAGCCGGGCAACACCATCACCAAGGACGCGGTCGTCGGGACGCCGTCCTACATGGCGCCCGAGCAGGTGGTGAGCTCGCGGGTCGGGCCCGCGGCCGACGTCTTCGCGCTCGGCGCGGTGCTGTACCGCGCGCTCACCGGACGTCCCGCGTTCTCGGCCCGGAGCCCGGCGATGACGATGTTCGCGGTGCACCACCGCCAGCCCGTGCGGCCGAGCGCGCTCACGCCGGTGAGCGAGGCGCACGAGGCGGTCCTCGCCCTCGCGCTCGCCAAGGACGTCGAGGCGCGCCTCCCGTCCGCGGCCGCGCTCGCCGACGCATGGGCCGCCGCGTCGCGCGGGCAGCTCCCCGACGCGCTCGCCGAACGCGCCCGGCGCGTCCTCGCGGCGCACCCCTGGGGCGCGACCCGGATGGATCAGAGCTCGAGCACCGCCTCGAGCGACGGCTCGCGGTAGACCGCGCGACCTACCTTGACGGTGAGGTTGGGCTCGATCTGGACCTCGCGCCGCTCGTGGGTGTGGCCGGCGAGCACCGTGATGTCGCGATCGGGGTGCGCCCGGGCGAGCTCGCGCAGCACCTCGCCGACCGCGTGGCAGACCATCCACGGCAGCCAGTCCGGCCCGGTGGGTACGCCCTGGTAGGCCGACGCCTCGGCGAAGGGCGGCACGTGGGTCGCGACGAGGACCCGCCGGCACGGGGCGAGCGCCTCGCCGAGCAGGCGCCGCAGCGCTTGCGCCTCCGCGTCGCCGAGCCGCCGCGACGCGGCCAACAGCTCGGCCCGCGACGTGTGCCGCAGATCCGCGATCAGCCGGTGATCGTTGAACACCACCGGGGTGGTCTCGGGGTTGCCGAGCCGCCCGTCCGCCCAGCCGTCGACCCCGACGAGGGCGACGTCGGGGGTGAGCCGGACCACGCCCTCGGCGGGCAGCCAGCGCAGCCGCGGCTCCACCTCGCGCAGGGCGCGCATCGCGCGGCGGACGGTGGCGACGTCGGCGCCGTAGTAGTCGTGGTTGCCGGCCACGTAGTAGACGGGCCGCCGGCACGCGTCGACGAGGCGCGCGAGGTCCGGGCCGAGCCGTCGCGCGACCGAGAGGTCTCCGGTGAGGAGGACCGCGTCGGCCTCCGTCGCCGCGAGCGAGCGCCCGAACGCGGCGATCGCGCCCGGGTCGAGGAAGTCCAGGTGGACGTCGGTCGCCCAGGCGAGCCGCACCTTCGCACGGCTCGTTGCCCCGAATGAAGCTCGTGACGGGGCGCTCAACGCTGCGGTTGGAGGCGGATTCGGATCGCGCCGGTCCGCCGGGGCCGCTCGCCCTGGCTGCGGACGTCGAGGGTGATCTCCCGGTCGCTGCCCGTGAGCTGGCTCGCCTCGAGGTCGGCCGAGCCCACCACCTCGTCGCCCGCGACGTCCTCGTCGTAGACCACGAAGCGGATCGGGAACGCGTCGATCGAGACCGCGCCCGGGAGCCAGCGCCCGAGCGTCACCTCACGCCGGTCGTCCTGCGCCTCGGTGCGGTGCAGCTCCTGGCCGTCCGCGATCGAGAGGACCACGACGTAGGGATCCGGCTCGCCGCCGAACATGTCCCAGCCGTCCCCGTCGGCGTTCTGGGCCGACACGGAGAGGCTCCGGATCTCGATGCGGAAGGCGCGCGGCAGGCCGGTCGACGTGGGCTGCCCGCCCGCGGTCGGGCTCGCGCCGTTCGTCCCGACCGTCGGCGTGGCGTGGTTGGCCTGGCCCGCCTGCGCGGCCGCCTCCGCCACCGCCTCGGCCCGCGTCTGATCCGAGACCACGCGGTAGCGCAGCATCGCCGGCTGGGTCGACTCGGGCATCGGCGTGATCACGAGCAGGTCGGTGCAGGAGCGCTCCGGCACCTGCACCGCGCGAGGCGCGTGCGTGCCGCGCAGCTCCACCAGCAGATCGCCGCGCGGGGGGCCCTGCTGCTGCCCGTTCCAGGCCGCGTCGAGCCAGCGGTGCATGTCCTCGGCGCAGACGCGGCGGACGTGCGCGCCATCGCCCTCCTCGAGCTCGAGGTCGACCGTGACCCCGCCCGCGTCGGCCGCGATCGGGCCGATCACGTCGACCCCGCCCGGCCACACCGCGGAGCGCTCGTTGACGAGCCACGGCACGCCGTCCGGCTGGAAGGGGCGCTGCGGGACGACCCCGCGCGGGAGCGCGCCGAGCATGAAGTCGAGCTGCTCGGTGTCGAGCTCGAAGGTCACGGTGAAGCCCTCCTGGAGCTTCGCGGCGAGGCGCTGCGAGCCCTCCTCGGCCGCCTGGGCCTGGGCGCGCTGGCTGGCCGAGTTGCCCGTGAGGTCGAGGATGCCGCCGAGCATCGCGGAGAAGATCCCGGTCGCCTCCGCCTGCACGAGGCCGGTCGGGCGCACCTCGGCCGTGACCCCCGGCGCGGGCCGCAGCCACACGGTCGCGATCCGCGTCCGCGCGTCGTAGCCGACGTGGAGCGACGCGCTGAACGCCGCGTCCGCCTCGAAGCGGAGGTACTGCCGCACGCGGAAGCCGGTGCTCTCGCGGTCGAGCCACGTCCAGCCCGGGCCGCCGAAGCTCACGCTCAGCCGCCCCTCCTCGACGCGCGCCGTGCAGCGGCGGATCCACCAGCGGCCGACCGCGGGATCGATGCCGCCCTCGGCGCCCTCGTGGCCCTCCTCGCCCGGCATCCCGATGAAGGCGTTGGTGACCTGAGCGCAGATCCGCGGGGCGATCACCTCGGCCATGAGCTCGCTCAGCTCGTCGGCGGTGCCCTCCTCGCCTCCGGCGGTGGCCTCCGGGCACTCCGCCGGCTCGCTCCCCGCCACGTCGCCGCACCCGAGCGCGAGCGCGAACACCAACCAGAAGCCTCTCCGATGCATCACGCGTCCAAGCATACCAATCCCCGCTGGATCCCCGCGGCGAGGAACGCGGCTCAGGCCCCCGTCGATTCCGGGCGCGGGTAGCGGCGCTTCAGCGTCTCCCAGAGCGTGCGCAGCCCGGTGGCCTCGCCGCCGACCGGCCGGCCGGAGCGCCCGTAGTCGCACCACCCGAAGATGTCGAAGTGCACCCACGCGGCGGCGTCGTCGACGAACTCGCGCAGGAACAGGGCCGCGGTGATCGAGCCCGCGAAGGGCGTCCCGGCCGCGTTCTTCATGTCCGCGACCCGGCTGTCGAGGTGGCGGCGGTAGGCCGTGTGGAGCGGCATTCGCCAGACCGCGTCGCGGGTGATCCGCGCGGCCTGCGCGATCTGATCGGCCAGCTCGCGGTCGCGCGTGAAGAACGGCGTGATCTCCGGGCCGAGCGCGTAGCGCGCCGAGCCGGTCAGCGTGGCCGCGTCGATCAGCAGGCCCGGCTTCTCCGCGTCGGCCTCGGCGAGCATGTCCGCGAGGACGAGCCGCCCCTCCGCGTCGGTGTTGGTGACCTCCACCGTCTTGCCCTTGCGCGTGCGGAGCACGTCGCCCGGTCGATAGGACGCCGGTCCAGGCATGTTCTCCACCGCACCGACGAGCACGCGCAGGCGCACGGGGAGCGCCGCGTCCATCACGAGCTGGGCGAGGCCGAGGACGAGCGCCGCGCCGCCCATGTCCTTCTTCATCAGGAGCATCCCCCCCGCGCTCTTGAGGTTGAGGCCGCCGCTGTCGAAGACGACCCCCTTGCCGACGAGGGTGACGGTCGGGTGCTTCGGATCGCCCCAGCGCAGATCGATCATCCGGGGCGCGCGCGCGCTGCCCTTGCCGACCGCGTGGAGCGCGGGGTAGCCGTCCTCGAGCGCCTTGCCCTGGACGACCTTGAGCTTGGCGCCGTAGCGCGTCGCGAGCGCCTTGGCGTCCGCGGCCGCCTCCTCGGGGCCGTAGTCGGAGGCGGGGGTGTTGATGCGATCGCGCACCGCGCCGATCGCCTCGATGACCCGGCGCGCCTCCTCGCGGTCGGCGCCGTCGGGCCACACCAGCTCGGGCGCCTTGTCGCCCTCGCCGCTCCGGTAGCGATCGAAGCGGTAAGCGTTGAGCGCCCAGCCGATCGCCGCCTCGGTCGCCTCGCCGGGCTCGAGGGCCGCGTCGATCACGTAGCGCCCCGGAGGCACGCGCGACGCCGCGCTGGCCCACGTCCAGAGGCCGTGATCGGACGCGCCCAGCAGCGCGCCCTTGGGGCCGCGCGCGCCAGGGAGCATCAGCACGCGGTTGCCCTTCGGCTGAAAGGCGCTCGCGGCGATCCACTGCTTGAGGGTCTTGGTCTGCGCGCGCTTCCACTTCGGAAACGACTTCTCGTCGACGACGAACAGCGGCAGGGTCCGGGCGCTCTTGCGGTTCACGAGGGTGTGCAGCACGGCGGGGAGTGAACCACCTCTGCCAGCCGATCGAAAGGCCGCGCGCGCGCCCCGCGGACCCGTCCCGAAGCGGGGACTGTCCCGCGCCGCGGCCGTGGCGCACCCCGACACGCCGACCGCAGGCGTGCGCAAAACGTTCATAGTCGCCCCGGTCGCGGACCGACAAAGCCCCGTCGGCTCTGGAGGAACGGCGCTTGCTCCTTTTTTGCGCACGTCCCGCCGCGCCGCGCGCGGGACGGCTCTCCGACAACCCCGGGTGTGGAGCGAGGTCGTTTGGACCGGTTCGCCGACGTACGCGAAAGCCACCCGCCGCTGGCCGCGGCGCGGGCGCGCGCACACCCCCCGGGCGCCGCGGGGAGCGATGGTGTCGCCGCCAGGCGTGAAGTCCGGCGGCCGCCAAGTGCGCAGACTTCGTACACCATGATACAGTCCTTCGCTGGTCCGACCGCGAGGTCGGGTCGGCCGCTTGGAGATACGCGCCGAGCGCGCGCCGGAGCCTCGTCCCATCGCCGCCCCTGGGATCGAACCGCTCTCGCCGCGCCGTCGTACAGAAGGGGATAAGACCTTGACCGAGAGCAGCCACACGCGGGTCCCTGACCGTCGCGCCGACGGGACCGACGCCGCCGCCGCGCGCGATAGCTACCGACGCGAGCTGAAGGCCACCAGCGAGGTGGTCGAGGCGATCATCGCGAGCGCGCGCGCCGACGGCTACGTGACCTTCGACGCGATCACCCGCGCGATCGCCTCGACCCCACGGATGGACCGGGCGGTCTACTTCGTGATGAAGCGCCTCCCGATGGAGGGCATCGAGATCCGCGACGACGACTCCGGTCCGCGCCGCGAGATCCGGGCGAGCGTCCCGCCGTCGACGAAGGCCGAGGAGGCCAAGCGGCCCTCGGTGATGCCTGGCCCTGGCGATCGCCGCAGCGAGCCCCCGACCTCGAGCACGGCGCCGCCCGGCATCGATCCGATCCAGGCGTACCTCGGCAAGATGGGCAGCCTCTCGCTCCTCACGCGGGAGGGCGAGGTCGAGTTCGCGCGGCGGATCGAGAGCGGTCGACGCCAGATGCTGGAGGCCCTCGCGCTGTCCACCGTGCGGATGCCGGAGCTGACCGACCTGATCGAGCGCGTCGAGGAGGGCGACATCCGGATGCGCGACGTCGTCGAGGGGCTCATGACGGCGAGCCCCGACGAGGAGGAGGCCGCGCGCGAGCCCGCGCTGCGTCAGCTCCGGCGCCTCAAGCGCCTCGAGAAGCAGAGCCGCCGCGTGCTCAAGGAGCTGGAGACGAAGCGGCTCTCGAAGAAGTCGCGCGAGACCCACGAGGCGCAGCTCGCGGAGTTCGGGGCCGAGCGCTTCGAGGCCCTCTGCGAGCTCAACCTCCACGAGCGCCAGCTCGAGCGGATCAACGCGCGCCTCACCGACTACGTGCACCGCCTCGAGAAGGCGGAGACCGAGCAGGCGACGGCCGCCCGCGCGCTCCGCGTGCGCGACCCGGAGAAGCTCGAGGAGCGCCTCCCGAGCCTCCGCCCCGGGCGACACGTGACGCGCTCGGCGCTCCTCCGGGCGGAGCGCGCGGTCAAGGACCTCAACCGAGTGCGCAAGCAGGTCGAGGAGGACGCCGGCCGCCCCTGTGCGGTCGTGCGCGAGAACTACCGCCAGCTGCGGCGCGCGGAGGACGAGGTCGAGGCGGCCAAGGCGGAGATGGTCGAAGCCAACCTCCGCCTCGTGGTCTCGATCGCCAAGAAGTACATGAAGCGCGGCCTGCCGTTCCTCGACCTGATCCAGGAGGGCAACATCGGCCTGATGCGCGCGGTGGAGAAGTTCGACTACCGCCGCGGCTACAAGCTGTCGACCTACGCGTCCTGGTGGATCCGGCAGTCGATCGCGCGCGCGACCGCCGACCAGGCCCGCACGATCCGGCTCCCCGTGCACGCGTTCGAGCGGCTCAACAAGATGGTTCGCGTGACGCGCGAGCTGATGGGTCAGCTCGGCCGCGAGCCGACCCCCGAGGAGCTCGCCGCGACGATGCAGATGCCCGTGGGGAAGGTCCGTGACCTGCTCGCGATCTCGCGCGACGCGGTGAGCCTCGAGACCCCGGTCGGCAACGACGGCTCGGGCCAGCTGGCCGACTTCATCGAGGACGACCGGGTCGCCTCGCCGATGGACGGCGTGGTCAACGACGACCTCGAGCAGAACGTGCTGCGCGCGCTCGCGGTGCTCACCCCGCGCGAGGAGAAGATCCTCCGCATGCGGTTCGGCATCGGCGCGAGCGAGGTCCACACCCTGGCCGAGGTCGGCGAGGTCTTCGGGGTCAGCCGCGAGCGCATCCGGCAGATCGAGGCCCTCGCGCTCCGCAAGCTCCGCCAGAGCGGCTCCGAGGCCGCGCTCCGCTCGTTCGTCGACTGAGCGGCCGCTCGACCGAGCGGCGGTCTGTCCGTCGGTGTCCGCCCGCGGTCGGCGGCGGTATCTGTCGGGGCCGCGCGGTGATATTCTGCACGCGTGGTGTCGGCGCGGAGCCAGATCACGGACCACCAGCGCGAGGTGCAGGCGGTCGCGCAGGTCCTCTACACGCGCGGATCGATCCACGAGAGCGTGGCCCTGGTCCGCGGCGCGAAGGCCCGCGATCCCGGGGCGCGCTTCTACGCCGAGCTGCTCGACGCGCTGGTGGCGGGCGACGCGCCCCAGAACCCCGGCGTCACCGCGGAGCTCGACCTTCGGCTCGTCGACACGTGGATCCGGCGCGGCATGCTCGTCGAGGCGCTCGCGCTGCTCGGCGGCACGAGCCTCGGCACGGCCGAGACGGGGCAGGAGTGGGCGAACCTCCTCGGCGAGCTGCTCGCGCCGGTGCCGGTCGACGCCGAGCCCACGCTGGTGGAGATGCACCGCCAGCTCCTGACCGGCGGGGCCACCGTCGCCCTCACGCTCCTCGAGGACCGGGCCAAGCGCGAGCCGAGCCTGCCCGCGTGGGCGATGCGCCGACTCGACCTGCTCCGCTGGATGCTCCTCGACAACGCGCGCACCGCCGAGCCCGACGCGACGCCCGACGACGCCCCGCCGACCGAGCTGGCTCGCGTCATCCGCGAGCCGCTCGCGGTGCGCAGCATCCGCGGAGCGGCCGCGGCGGCGAGTGAGTACGCGGCGGGTCGCCCGGACGATCGCGACGCGGCGCGCGCGGCGGAGGCCCTCGCCAACCTCGTCGGCGAGATCGAGCGCCAGGCCGCGAAGGCGCAAGAGAACCAGCGGACCATCCCGATGTACGGGGCGCCCGCGGCCGCGATGCAGCTGCGCATGGGCAACATCGAGGTGGCGGGCTCGGTCTACGAGCGCCTGCTGGCGGAGTCACCGGAGGACGCCGACCGGCTGCGGCTGCTGAAGGCGGACGTGGACGCGGTCCTCGCGGCGATGAGCGGGCGCTCGCTGACCGAGGACGAGCTGGTCGGGGAGCCGACGACGCAGATCGCGACGCACACCGGCGAGCGCGCGATCCCCGTGACCTCCACGAGCGGGCTGCCGCAGGTCCCGGAGGCCGCGGCCCCGCCGGAGCGGAGCGGCATGATGGCGGTGCGCGCGGGGGACGAGGGGCCGACCCTCGAGACCCCGGATGCCGCGACGAGCGCCTCGGAGCTCGAGGCCTCGGGGCGCTTCGCGGAGGCGGAGGCGATCTACCGAGGTCTCGCGGGCACGGATCCGGGCGATCCGCGCTGGCCGGAGGCGGCGGCGCGCTGCCGCCGTCTGATGGATCGGCCAGCCACCCGACGCGACGTTCTGGTGAGGGCGATCGTCCGGGTCTCATGAGGCCGCCGCGCGTCAGCCGTCCCCCCGCCCCGGGCTGGAGCCTCCCGCCGACGACCGAGGCAGACGGCCGCGCGCCCATCCTCTACGTGGACGTCGACGACCGCACCTTCCTCGAGACCGCGCACCGGCTGCGCCAGGCGTACGAGCTGCTCCGCGCGCAGCGCGATCGCGACGCCTGCGATCTGATCCGCGAGCGTCACCGCGAGCTCGTCGCGGTGGTCCTCGACGTGGACATGCCCGGCTCGGTGCTCGACGGGATCCTCCTCACGCGGATCCTCCGCGGCCGCGTGCCGCCGCAGGCGGTGCCTCCGTTCGCGCGGCACCTGCCGGAGCTCGACATCCCGATCGTGCTGTCGACCTCTCGGGCCGAGTCCTACGCCGACGTCGACATGCGCCGCTACGGCGGCGACCGCCTCATCCAGAAGCCGATCGAGATCCACAAGCTGACGCTCACGATCACCGAGTGGCACCTGCAGCGCGCGGACCCGCCTACCTGAGCCACTGCACGTAGGCGACCGCGGCGCCCGCGCCGATCGCGAAGGCGAAGAGCGTGATGAGCGCGACCCGCACCACCCAGCCGACGGCGCCCCCCTGCTTCGCAGGCGCGGGGATCTCAGCCGTGGGGCGGTTCCGCTGCGAGGTCGGCGCGGGCGCGGGGGGCGCGACGGCGCTGGGCGGCAGCTCGACCGAGGTGGGGTGGCTCTCCTCCGCGTCGGCCCGGATCCGCGCGAGGAACTGCGCGAGCTCCTGACCGCTGGACTCGACCGTCCGCTCCTCGTCGTCGCTCACCCCGTAGCGCGGCAGCTCGGGGAACGCGGCCGACGGGATGGTCGCGGCCGGCTGCCGGACCGGGGGGCTCGCGGTCTCGAGCGTGGGCCCGTCCTCACCGTTCGCGCGCAGGGCCCGCGGCGTCGCCCCGTGGGTCGGCTCCTCGCGCAGCGGCTCCCGCTCACCGCGGGCCGCCTCCTCGAAGGACACCTGGGCCATGCCGATGGTGACGCGGGCGCTGCGCGTCTCCTCGGTCAGGCGCGACGTGGTCGTCTCGTCCTCGCCGGGCAGCGGGGTGACCGACTGGGCCATCTGCACGAGGGGCCCGGCGATGTCGGCGGGGAGCGCGGCCGCCGACTGGTTGAGCTCGTCCTGGACGAACACGCGCAGCAGCTCGGCGACGTGCGCGGGGCCGGCGAGCTCGTCCGGGACCGCCTGCCGGAGCAGCGTCTCGAAGGCCATCGCGGTGGGCGGCCGCCGCTCGCGGTCGATGAGGAGCGAGGCCATCACCGCGTCGTCGATCCGCGGCTCGATGCCCTTGACCTTGAAGCTCGGCGGGACCGCGTCGGGGCTGCGGACCTTGCGGATGATCTCGACCTCGTTCTTGCCCTCGATGAAGCGCCGCATCGCGAGCATCTCCCAGAGCACCACGCCGAGCGCGTAGATGTCGACCCGCCGGTCGAGGGTCTCGCCGCGCGCCTGCTCGGGGGCCATGTAGCGGACCTTGCCCTTGATCACGCCGGCCTCGGTCCGCTCCGCGCGGCCGGCGGCCTTGGCGATCCCGAAGTCGAGGAGCTTCACCGAGCCGTCCACCGACAGGAGGATGTTCTGCGGGCTGACGTCGCGGTGGATCACGTTGAGGAGCTGGCCCTCGTCGCCCGTCGTCTCGTGCGCGGCGTGGAGCCCGGCCGCGACCTGCTTGGCGATGTAGACCGCGATCTCGGGCCGCATCCGCCGGCCGGCCTTGCCCATCGCGCGCAGCAGCTGCGCGAGCGAGCAGCCGTGCACGTACTCCATGACCAGGTAGTAGACGTTGTCGACCTCACCGAGCTCGTCGACCCGGACCACGTTGGGGTGCCGGATGCGGATCGAGATCAGGGCCTCGTCGATGAACATCCGGACGAACTGCCAGTCCTCCCCGAGCTGCTCGTGGATGACCTTGATCGCGACCGGCGGGTGCAGGTGCGGGTCCTCGGTGCGCCGACCGAGGAAGAGCGTCGCCATCCCGCCCACGCTGAGCTTGGAGACGATGCGGTAGTCGCCGAGGGTGTCACCGACGCCGAACAATGGCCCTCGCGTGGTTCCCCATGGAGGTGACCATCGTACCCTCTCGGGTTCCAGCCCGTCACCTCCGAGGGCGGACAACTCGCAACCGCGATCCATCACGGTCGATTCTTCAACGGGCTGCTAGGGTGCGCGCCATGGCGATCGACGGCAGGGCGGCCAAGGCGCAGGAGATCCTCGCGCGCCTCGGCGTGGAGCGGACGGACGGGGTCTACGGCGCGGACGGCTGGCGCGCGGGCGGCGGCGCGACGCAGACGTCGATCGACCCGACGGAGGGCGCGACCCTCGGCCAGGTGAGCGCGGCCTCGCCGGAGGACTACGAGGCGGTCGTCGCGGGGGCTCGCGCGCGGTTCGCGGAGTGGCGCATGCGGCCCGCGCCCAAGCGCGGCGAGCTGGTGCGCACCCTCGGCGAGCTGCTGCGCGCGCACAAGGAGCCGCTCGGGGAGCTGGTCTCGCTCGAGATGGGGAAGATCCGTAGCGAGGGCCTCGGCGAGGTCCAGGAGATGATCGACATCTGCGAGCTCGCGGTGGGGCTCAGCCGGCAGCTCTTCGGGCTGACGATCGCGTCGGAGCGGCCGCGGCACCGGATGATGGAGCAGTGGCACCCGCTCGGGCCGATCGGCTGCATCACCGCGTTCAACTTCCCGGTGGCGGTCTGGTCGTGGAACGCGGCGATCGCGGCGGTCTGCGGCGACCCGACGATCTGGAAGCCCTCGCCGCGCACGCCGCTGTGCAGCGTCGCGGTTCAGCACCTCTGCGCCCAGGCGATGGCCGAGCACGACGCGCAGGGCGTGTTCAACCTCACCTGCGGCGGGGCGGAGCTCGGCGCGCGGATCGCGGCCGACGGCCGGCTTCCGCTCGTGTCGTTCACCGGCTCGATCCCGGTCGGCAAGGAGGTCGCGGCGACGGTCGGCGCGCGGCTCGGCCGCAGCCTGCTCGAGCTGGGCGGCAACAACGCGATCGTGGTCCTCGAGGACGCCGACCTCGACCTCGCGACGCGGGCCATCACCTTCGGCGCGGTCGGCACGGCCGGCCAGCGCTGCACGAGCACCCGGCGTGTCTTCGCCCACCCGCGGGTGATCGGCGAGCTGCTCGACCGCCTCACGCGCGCGTACGACACGGTGAGGATCGGCGACCCGCTCGAGGACGGAGTCCTCATGGGCCCGCTCTCCAGCGAGGCGTCGATCGGCGCCTACGAGCGCGCGCTCGAGGCGGCCCGCGCGCAGGGCGGCGAGGTCGTGCGCGGCGGGCGGCGGCTCGATCGGCCGGGCTTCTTCGTCGAGCCCACGATCGTCCGGGCGCCCGCCCAGGCGAGCTTCCCGATCGCCCACGAGGAGACCTTCGCGCCGATCCTCTACGTCTTCGAGGCGGCATCGCTCGACGACGCCATCGAGGCCCACAACGCGGTGCCCCAGGGCCTCTCGAGCGCGATCTTCACCGAGTCGATGCGCAGCGCGGAGCGCTTCCTGAGCCCGATGGGCTCGGACTGCGGGATCGCCAACGTGAACATCGGCACGAGCGGCGCGGAGATCGGCGGCGCGTTTGGCGGCGAGAAGGAGACCGGCGGCGGGCGCGAGTCGGGCTCCGACGCGTGGAAGGCCTACATGCGCCGGCAGACCTGCACGGTGAACTGGGGCGGCGAGCTCCCCTTGGCCCAGGGCGTCGAGTTCGTCTGAGCGCCCAGCGCGGCGTCAGTGGGTGGCGAGGTAGGCGCGCAGGAGGAAGCCCCCCGCCGCTGACACGGCGACCACGACCACCACCGCGACGAGGAAGATCGCGATCCCGAGCTTCAGGCGAGATCGCGACGCAGCGGGCGCCCGCACGGCTGGCATCGACGCGCCCGGCATCGGCGCGCCCGGCATCGGCGCGCCCGGCATCGGCGCGCCCGAGCCAGCGCCGGGCCACGACGGAGCGGCTCCCACCGGGCTCGCGGGCGGAGGCGTCGGCGTCGGTGACGCTCCCGGCCCGTACGGGTTCACCGACGCCCGGGCGCCGGACGGCGGCAGCGAGACCCCCTCGCCGAGGAACATCGTGTCTCCGCCGCGGGACGGCGGATCCGGCTGGCTGCCGCGCAGCGGGCCGGTGGGCGGCACGTCGTGGGCGAGCGGCAGCGGGGGCAGGGGCTCCGCGGTCGCCGCGGGGGAGGGAGCGGGCGCGGGAGCGGACGGAGCGGCGAGAGGCGACGTCGCGGCCCGTGGCGCCTCCGCGGGGGCGGGCGCGGGCGCGGGGGCGGGCGAGGCCCAGCGCGCGACCGGCGGGATCTCTCCGGCGCGGGTGGGCGCGGTGCGATCGGCCTGCGACTCCTCCACCGGGGGCGGCACGAGCGGCGCGCTCGGGTCGGTCGGCAGGTCGACCTTGAAGTCCGCGCGGGTGGGCCCGCTGTCGAGCGCGTAGCCCTCGCCCGCGGCCTCGAGCGCGGCGACGAGGTCGCGGCTCGCGCTCGGATCGAAGGCGAGGGTCGAGGTGTTCGACGGCATCGGGCTCGGCCGCGAGAGCCGAGGCGGAGGAGGCACGCTGCGGGGCGCTCGCGCCGCGACCGACGCGCGCTGGCTGGGCCGCCCGATCGCGCCGCCGAACGCGTCGGCGAGCGCGCCCGCGTCCGCGAAGCGCGCGGCCGGATCCCGCGCCAGCGCCCGGGCGAACAGCGGCGCGAGCGCGGGCAGGTCGGGCCGCCGCTCCTCGAACGGGACGACGCGCCCCTCGAGGAGGCAGCCGAGGAGCTGCCCGTAGTCCTCCGCCGGATACGGCGACTCGCCCGTGAGGCACTCGTAGAGGACGACCGCGAGCGAGTAGAGATCGCCGGCCGGCCCGGCCGCGGACGCGTCCCGGATCTGCTCGGGCGGCATGTAGCGCGGCGTCCCGAGGATCATCCCGCTGTGGGTGAGCGCGTTGTCCGCCTTGGCGATGCGCGACAGGCCGAAGTCCACGAGCTTCGCGCGCGGGTTGCCCGTGGCGGGGAGAAACACGTTGTCCGGCTTGATGTCGCGGTGGACCACGCCCCGGGCGTGGGCGGCCGCGAGCGCGCCCGCGAGGCCGTCGACGATCTCCTGCAGGTCCGCCGGGTCCTCGAAGCGGCCCTGAGCGAGCCGCGTCTTGAGGGTGACCCCGACCAGCAGCTCCATCGCGAGGTAGGGGAACCCCTCACGCGTGTGGTGGAAGGCGTAGACCTCCACGATGCACGGGTGCCCGATCGAGGCCAGGACCTCCGCCTCGCGCCGGAACCGCGCGACCGCCTCCTCGTCCGCGAGCCGGTCGGCGTGCAGGACCTTGAGCGCGACGGTGCGGCCGCCCCCGAGCTCGGTCGCGCGGTAGACGCGCCCCATCGCGCCCGCGCCGAGCTGCTCCTCGATGCGGTATCGGTCCGCGAAGAAGGTCCCGTCCGCGAAGGACGCCACCATCATCGTGTGCTCGTCGTCCTCGAACATCCGGTCGGCGGAGCATACCGCCCCGGCCGCCGGTTGGCGGCTGCTATCCTGGCCCGTGTCCGACGAGCCGCCCGCCTATGTGCCCGTCCCCACCCCGGCCCTCGACGACGCGCTCCGCGACGCGCGGGCGGTCGAGGAGGCGCTCGAAGCGCAGCGCGCGGCCCTGACGCGGCTCTCCGAGCTGGCCGAGGACCTTTGCGCGGACGCGACGCGCGGCCTCCGTGACCGCGGCGCTTCGCCTGCGCAGATCGAGCGCTACGAGGGCGCGACGGCCGACGCGCGGCGCGGGGCGCGCGAGGCGTGGGCGGAGGCGGCGGCGCGGGTCGAGGCCCTCGTGCGCGCGCTGGAGCGGCTGCGCTGAGTCCAGCGCTGGGTCGAGCGCTGGGTCGAGCGCTGGGTCGAGCGCTGGGGTCAGGTGCTCGCCGAGGTGTAGGTCGCGATCGATCGTGACCAGATCGCCCGCGCCACCGCCGCGAACACCAGCGCGCCCGCGAAGGAGCCCACGAAGCGCTCGACGCTGAGCGTCCCGAGGAGCGCCTGGGCCGGGTAGGTGGTCATCAGCGCCAGCGGGATGACGAAGGTGAAGAAGAACGACACCGCCCCCTTGAACACCGACGCGGGCCAGCGCGCGGCGTCGAAGACCGCCTCGAAGAGGTACCGGAGATTGTCGACGCGGACCGCGCGGAAGGCGACCGCGATGACGAGGATCCAGATCGAGTAGAGCACGAGCACGCCGGACGCGAGGACCGCGAGGGAGGTGAGGACCGCGCGCGGCTCGGGGAGCGTGCCGAGCTCGTGGAACGCGTAGCCGAACACCAGGCCCGAGGCGAGGAGGCTCACCACCCGCCACGGCATGAAGCGCGCCGTCGAGACGAGGAACTGCGCGTCGGCGGGCTTGAGGAGCACGAAGTCGAGCGTGCCCATCCGGATGTGGCCGATGACGGTGGCGAGGCTCGGGTTGATCGCGCCGCGCAGCACGCCGTCGAGCAGCGTGAACCAGCCGATGACGAGCAGCGCCTCGCCATAGCGCCAGCCGGCGATGACCGGTCGCTCGGAGAACACGAGGTAGAGCGGGACGAGCGAGACGGCCGCCCAGAAGAAGCTCATGACGCCGTCGAGCATGAACTCCCAGCGGTACTGCATCGCCAGGACGAGCGAGATGCGCAGCTGGGCGCGCAGGACCCCGAGGTGCCGTCGGAGGGTGCGCCTCATCCGCCGTAGGCCTCGTAGTGACGCAGGCCCCGCCGCCACGCGATCGCCGCGGCCACGCCGAGGGTCGCGGCCCAGGCCCACTGCGCGCCGAGCTGCGGCAGGGCCTGCTCCGCGGTCAGCGCGCCGGTGAGGAGGTTTACCGGGAAGCCGAGCTGGTAGACGAACG
>JAUHXR010000507.1 GCA_030426845.1 Polyangia bacterium | reverse complement strand
CGCTCGCTCCGCACGATGGGCGGCCGCGGCGGGCAGACGGTCGGCGGCGCGATGCTCACCGGAAGCCACGGCTCGCAGATCGATCAGCGGCCGATCCCCGATCAGGTCCGCGCCGTCCACCTGATCGGGGCTGGCGGCGAGTCGGTCTGGATCGAGCGGGCGAGCAAGCCCCTCGTCACCGACGGCTGGGCGCAGAAGGAGGGCATGCGCCTCGTGCGCGACGACGCCCTCCTCGACGCGGTCACGGTGAGCGTCGGCTGCATGGGTCTCGTGCACGCGGTGGCGGTGGAGCACGTGGACGGCTTCAACCTCGACTTCCACCGTGAGCGCCGCAAGCTCGAGCCCGAGCTGCGCGCGCTGATGAAGAGCCTCGACTTCGGCGCCGGCTACCCGCTGCCCGGCGGGGCGGGGCGGCCCTACCACTTCGAGGTCGTCATCAACCCCTACGCGGTCGACGACGACGACGGGGTCTCGCTCACCGTCTGCTGGAAGGCCGACTTCAAGGTGCCGGCGCCGACGCCCGGCGGGCCGAGCCTCGAGCCAGGGGCGGAGGTCGGCGATCTCCTCTCGGCGCTCGCGGGGGTCGCGCCGGGGGCGGTGCCGAGCACCCTCCAGCTCCTCCTCAACGCGCAGTACCCGCCCAAGACGGTCAACGCGCCTTTCGCGATCGTCTTCCCCCGCAACGTGCCGAAGGGGTTCAAGCCGCTCGCGGCCGAGATCGCGATCCAGGTCGCCGACGCCGAGCTCGCGCTCGACACCATCCTCGCCGAGATCGACTCCTCGCGGACGCACGAGTCGTTCGCGTTCCCGGGCCTCGTCTCGTTCCGCTACTCGCAGGCGACGGGCGCGCTCCTCGGGTTCAGCCAGTTCGAACCGACCTGCACGATCGAGTTTCCGTGCATGGCCGGGGTCCCCGGGACGGGCGACTTCTTCAAGCGGGTGTTCGCCCGCCTCGACGGCGCGGGCGTCGGGTTCCGGCGGCACTGGGGGCAGGTCAACTACCTCACCCCCGGGCGCACCGCGGCCGACTACGGGCCCAGGCTCGTGACCTGGAAGGCCAAGCGCGCGGAGCTCCTCGGGGCGTCGGCGCCGCGGTTCGCCAGCCCGTACACCGACGCGGTCGGTTTGACGGCGTAGCCGTCGGGCGCATCCTCGGGGCGATGATCGCACACGCCGCCCGCTTGCTCGCGCTCACCTCGCTCCTCGCCGCGTGCGGCGGGAGCTCCCCCGACCCGGTCGAGCCGGACGACGCGCCCCCGCCCGCCTCGACGGCGAGCCCTCAGGCCGACGCGGAGGCGGCGTGCGAGGTGCGGTGCGCGGACGACGGAGCCTGCCTCGAGGGCTGCCTCGGCGCGATCGACTACCCCTGCGGTGACGACCCCGAGGCGGCAGGTTTCCGGGTGCGGGACGGCGAGCGCTGCTTCCGGGCCCGGGCCCACGCGTTCTGCCAGGGCCGCTGCGGCGGCTCGTCGGGGTGCATCTTCACCGACGAGGAGGTGACCCCGCGCGTCTTCGTGGAGTGCCGCCCTGCCGAGGACGCTGCCGAGGACGCGGTCGAGGACGCCGCCGAGGACGCCCCAGAGGGAGAGTAGGCCTCAGCCCGCGTCGCGGACCGCCGCGAGCACCTCGCGGGCGACGCGGGGATCGTCCACCGCGCGCGCGAGCATCAGCGCGCCCGCCCACTGGCTCAACAGCCGCCAGGCCTCCGCGCGCGCGCCCGGGCCGTCGAGCCGCGCGGCCATCGCGTCGACGATCCGCGTCACCTCCGCGGTGTAGGTCGCCCGGGCCTCCGGGACGCGGGGCACCTCGCGGGCGAAGATCGCGGCCGCGCACCCCTCGCCGAGCTCGCGCAGGTGGCGCGTCGCGAGGTAGCGCGCGCGCGCCCGGTCGATCCACGCGGCGCCGCGAAGGCCCTCGAGGCCTCGCTCGAACATCCCGCGGCGGGCCTCCGCGAAGCTCTCGCGCAGCGCGGCGTCGAGCAGCGCGACCTTGTCCTCGAAGTGCGCGTAGAACGCGCCGCGGGTGAGGCCCGCCTCGCCCATCAGGTCGTCCACGCTCGTCTCGCGGAACCCGCGCGCGCGGAACAGCCGCGCGGCCGCTTCGACGATCCGCTCCCTCGACTCGGCCTTCTGCTCTGCGCGTCCCACGTCTCGTCTCCCGACCCCTCAAGCCCGGTGTTGGATCACCGTTCTACCCCACCATGCCCTCCACGTGGCTCCCGATGGCCGCGGCCGCGCGCGCCAATGACCCTGACCTCCCGCCTCGCTGGACCTCGCGCCTGCGCACGGTGAGCTTCGCGGCCGGCACCCCGACGCCCCTCGAGCGCGTGGTGCGCGAGTACTGCAGCGCGATCAAAGCGGCGGCGGACCGAGGCTGAGCACGCAGCGCCCGCCGCAGCAGGCGGCGACGCGTCCCTGGCACGCGTCGGCGTCGGGGCGCGGGCAGGCCTGGTTGGTGGTGGCCAGGGCGGACCGCGACGTCAGCTCGCCGCATCCCGTCGGGCGGCCGCAGAGCAGGCAGTCCGCGTCCCTCTCGCAGCGGATCGCGCTGCGGACGTCGTAGGACCCCGGCGCGCAGGGCCCGGGCGGGCCGTCGGCGACCGGCAGCGCGGTCGGGACGCAGCTCACGAGGAGGGCGGAGAGCAGCGCGGTGAGGAGCACGACGAACGCGAGGCCACGCACCGGCCGACGGTACGACGTCGGCGCGCCGGCGGGAATGCCGCGCCCGTCCGGTCCGTACTCTGACCCGTGACGCGTCGTGGGAGCTGGGCGTGAGGTACGGCGTGCTCGCGCTCTACGCGGCCGTGCTCGGGGTGATCCTGGTGGCCGCCAACCTGGGCGGGACCCACGAGGTGTTCCACCTCGTCACCTCGGTGCCGGGCGGCGACAAGCTGGGGCACTTCGTGCTGATGGGCGTCCTCGCCGCGCTGGTCGATCTGGCGCTGCGCCGCCGCGACGTCGGGCGGGTCCCCCTCGGGCCGGCCGTCGTGCTCGCGCTGGTGACCCTCGAGGAGGTGAGTCAGCGCTGGATGTCGACGCGGACGTTCGACCTTCTCGACCTCGCGGCCGACGTCGCGGGGATCGTGGCGTTCACCGCGCTCGGCCGGGCGCTCGCTGGCTGGTGGGCGGGGCGCGCGCGTCGGCCTCGACATCCCTGAGCCGCCGCCGCATAGATGGGGCGGTGAGCCCCCGCGCGCGTGGATACTGGACCCAGCTCGGCGCCTACGTCGTCGCCCTCGCGGTGGCGGCGGGGGTGGCCTTCGCGGCCCGCGGGCTGGGGGCGCTCTGGGCGGCCGCGGCCGCCGACGTGGCGGCGACCCTGGTCGTGTTCGGCTTCAGCGTCGCCCTGTCCAACTCGAGCATGTACGACCCGTACTGGTCGGTCGCGCCGCCTGCGCTGCTCGCGTTCTGGCTCGCGCACGGCGAGCTGTCGCTGCGCGCCGCGCTCGTCGGGGCGCTCGTCGTCCTCTGGGGCGGGCGCCTGACCTACAACTTCCTCCGCGGGTTCACCGACCTCACGCACGAGGACTGGCGCTACAAGGACCTCCAGCGCAAGACCGGCCGCTTCTACTGGGCGGTGAGCTTCCTCGGGATCCACTTCTTCCCGACCGTCCTGACCTTCCTCGGCAGCCTCTCCCTCTACGCGATCGCGCGCGACGCGGGCCGGCCGCTCGGCTGGCTCGACGGGGTCGCGGCCGCGGTCACCCTGCTCGGCATCGGCTACGAGGCGATCGCGGACGAGCAGCTCCGGGCCTTCGTCCGCGGCGGCCCGCGCAAGGGCGAGATCATGCAGCGCGGCCTCTGGCGCCACTCGCGGCACCCGAACTACTTCGGCGAGATGACCTTCTGGTGGGG
>JAUHXR010000157.1 GCA_030426845.1 Polyangia bacterium | reverse complement strand
CGCCGCCGACCCGCACACCGTGACCAGCCTCCCCCCGGCCCGGTCCGCTGGTTCACCCTCGAGTGACCGGGGGTTCTCGGTGCCCGGTCCGGATCCGGTGATTCCGGGGTGAATCGGCGGTTGGCCAGGACCTTGCGAAGGCGGCGCCCACTGGAGGTTCCCCGATGAGAATGCTGCTCTCCCTTGGCCTGGTCTCCGTCGCGCTCGTGGCTCCCGGCCTCGCGCAGGCCCAGACCGTCACCGTGGAGGCGACCGCTGACGAGGCGGTCCCTCCCCCGCCCGCGACCCAGGCCCCCGCGCCGCAGCCCGCGCCGCAGCCCTACGTCGCCGTCCAGCCGCAGCCGCAGCCCTACGGTCAGCCGTACCCGGGCCCGGTCTACGCGCAGCAGCCGCAGCCCGCGCCGCAGCCGCAGACTCGTGAGCGCCCGATCTGGGGCCTCATCATCTCGGGCGCGGTCGTGCTCGGCGTGAGCTGGCTCGTCCACGCCGCGCTCATCAGCCCGCTCGCCGGGTGGAGCGCGAGCGCGGACCTCCAGCCGGAGTGGGAGGCGTTCCGGATCACCGGCGTCATCCCGGTCGTCGGCCCGTGGATCCAGATGGGGGTCAAGCCCGGCAGCCTCTCCAACGACAGCTGGGCCGGCTATCTCGCGGTCAACGGCCTGCTCCAGGCCGGCGGGCTCACGATGCTGATCCTCGGCATCGCGCTGCGCGAGACCGAGACCTACTACGCGCGCGACGGTGAGCCGAGCTTCGCGATCCTCCCGAGCTTCGGCCAGGACGGCGTGGGGCTGACCGCGGTCGGCCAGTTCTGATCGCGCGTTGAAGCCTCGGCGCCCTGCGGCGTCGATGCGGTATCGTGTCGAGCGTGCCGCGGGCCGAGGGACGGGGGATGAGCGGGGGGCGCCCCGCGCGTTGGGGTCGCGTGCGTGCCCCTCTCCTCCTCCTCGCCCCGGCTCTCTCGGCGGTCCTCGCCGCGCTCGCGCTCCCCGCGCAGGTCGCCGCCCAGGTCGACGAGCCGCCGGTGGTGGACCCGAACGTGTCCCCCCGACTGCCCGTCATCCCGCCCGCGCTCGCGGCCCAGGTCGAACGCGCCCGCCGACTCGTACGCCGCACCAACCGTTGTCGCGTCGACGACGGCGACGACTGGGGGAGCTCGGCCCGCGAGGGCTACATCCGCAGCCCGCGCGACTGCTACGCGTGGGAGGAGCAGATCGACGCGATGCCGCGCGAGGTGCGGATCCACGCCTACGGCCTCGAGTACGTACGCAACGCGATGATCGTGTGGCCGGCGAGCGCGGGCCCTCGCTACTACGAGCGCGCGTGGCTCTGGCACCTGGGGCGCGGCGGGCAGCCCGTCCTCGAGCCGGACCGCCACCACCCGCTCCAGATCCCCTACCTCGTCCGGGCGCTGTCCGCGCTGGACCAGGACACGCTGCGCCACCAGGTGAACGCCGGGGAGGTCATCCGCACGCTCCGCGAGGTCACGCGGCAGCCGGTGACCGGGCGAGCGCTCGAGGGCTACGTCGCGCGGGATGGGCTGGCCCGGCGCCGCCGCATCGCGGCCGCGTGGGTCGCGTGGCAGGAGGCGCGCGATCCCGCCGAGTCGTTCGAGGCGATGCGGGCGCGCGGGCTCGAGGAGGCGGAGGCCGGCCTGAGCAGCGAGACCTCGGCCACCCTCGCCGACGCGTTCTTCATCCGCTGGCGGGCCTCGCGCCGCCTCGCCGACTGGGCGCCGCTCTGCCGCCGCGTGCTCGGCTCCCCCGCGCTCTCGGCCAGCGATCGCCGCCAGGTGAGCCACCGGTGTACCTACTCCCGCATCGGCTGGCGCGAGATGACCCGGCTCCACCGTGAGGCGCGCGCGCGGCGCAGAGCGGACGAGGCAGGGTCCGCGCCGCAGGAAGAGCCGTCCGAGGCGCGTTGACCGGGCCGCGGACCTCCGCCCGGACGGCGCAACGCGTCGTGCACATCGACGCGATCCGACGGTGGGCGCGGGCCGCCTTCGCGTCGGCCCTCCTCGCCGCGAGCGCGGCCGCGTGCAGCCCGCCCATCACGGTCACTCGGCCCGCCCCTCGCCGCCTCGCGGTCCGCTTCGAGGGCGCGCGCGCCTCGCTCGACCTGGGGCCCCCGCTCGACCCGAGCGAGGCCGACTGCGGCGCCTGCCATGAGGCGGCCCAGCGCCAGTGGGAGCGCTCGCTCCACGCGCGCGCGGCCACCGACGGCGTCTTCGCGGCCGCGTTCCGCCACGAGCCGCGGCCGTCCTGCCTCCGCTGCCACGCGCCCCGCGGCGACGTCGCGCGCGGGGTCGACTGCGAGACCTGCCACGTGCGCGAGGGCTGGGTGATCGGCGCGCGGCGGCGCGAGGGCTCGCCTCACCGCGGGCCGGTCGACCCGTCGATGGCCACCGTCGACGCGTGCGCCGGCTGCCACCAGTTCGACTTCCCCGACGAGGTCGACCTCGGCCTCGAGCCCTCGAACGCAGCGATGCAGATCACCCTCACCGAGTGGGTGGCGAGCCCCGCCGGGGCCGAGGGGCGCGCCTGCCAGTCCTGCCACATGGCGGCAGACGACCGAGGGAGCGGAGGCGCGAGCGACCACGGCTTCGCGGTCATGGGCCGCCCCGACATGATCCGCGGCGCGGTCGCGTTCGACGTCGAGGCCCGCGCCGAGGACGGCGCCACGGTGGTCGAGGTCACGCTGCGCGCCCACGACGTGGGCCACGCGGTCCCCACCGGTGACCTCTTCCGCCAGCTCCGCCTCCGCGCGGAGGCGAGCGACGGCGCGCGCGTCGAGCGGACCTACGCGCGCCGCTTCGCCCCGGAGCCGATTCGCGGGCACGCGCTGTTCGCCGCGCTCCGCCGCGACGCGGAGGACGAGCGCCTCTTCGTCGACGAGCCGCGCCGGGAGCGGCTCCGCTTCGCGCCCGGCGTCGAAGTGGAGGTCACCCTGGCGCACCTCCGGATGCCCGCGGCGGTGGCCCGCGCGATCGGCGTGGCCGCGGCGGTGAACGAGACGCCGCTCTACGCCCGCCGCGTCCGCGCGCCCGATCCTTGACGGAGCCTTTACGTCGGGCTCGGCCGCGCGACGCTACGGTGAGGGCATGGACGACGCCCCGCGCCCGCCGCGACCGACCCTCACCCGTCGGACCCTGACCCGCGCCGCCGCGCTGGGAGCCGCGAGCCTCTGGTTCCCCACCGTCGGGCGGGCCGACGTCACGGACCTCGTCGCGCGCGTGCGCGTACGCCGGCCGCGACCGGAGACGCTCGACGTGACGCTCTGGGTCGAGAACCGGGGCCCGCGCGGGATCGAGGTGGCGCCGCACGATCTGCGGCTCGTCGGCACGGGCCGCCTCGACGGGCTCTCCCTCCGGCTCCGGACCGAGCCGGGGCGCCCGCTGAGCCGCTTGGGGGTGCGCCGCGTGGCTCCGGTGGCGCTGCTCCCCGGCCGGGAGCGTCGGGTCGGGATCTACGTCAGCCCCTGGCCCGAGGCGCTGGAGGCGAGCCCGCGCGACCTGCTCACGCTGCGCTGCGTCGGCACCGCCCTCGACGGGCTCACGGTCGAGGGCGCGCTCGGGTGATCGCGCGGGACCTCGGGGACGCGCCCTCGCTGGACGACGCGATCGCCTGGCTGCTCGGCCCCGGGCACCGCGACCTGATCGACGAGGACGCTCGTCCGCTCGGTGAACGGGCGAGCCCTCGGTACGGTCGATGCCCGGTCGAGGAGCGGCGCCGCGCGTTCGGCGATCGACGTGACGCGAGCGGCCTGCCCATCAACCACGCCGCGCTGAGGCAGCTCAAGGACACGTGGCCGCGCCTCCTCGCGGCGCTCTCGAGCTTCGAGCCCGACCGGCCCCCGGACGTCTACCGCGCGTGGCGGCGCGCGCAGGCCGCGACCCGACTCGCCCCGCTCCGCGCGCTGCGCGACGGCGCGCCGCCCTCCCGCTTCGCGGCCGCCCTGCACAAGGTGACCCTCGGCTTCAGCGACCTGCTCGCGGCGCTCCTCCTCGACGGGAGGCTCCGCGCCCACGATCCGCTCCCCACGGACAACGCGCTGCTCGAGGTGCTCGACGCCGAAGGGTGGCTCGTCGGTGATGTCCAGGTCTGCGCGGGGACCCGATCCCAGATCGCCGCCGTCTGGCGCGCGCTCGGCGCCGAGGCGGACGACGTCGCCGGGGTCTGGGCCGACCTGGCGCCCGCGCTGGACGCGACCGAGGAGCTCTCGGCCCTCGCCGCGGTGGCCGCAGGGGCCGCCCGCGCGCACCTGCTCCACGGCGCCGCCCCCGTCACCGCCGCGTGTGTTGCGCTCTACCAGGGGCGTGATCCGCCGCGCGTGGTCCGCGCGCTCCGCGGTGTCCCGGAGGGAGGGCCGCTCCACCCGCTCCGGCTCTTCCCCCCGGAGGCCCCACCGGCGTCGGTGATCGGGCTGATCGACGCGCTCCCTCCGCTCGATGGAGGAGCCGCGGGCCCGCTCCTCGGCGTCGACGCGGGGCTCGTGGCCGCCAGCCAGGACCCGGCCCTCCGGCTCGCGCGGTGGCTCGGGCGCCCCCCCGTGCTCAGCGTCGACGCCTTCGCCGAGGCCTGCGCCGGCTGACCGCGGCGGGCGCGGGGTCGGTCACGCCTCCGGCTCCTCGAGGTCGATGCGGTAGAGCTCCATCACCCGCTGCCGCGTGAGGGTGCGTCGCTCGCCCTGGTATGCGAAGCAATCGGGCTTGCAGTCGATGAAGATCTCGCGGGTGAGCTCCAGGCCGTTGGCGTCGTCGAGGAGGCCGATGGGGATCTCGTAGTTCTTCGCCATCGGGCTGTCGGCCGTGACCCGGTACCAGAGGCCGGTGCCGCACTGGCCGCACCAGGCTCGCTGCGCCCAGGCGGAGGACTGGAGGGTGCGGACGTGCTCGCCGCCCTCGAACCGGATCGCGTCGGCGGGCACCGAGATGCCGAGGAAGGCCGAGCCCGTCCAGCGCCGGCACATCTCACAGTGGCAGGCGCCGAAGTCGGGACGCAGATCGGTGATGACGAAGGTGACCGCGCCGCACATGCAGCGCCCGGAGTGCTCGCTCATGGCCCCGCTGTAGCGCAGCCGCGGGCGCGCCCCAATTGCGAAGGGCGCGGAGCCGAAGCCCCACGCCCTCCGCGTCTGGCGGCCTGCGCCGTGCTGGCTCAGGCCGCCGACAGCTTTTTGATGCCCTTCTTCTTGAGCTTCTCGACGAGGGTCGTGCGGTTCATCTGGAGCATCCCCGCCGCCTGGTTCTTGTTCCAGCCGGTGCGCTCGAGCGCCTGCCGGATCAGCGAGTTCTCGAACTGCTCGACCGCGTCCTTCAGGTCGAGGCCGGCCTGGGGGAGGATCGGCCCGGCCGCGCCGCCGCCGCTGCTCGTCTGGCGCCCCGCCTCGCGGATCCGCGCCGGGACGTCCTCGATCGTCAGCGGGCCGTCGGCCGCGAGGACCACCATCCGCTCGATGGTGTGGCGGAGCTGCCGGACGTTGCCCGGCCAGTGGTAGGCGCAGAGCGCGGCCATGCCGTCCTCGGAGATGCCCGTGATGGTCCGGCCGCGGCGACGCGCCGCCTCCGCGACGAAGCGCTCGACGAGGATCGGGATGTCGCCCGCGCGGTGACGGAGCGCGGGGAGCTCGATGCGGATCACGTCGAGGCGGTAGAGGAGGTCCTCGCGGAAGCCGCGCTGCTCGGCCATCTCCTCGATGTCCCGATGCGTCGCGGCCACCACGCGCACGTCGATCTTCTGCGTCTTGCTCTCGCCGAGGGGGCGGATCTCGCTCTCCTGAAGCACGCGGAGCAGCTTTGCTTGCAGCGGAAGCGCCATCTCGCCGATCTCGTCGAGGAGGATCGTGCCGCCGTCGGCCACCTCGAAGCGGCCCTTGTGCGCGGCGGTCGCGCCGGTGAACGCGCCCTTGGCGTGTCCGAAGAGCTCGCTCTCCATCAGGTTCTCGGGGATCGACGCGCAGTTCATCGGCACGAAGGGGTTCTGGGCCCGGCCGCTCGCGCGGTGGAGCGCCTGCGCGACGAGCTCCTTTCCGGTGCCGGTCTCGCCCGTGATGAGGACCGAGCAGTCGGTGTCGGCGACGCGGCGGATGATGTCGAACACGCGCAGGAGCTGCGGGTCCTCGCCGACGATCTCGGGGCAGTGCTCCTCGCGCCACGCCGCGAGGTCGTCGCCCTCGGCCGGGGGGATCGCGCCGAGGGAGCGCGCGCTCTGGGCCCGCTTGAGGGCGTCGTCGAGCGCGTCGAGCGAGAAGGGCTTGGTGAGGAAGTCGTCGGCCCCGTGCCGAAGCGCGGAGATCGCGTGGTCCAGCACGGTCTGGCCCGTCATCACGATCACGGTCGCGCGGCCGCGGCCCTGCTGGGCCTGATCGACCACCGCGAAGCCTTGCCCGTCGGGGAGCATGACGTCGGTGATCACCACGTCGATCTCCTGCGTGACGAGGATGTCACGGGCCTCCGCGCACGATCCCGCCTCGAGCACCTCGCCGCCGCGGCGCCGCAGGTGACGGGCGAGGCTGCGCCGGAGCGTCTCCTCGTCCTCGACGATCAAGATCCTCTCGTTCGACATCAAACCGCGTCCTCCCGATCCGGTCCCCGAGACCCACCATACGGCGAGGGACAACCTCGTTTGAGAAAAATCTTCTCAAGCTCGATCCCATGTCGACCGATGGGGGAGGCGTGAGCCGAGGGCCCCTCAGCGTCCCGCCCGCCTTCATGGGCCCCGCCGGGGCGGAGCTGCGCCTCGTCCAGGGCGGCCGCGCCGGCGACGACGAGCCGGTCGAGCGGCTCCGAGCCCGGCTCGGCGAGCACGCCTGGATCCGCGCCGTCGGCGAGGCCAGCGGCGAGCTCGAGCCCGCCGAGCGCGCCCTGAGGCGCTCGATCGGCGGCCGCGTGGTCGAGGTACGCTGGGTAGGGGACGAGCCGATCCGCCGCGCGGTGGTGGAGCTCGCGCTGGACGAGGCGGAGGCCCGCGCCGAGGCGAGCGCCCTGCGCGACGAGGGCGCGGAGCTCGCGGCCCGCTTCGAGGAGGTTCAGCGGCGGCTGGTCGCGCAGCGCCAGGTCGCGGCCCTCGGGACGATGGCGTCGTCGGTGGCCCACGACATCCGCAGCCCCCTCGCGGTCCTCGTCTCGAACATGGGCTTCCTCGAGCAGGAGCTGACGGGGCGGGTCGACACCGACCTCGCGGGCACGCTCGAGGACAGCCGGACCGCGCTCGAGGTGATCGAGGGGGTCCTCGACACGATGCGGACCTTCGTCGAGGGCGACGGACGCTCCGCGATGATCCGGCTGCGGCCGCCGATCGACTCCGCCGTCCGGCTGACGCGCCTCCACTTCTCCCGCGCGCGCGTGCGGCTCGCGGTGGACGTCAGCGGCGACCCGGTCGGTCGCGCGAGCGACGCCGAGCTCTGTCAGATCCTCATGAACCTCCTCGGGAACGCGGCCGAGGCGAGCCCCGAGGGCTCGACCGTGCGCCTCACCGTCCGGCGCACCCGCGAGCACGCGTTCCTCTGGGTGACCGACGAGGGCGACGGAGTGCCGGCGGGCGCCGAGGAGACGGTCTTCGCGCCGTTCCACACCTCCAAGCCCCACGGCATGGGCCTCGGCCTCGCGATCGCGCGCGAGATGGCCCAGCGCCACGGCGGCGAGCTCCGGGTCCTCCAGGCGCCCCCTGCGCCCGTGAGCCCCGCCCCGCAGGGCGCCTGCTTCGAGCTCCGCCTCTCCGCGCGCCTCTAGCGCAGGGCGTCGGCGACCCGACGGCGCCACCGTCAGAGGACACCCCGCCGAGCGCCAAGGAGCCGACGAAACCCCGACGGGGAGCGCGGACGCCCGAGCGGATCGTCGGTGGCACAGCGGTTGCGGAAGGGAGAGCACGTGAGCTCCCCCCTCTTCCAGAGCGTCGCCCTCTCGCACCGGGCCCTCGACTACCACCTCGAGCGCCAGAACGTGCTCGCGTCGAACGTCGCGAACGTCGACACCCCCGGGTTCCGTCCGCAGGAGCTGGTCCGCGAGGACCTCCCGTCGGAGGAGCGCGGGCGGCTGCGGCTGAGCACGACCGACGGCGCCCACGTCGGCGGCACGAGGGGCTCCGAGGCGTTCCGCCTCGCGGAGGCGGAGGAGCAGGTCGTGAACCCGGGCAACGACGGCAACTCCGTCAGCCTGGAGCGAGAGATGAGCAAGGTCGCGGCCAACCAGCTCCGCTACGAGGGCGCGATCCGGATCGTGCGCAGTCAGCTCGGGTTGCTGCGCTACGCGGCCAACGACGGTCACTGAGGAGACGAGCGATGAACTTCTTCAGCGCAATGGAGATCGCGGCCAGCGGGCTGGGTGCGCAGCGCACCCGGATGAACGTCCTGGCGAGCAACCTCGCCAACGCCCGCACCACCCGCTCGGAGAACGGCGACGGCCCCTACCGCCGCCTCGATCCGGTGTTCCGCGCGGTGCCGCTGCAGGATCGCTTCGAGGAGCTGCAGCGCGACCCCCAGGCGGCCAACGCCTTCATGGTCGAGGTGCCCGAGATCCGTCAGGACGACTCGCCGCCCCAGCAGGTCTACGAGCCCAGCCACCCCGACGCGGACGAGAACGGCTACGTGGCGCTCCCGAACGTCAACGTGGTCGAGGAGATGGTCAACATGATCACCGCCTCGCGCGCCTACGAGTCCGGCGTGACGGTGATGCAGACCCTCAAGACGATGGCCCGCTCGGCCATCAGCATCAGCGGCTGAGGCGACGGTGACCACCCCGATCAACGGCGACGTGACCGCCTTCGCCTCGACCCTCGCCCGGGCCGACGCGTCGAGCGTCCGCCAGGTCGAGCGACGCGGGGCCGCCCCCGGCGGCGTCGCCCCGACCGGGGAGGGCCCCGACTTCGCCGGCCGGCTCCGCGAGCTGCTCGACGACGCCAACCAGAGCCAGGTCCAGGCGACCGAGGCCGCCGAGGCCTACGCCAGCGGGGAGCGCAACGACCTGCACGGCACGATGATCGCGCTCGAGCAGGCCGACATCACCTTCCGGCTCGTGAGCAACGTGCGGAGCCGCCTCGTCGAGGCGTACCGCGAAGTCATGCGGATGGGATCCTGATCGATGGACCGCGTGCGCGAGCAGCTCGAGAAGCTGAGAGAGCGCTTCAACGCGCTGTCGCTCCGCGTGCGCATCGGCGCGCTGACCGCGGTCGGCCTCCTCGTGGCCGCCGGCGTGCTCACCTACGCCAACGGCTCGGAGCCCGACCACGGCGTCCTCTACTCGAACCTCTCGCAGCAGGACGCGGCGCGGATCGTCGAGCGCCTGCGCGCGATGCCGGTGCCCTACGAGCTCGCCGAGGGTGGCACCACGATCACCGTCCCCGAGGAGCTCGTCCACGAGACGCGCCTCACCCTCGCGAACGAGGGCCTGCCGAGCGGCGGCGGCGTCGGCTTCGAGATCTTCGACACGACCCGCTTCGGCGAAAGCGACTTCTCCGAGCAGGTGCAGTTTCGCCGCGCGCTCGAGGGCGAGCTGGCGCGGACGCTCGGGCACATCGGCGGCGTCACCAACGCGCGCGTACACCTCGTGCTGCCCGAGCGCTCGCTCTTCGCGGACGACGAGTCGAACGCGTCGGCGTCGGTGGCGCTCCAGCTCGCGCCGGGCTGGCAGCTGCGGCCCGAGCAGGTCGTCGGCGTGACCCACCTCGTCGCCTCGAGCGTCCCCGGCCTGCGCCCCGACGCGGTCACCGTGGTCGACGGCGACGGCCGCCCTCTCAGCGAGCCGGGCGGCGAGGACGAGGCCACCACGATCAACGACGCCGAGGGCCTGCGCGCGCAGATCGAGCGCAGCAAGCAGCGCGCGGTGCAGCAGCTCCTCGACGCCTCCCTGGGCCCGGGCGTGGCCGTGGTGCGCGTCAACGCGGACGTCTCGCTCTCACGCGAGGAGCAGCTCGAGGAGACCTACGACCCGGAGCGCATCGCGACGCGGAGCTTCGAGGTGGCCGAGGAGCGCGACCCCGACGCGGAGGGCGGCGGCCAGGGCGTGCCCGGCGCGGCGTCCAACCTGCCGGGCGGCGCGGGCGCCGACGAGACGGCGACCCAGGCCGGGCTCACCCGCCGCGAGGAGCGCCGCAACTACGAGGTCACCAAGACGGTCCGCCGCGCGGTGCACCCGGTGGGCCGCGTGAGCCGGTTGACCGTCGCGGTGGTGGTGGACGGCGTGTGGTCGGGCGAGGGCGAGGCGCGCACCTTCGAGCCGCGTGACGAGGAGGAGATGGGCCGCATCCGCGCCCTCGTGGCCACCGCGGCCGGCGTGAGCGAGGAGCGCGGCGACGCGCTGACCGTCGAGTGCGTGCCCTTCGCGTCGAGCGCGTCGCCGCCCCCCGAGGAGATCGTCGACCCGATCGCGCCCTACCTCATCTTCCTGCCCTACGCGGGCTGGGGGCTGGGCGGCCTGTTCGGGCTGATCGTGGCCCTGCTCGTGTGGCGCAAGATCAAGAAGGCGCGGGCCGAGCGCGAGGAGCGCGCGGCCGAGGGAGGCCGCGAGCTGAGCGAGCTGCCGTCGCCGCGCGACCTGCCGGGGCTCGGCTCGGGCGACCCGAACGAGGAGGAGATCGCGCTCGACGAGCTCGGCGATCCCACCGCGTCGATGGCCGACTACGAGCAGCTCCGCCAGCTCGCCCTCGAGGTGGCCCGGCGTGATCCCGAGCTGGCGGCGCGCGTGGTGCGCGGCTGGCTCACCGAGGACCTGAAGGCGCAAGCGGAGGCCGACGCGGCCGCCGCCGAGGAGGCCGCGTGAACGAGCTCACCAAGGGCGCCGAGGCGGAGGCCGAGGCCGGCGCGCCCGACGCGGCGCGCAAGCTGCTCGCCCGCGGGACGGTCCGCGTGGGCAAGAGCGCCATCGCCAACATGAGCGGAAGCCAGAAGGCGCTGCTCTTCCTCGTCAGCCTCGACGAGTACGTGGCCACGCGGATCCTCGGCCACCTCTCGGACGACGAGGTGCGGCTGCTCCGCGGGCAGTCGCAGTCGATGCAGGAGGCCGCGCCCGGCGCGATCAAGGCCGTCCACCACGAGTTCCTCGAGCGCGTCCGCGAGGGCATGCCCGCGAGCCTCAAGGGGAGCAACGCCTACCTCCGGCGCCTCGCGGGCAACGCGCTCGGCGAGGGCCGCGCGGCCGAGCTGTGGAGCGATCAGGGCCGCTCCCAGGGCGCGGCGCAGCTCGCGTCGCTCGAGACCGAGGTCCTGCGCGCGCTCCTCGAGGCCGAGCAGCCGCAGACGGTGGCGGTCGTCCTCTCACAGCTCCCCGCGGCCAAGGCCTCGGAGCTCGTCGAGAAGATGGACCCGGCGCGTCGTGAGGACGTCGTCTTGCGCCTCGCGCGCCTCGAGGCCGTCCCCGCCCAGGTGCTGGCGGACATCGAGAAGGCCTTCGCGAAGCACGTGAACCAGCTCGCCGCGGTGCAGAAGACCGAGATCGCCGGCAAGAAGGTCGCGGCCGACATCGTCAAGCGGCTCCCCTCCGAGGTGAGCGAGGAGCTCCTGGAGGCGCTCCGCGGCGTGGCGGCCGAGGCGGCCGAGGCGATCGAGAAGGCGCTCTTCACCTTCGAGGACCTCACCCGGATCGACAGCCGCGGCATGCAGCAGCTCCTCAAGGAGGTGCCGACCGACCAGCTCACCCTGTCGCTCAAGACGGCGAGCGAGGAGCTCAAGGAGAAGGTCTTCGGCAACATCTCGCGCCGCGCCGCCGACCTTCTCCACGAGGAGCTGGAGCTGATGGGCCCGGTGCGGCTCTCCGAGGTCGAGGAGGCGCAGCAGGCGATCATCCAGATCGCGCTGGAGCTGGAGCGCGACGGCCGCATCACGATCGCGCGCGAGGGCGGAGGCGACTTTGTCTGAGCCGGCGCAGCCGATCTTCCCGGTGGTCCAGGGGCCCGACGGCGCCCCCGACTGGATGGCCAAGCGCCCGCCGGCGATCCGGCGGATGGCCCTGCCCACCCGCGACGCCGGGGCGCCCATGCCATCGGCGCGCCCCCCGGCCGCGCCGCCGACGCCGACGAGTCCGCCCGCCGCCGCGCGGGAGCTGCTCGCCCAGGTCGAGGCGGAGATCCGCGCCGAGGTCGACCGCGAGCTGGACGCGGCCAAGGCCGCGCTCACGATGGAGCAATCCAAGCTGACCGAGGAGCGCGCGGGCCTCGAGGCGGAGCGCGCGGCCTTGCAGGAGCAGCAGCGCCAGTTCGCCGAGGCGGTCGGCGCGCTGTCGGAGACCCGCGCGAGCCTGCGCGAGGAGGTCACCGAGCCGCTGCTCGAGCTCGCGGTCGGGATCGCCGAGGCGCTCGTCGAGCGCGCGATCGAGCGTGAGCCGGAGCTGCACCGCGCCCTCGCCCAGGCCGCGCTCGACGCGCTCGGCGGCGCGGCCGACGCCGAGCTGCGGGTGTCTCGCGCGACCTACGAGGCGATCGTCGAGCACCACGGCGAGGCCCGGATCCGCCACGGCGCGAGCACCGTCCCCCTCGTCGTCGACGCGTCGATCGAGGGCCTCGGCGCGGTGGCCGTCCAGGGCTGGACGCGGGTCGACGGCCGGCTGCGCGAGCGGCTGCGCGGCGCGCTCGAGGCGATGCTGCACGAGCGCCGCCTGGAGGGACCGGCGTGATGCTCGAGCCTGCGCGCTTCGCGGCGGCGGCCCGCCTCGGCCTCGAGCCTCCGGTGGACGGCTCGCTCAGCGAGGCGGTCGGCCTCGTCCTCGAGGCGCGCGGCCTGCGGGCTTCGATCGGCGACCTCTACCAGATGCGGCCCCACGGCCGAGACGCGATCGAGGCCGAGGTGGTCGGCGTGCGGGGCGACCGCACGCTCCTGATGCCGCTCGGGACCACCGAAGGCCTCGAGATCGGCGCGCCGGTCCGGCGGCTCGGGCGCGCGGCCCTCGCCCAGGTCGGGCGCAACCTCCTCGGTCGGGTGGTGGACGGGCTCGGGCGCCCGCTCGACGGGCTCCCCGCGCCGCGCCTCGACGTCGAGCGCCCGCTCTACGGCGCGCCCCCGACGCCGCTCCTGCGCCGCCCGATCGAGCGGCCGCTGCCCACCGGCGTGCGCGCGCTGGACGGCCTGCTCAGCCTCGCCGAGGGCCAGCGCATCGGCATCTTCGCCGGCGGCGGCGTCGGCAAGAGCACCCTCCTCGGCATGCTCGTCCGGCGCATGCGCGCCGACGTCGCGGTGATCGCGCTGATCGGCGAGCGCGGCCGGGAGGTCGAGGAGTTCGTCCATCGGACCCTCGGCGACGAGGGGATGAGCCGCGCGGTGGTCGTGGCCGCGACGAGCGCCGACCCGCCGCTCGTCCGGGCGCGGGGCGCGATCTACGCGACCGCGATCGCAGAGCACTTCCGCGACCAGGGCCTGTCGGTCGTCCTGATGATGGACAGCGTCACCCGCTACGCGATGGCCCTGCGCGAGATCGGCCTCGCGGTCGGCGAGCCGCCCACCACCAAGGGCTACACCCCGAGCGTCTTCGCGGCACTCCCGCGGCTCCTCGAGCGGGCGGGGACCTCGACCGGCGTGGGCTCGATCACCGGCCTCTACACCGTCCTCGTCGAGGGCGACGACCTCTCGGATCCGATCGCTGACGCCGCGCGCGCGATCCTCGACGGTCATATCGTGTTGACACGGAAGCTCGCCGAGCGGGGCCACTTCCCCGCGATCGACGTGCCGCAGTCGATCTCGCGCTGCATGTCCCAGGTGGTCGATCCCGAGCGGATGCGGCTCGCGCAGGACGCCCGGATGCTCCTGGCGACCCACGCCGAGGCCGAGGACCTGGTCTCGATCGGCGCCTACCAGGCCGGCTCGGTGCCGCGGCTCGACGACGCGCTGCGGCGCATGCCGGCCCTCGAAAAGTTCCTCCGTCAGCCGTTCGACGAGGTCGTGGACCCATCGGCCATCGAGGGCGAGCTGCGCGCCATCTGGGAGAGATCATGAAGGAGCGACACCGCCTGAACCGGATCCTGCGGCTCAAGGAGCGCCTGCGCGACGCCGAGAGCGGCCGCCTCGCGACCGCCGAGGCGCACCACCGGGACGCAGACGCGCAGGTGCGCGACAAGGAGGCCCAGATCGCCGACCTCGGGCGCGGCCTGACGGCGGCCGGCGAGGTGAGCGCGCGGGAGATGGCCAACCGGGCCAGCCTGCACGCGCGGGCGATGGACGAGCGGATCCACCTCGCCCGGCGCCGCGCCGAGGCGGCCCAGGCCCGCGACCTCCAGGCGGCCGAGCTCACCCGCGCGGCCCGCGAGCTGCGCCGGTTCGAGGTCCTCGACGCCCGCTACGCGCGCCGAGAGCGCGAGGACGCGCTGCGGCGCGAGCAGGCGCAGCTCGACGAGAGCGCGCGCCGGCTGGTGGTGAGCGCGTGAGGATCGAGACGCGACGCCCGGATCCCGCCGGCCGCCCGCCGGCCCGCCCGGTGGAAGGCCGCAGCGATCGCTTCTCCGCCGCCCTGGCCGCGTTGATGCCCGACGCCCGGGTCTCGCCCAAGCGACCGCCGCCGCAGCTCCCGACCCTGCCGCCGGGCCTGGAGGGGGCGTGGATCGAGCCGCCGGCGGAGCGCGAGGTCCCCGCCCCGAGCCGCCTCCCCACCCGCCCCCCGGGGCTGGGCGACGTGCCGCCGGCCAAGGACGAGGACCGCGCCGCCGCGCCGCCCCCGCTCGCGCTGCGCGACGGGCGCATCGAGCCCGAGCCAGTCCGCGCCGAGCGGTCCGAGCGCGACGCGACGGTGTCCCCCGCGCCCGGCGACGTGGACGAGCGAGCGGCGGAGGCCACGACGGATCAGGGGTCGCTCGCGGCGCTCGGGGCGGCCGCGCTCGGGACATCCGCGCTCGGGGCGGCCGCGCGCGGGAGGTCGGGACCCGCGCCGACCGCCGAGGCCGCCGTGGCGCCGAAGGAGACCGAACCCGGCCCGGCGACCGCGCGCGTCGTGGACCCGAAGGCGACCGGCGCCGCCGCAGCCCCGACGCTCGCCCGAGGCAGCGACGCGGGCCCGGGCGGTGCCAGCCCAGGCGGTGCCAGCCCAGGCGGTGCCAGCCCAGGCGGTGCCAGCCCGGACGGCGCGAGCCCGGACGTCGCGAGCACCCACGCTGCGAAGCCCATCGAGGCGGCGGTCGAGGCCCGCGGGTCCGACGCGCCCGAGGGCGAGGCGGGCGCGATCGCGGACAACTCCGCGGACAACTCCGCGCCCACCGAGGCCGCCGCGGGCGACGCCCCGTCCCGCGCGACGCGCGCCGCGCAGGGCGGCGAGGCCAGCGCCCACGGCGGGCAGGCGGGCGACGAGCCGACCCACGGGCGCGGCGAGGAGTCGACCTCCAACCGGGCGAGCGACGAGGAGGCCGGGGCCGAGGGACTCGGCCGGCTGACCTCCGGCGGCGCCAAGGGCGGCGAGCCGCTCCACGCGGCCTCCACCCCTGCGGGCCACGCCCCCCTCGCCGACGCGGCGACCACCCAGGTCGCGCCGACCGCCCCCGCGGACCGGCCCGCGCCCCTGACGTCGCCGAGCCCCGCCGCCCCGCCGCCACAGGAGCACGAGCTCCCCGAGGGCGCGAAGTGGCGCCTCGTCCGCGACGCGGCCGGCCAGGAGCACGCGCGGGTCACCGTCGAGCACCCGACGCTCGGGACCCTACAACTCGACTTGCACATGGCCGAGGCGGGCGTCGACGTCCACCTCGTCGCGCCGAGCCTCGTCTCGGCGCTGCGGCTCGAGCGCGACGAGGACCGCATCCGCGCGCTCCTCGAGGAGCGCGGCGCGCGGCTCGCTGCCCTGAGGGTGAACGTCGACGGTCGACGTGAGCCGGGCGCGCCGGCGGCGACGCCGCGGACCGCGCCGAGGACTACGCCGACGCGGCCGCGGCCGCGGCGCGCGACGATCTGGACGGAGGCTTAAGATGGAGATCGACTCGAGCCAGGGAGCCTCGGCGCTCGGGGGCGCGCGCGCCACCGGCGACGCGGCGGAGACGAACCTCGACCGGGACGCGTTCATGCGCCTGCTGGTCGCGCAGATCCGCAATCAGGACCCGATGGACCCGATGGACACGCGCGACATGATGAGCCAGCTCACCGAGCTGACCTCGGTCGAGCACCTCATCGGCATCGAGCAGCAGATGCAGGCCGTGCAGGTCGGCACCGCGTCGCTCGCCAACGCCCAGGTCGCGAGCTTCGTCGGCCGGACGGTCGAGGCCGACACGAGCCAGCTCCGGCTGGACGACGCGGGCGCGGCGCGCGGCGCCTACATGCTCGAGGGTCGCGCGGCCGAGGTCACGGCCACCATCCGCGACGCCGAGGGCCGCGCGGTCGCCGAGATCGAGCTCGGCGAGCACTTCGCGGGCGCGCACGGCTTCACCTGGGACGGCCTCAACGAGGCCGGCACCCGCCTGCCGCCCGGGCGCTACCACGTCGAGCTGAGCGCGCGGAGCGCCGAGGGCGCGCCGGTCGTGGTCCGGACGCGCGTGCGCGGAGAGGTCACCGGCGTGACCTACGAAGACGGTTTCCCGGAGCTCGTCCTCGACGACGAGCACCGGGTGATGATGGGTGACGTTCGCGAGGTGACCGGCCAGGGCACCGCGGGGACCAGCCCGGCCTTGACGTCCTATGGGGCGGCCTCGCGCGAGGCCGAGGCCCCGCTTCCTTCTTCGGAGACCGATCGATGAGCATCATGCGTTCCCTCAACACCGCCGCGTCCGGCATCCGCTCCCACAGCGAGGCCCTCGCGGTCACCGGCGACAACATCGCCAACGTCAACACGGTCGGGTTCAAGCGCTCGCGCGCCAACTTCTCCGACGTGCTCGGGCGCTCGATCGCCGGCTCCACCGCGATGCCCAAGTCGGGCGCGGGCAGCCGCATCGGCACCGTGCAGCAGATGTGGCAGCAAGGCGCGCTGATGACCACCGACTCGCCCACCGACCTCGCGCTCAACGGTAGCGGCTTCTTCGTCGTGCAGGGCAACGTCGGCGGGATGGAGGGCCAGTACTACACGCGCGCCGGCCAGTTCACGATCGACAATGAAGGTTTTCTCACCTCGACCGACGGGCTGCGGCTGCAGGGCTACACCGCCAACGCGACCGGCGAGCTCGGCGGCGACATCGGCGACCTCCAGATCGACGCGGGCACGCTCCCCGCCAACCCGACGAGCCAGATCGACCTCGCCGGCAACCTGGACTCCAACGCGGCCACCCCGGCCGCGGCCTGGGACCCGACGGACCCGAGCGGCACGAGCAACTTCTCCACGAGCGTCACCACCTACGACTCGCTCGGGAACCCGCACGACGTCACGGTCTACTTCCGTCACAACGGCGGCGGGGCGTGGGAGTACCACGCGATGGTCGACGGGGGCGAGGTCACCGGCGGGACCGCCGGCGTGCCGTTCGAGGGGGCGAGCGGCACCCTCGAGTTCGACACCGACGGCTCGCTCATGACGGAGACCCCCGGCGCCTCGAGCTGGGACTTTGTCGGCGCGGCGGCCGGCCAGGCGATCGCCTTCGACTTCGGCGACTCGACCGTCACCGACGGCGGCACCGGCTTCGCCGGCTTCACCCAGACCGCGAGCGACTCGGACACGAGCGGGATCAGCCAGGACGGCTTCGGCGCGGGCTCGGTCAGCGGGATCAGCGTCGGTCAGGACGGCGCGATCACCGGCGTGTTCACCAACGGCCAGCGCCGCGTGATCGGCGCGGTCGCGGTGGCGGACTTCGCCTCGGTCGACGGCCTCGACCGCGCGGGTCAGGGCCTCTGGATCGCGACCGACGACAGCGGCGAGGCGCTCGTCGGCCAGGCCGGCTCGGGCGGCCGCGGCGCGGTCGTCGCCGGCGCGCTCGAGGGCAGCAACGTCGACCTCGCGCGCGAGTTCGTCGACCTCATCGCGTTCCAGCGCGGCTTCAGCGCCAACTCGCGGATCGTGACCACCGCCGACGAGATGTACAGCGAGGTCGTCAACCTCAAGCGCTGATCGCGCCCCCTGACGCCTCGATCCCGCGCGCGCCCGCGTCCTCGTGACGCGGGCGCGCGCGCGTCGGGTAGGATGACGACGTGCGCCGCGCCGTCCCCCTCGCCCTCGTCGCGCTCCTCGGAGGCTGCGACGCGTGCAGCGCGCTCGAGGGCCACGTCGAGTCGCACGTGGACGTGCCCACGACGCTCGACGAGCTCGAGGCCTGGGCCGGCGAGCGCGACCTGCGCTACGAGGCGACCCGCTACGTGCGCCCCAGCAGCGGCGGGGGCGCGTGCGGGCACAGCCCCGCCTGCGTGATCCTCCTGCCCGTCCTCCTGGCCGACGCGCTCATCCCCTCGACCCTGCAGGTGGGCGCGGCGATCGAGGGCGAGGAGCGCGTCGTCTACACCGGCGTCTTCGACCTGCGCGGCCGGCTCGTCCACGCGCGCGTCCGCGACGGAGACGAGTGGCGTGTCATCGAGCGGCTGCCCCTCGAGGAGCTGGGCGAGCACCCGATCGTGGAGCGGCGGCGCTTCCCCGACGGAGCCGAGTCGCTGGCGCGCGACACGCCGCTGCTCCCGCAGGTGGACCTCGTCGCGATGTACGCGGCCGCGCTCGCGGACGAGGGTGACGCGGACGACCGCGCGGACCTCGTGTTCGAGGAGCTCGAGGTGATCGGCGCCGAGCTCGTCCCGTCGGTGCTCGCCCGATACCGCGCGGCCGAGCCGTTCGAGGACGAGGAGGTGCGGGCGCTGCTCGACCGCAACCGGACGGTGCCCGGCTACGACGACATCCTCGCGATCGTCGTCGAGCAGGGCGGCCCGCGCTCCTCGGTCGCCGCGGTCACGCGCCTGCCCCGCGACTTCACCGGCCTCGCCCCGCTGGTGCCCCGGGTGGTCCCGGTGATCTGCGGCGACGAGGACCTCGAGCCGGCGGCCGAGGCGATCGCGACGCTCGCGCGCCGGGGCTTCGCCCCCCAGATCGCCACCGCGACCTGCCCGCGCGCGACCCGCACCACGCTGCTCCGAGCGCTCGGCGGCCAGTCTCCGCCGGACGAAGCGTGGGTGCGCGCGCTGCACGAGGACCCGCGGCCGGGCCTGTTCCTCCAACGGCTCGGCGGGACCGACCCGGACCACCGCCGGATCCTCCTCCTCGCGCTCGATCCGCGGCGGGGTCCCGGGCGCGAGATCGCCGAGGCGCTCCACGCGCTGCCTCCCCCCGACGCGGCGGAGAGCGGGCGCGTCGCGCGGACCTACGCGACCCCTGAAGCCGACGCCGACATGCGGATGACCCTGCTCGACTGGCTGCTCCGCGCGGACGCGGGCGCGCAGGAGGCCGCAGCCCAGACGATCGAGCGCGCGGAGGGGACCGAGCCGCGCGTGCGGGCCGCCGCCCTCGCCGCCCTACGCCGCGATCGCGCGCAGGTCGCCCGGGCCGTGCGCGGGCTCGACGTGCACCGCGTCCACTGGAGCACCGCGCGCCACGGGTTCGGCGCGTGGAACGAGGAGACCCTCGTCGCGTGGGCGCTGCTGGAGGCCGGCTGCGACCAGGCGCAGATCGAGGCCGGCGCGCGACGCGACGCCCCCGCGCCGCAGTGTCCGTGAGCGCAGCCCGCTCCACCCGCGCCCCCGCCGCGCCTCAGCGCCAGGGGTCGCCGCAGTAGAACCCGCCGTTCGGGCCCTCGCGGCGCTCGAGGCGCGGGTCGCGGTAGAGGTACATCGGCGCCCGGTCGACCGGGCAGTAGTGGGTCACGTGGCTGCGCCGGGTGAGCCCCTCGCCGATCTCCTGGGCTCCGCCGTGGTAGAGGTCGGCGGCCCAGATCAGGACGTCGCCCTTCTTCGGCCGAAAGCGCCGCAGCTCGAGCCCCGCCTCCTGGGCGTGGGCGTGGAGGCGCTCGGAGTAGTCGTCCACGATCGTTGCGCCCTCGGGCGTCCACTTGTGCACGCCGTCGAAGAGCAGCTCCTCGAGCGCGTGGCTCCCGGGGTAGTACTCGAGCTCCCCCGAGCCCGGCGCCACGTCCTCGAGCGCGACCCAGCTCGCCGCGAGCTCGAGCGCGGAGCTCACCCGCACGAACGTCGTGTCGGTGTGCACCGGCTGCTGCGTCCCGCGCTTCATCGTCAGGCTCTGGAACGCCATCGGCGGGCGCTCGAAGATCAGCGACAGGAACCGCACGACGCGCGGGTGGAGCGAGACCTGCCGCGCGGCCTCGCTCGTGATGTAGAGGTCGAGGAGCTTCGCCGCCGCGTGGTCCATCGTGGCCGGCCCCGCGATGTCGACGTGCTTGACCCCGTCCTGCCACCACTCGGCGCGACGCCGCGGCAGCTCGCCGCCGAGCGTGCGGTTGAGCTCGTCGAGCAGCGCGTCGATCCGCGAGGGCTCGACCGCGCCCTCGAGGATCACGTAGCCCTCGTCGATCCACTGGGTCAGCCGCGCCGCCTCGACCTCGTCGACCCAGCCGAGCGCGACGCGCCCGCGGAGCAGCTCGTGCGCGTTCTCGCGGTCCGTCCAGAGCCCGCCGAAGCGGCTGCGGAACCGGGGCGCCTCGGGCGGCGCGTCGGGGCCCCGATCCTCGACCTCCCGCGGCGCCGTCCGCAGCGCTCCGTCGAACTTGCTCATCGAGGCAAGGGTGTACCCACCCCCCGTCCGCGGGCAATCGCGAAGGCGGGGACGGGGGACGGGGCGAGCTCATCGAGCTCGTTGGGGCGAGAAGGACGTGTTGGGACGAGAGGGACGAGGAAGCTCGAAGAGCTCGGCCGTCCCCGGTTCTTCACGCGCGGCGGACGGACTGGATGACTACCATCGTCTGGGGCGCGTCCTTGGCGAAGGGGCCGCCGGAGCCGGTGGGCACGTCCTTGATGCGATCGACGACGTCCATGCCGGCCACGACCTGGCCGAACACCGCGTAGCCCCAGCCGCGATCGTTCTTGCCGCTGTGGTTCAGGAAGTCGTTGTCGACCGTGTTGACGAAGAACTGCGCGGTGGCGGAGTGGGGATCGCTCGTGCGCGCCATCGCGACCGAGCCGCGGACGTTGGACAGGCCGTTGTCCGCCTCGTTCTCGACCGGCGCGTTGACCGGCTTCTTCTCGTAGCTCGCGTCGTAGCCGCCGCCCTGGATCATGAAGCTCGGGATCACGCGGTGGAAGATCGTGCCGTCGTAGTGTGACGCGTCGACGTAGGCGAGGAAGTTGGCGACCGACTTGGGCGCGCGCGCGGCGTCCAGCTCGATCGTGAACGCGCCGTGCGAGGTCTCGACGATGACTTGAGTGCTCATGGTCGCATCCTCTCACAGCCGCGCGGCGATGCGGGCCGCGACCTCCTCCGCCGCCGCGTCTCCGCCGTTGGCGAGCACCGCCACGCCCAGCCCACGGCCGGGGTGCACGCGCAGCTCCGCGCGGTAGCCGCCCGCCGCGCCCCCGTGCCCGAGCCAGCCGTCCTCGTAGAGCTCGGGCCCGAGACCGAACCGAGCGCCGTCCGCCCCGCGCCCCGCCTCGG
>JAUHXR010000156.1 GCA_030426845.1 Polyangia bacterium | reverse complement strand
CAGGTGAAGCCGTCGACGCAGTCGGTGTCGTCGGAGCAGCGCGTCACGCAGGTGATGTTGTTGTCCTGGACCTCGCAGTTGGTGCCGGCCGGGCAGTCGCACGCCTGGCGGCAGATCGTGTCCGCGGAGGTCCCGACGCACAGCGGGCTGGTCGCCTCGGGGTCGGCGCAGAGCTGGTTGAGCGCCATGGCGACGTGAGACGCGTCGCCCCCGGAGGTGCGGCCCGCGTCGTCGGTGAGCCGGTTGTCCACGTTGCACGTCATGTCGGGTCCCGGGACGTAGTCCTCCGGGCCGCGGACGTGGATGCCCAGCATGCGGCCGCTCATGTCGAAGACGCCCGCGCCCGACGAGCCGCCGAAGGTGTCGGCGGTCGTCTCGAAGAAGAGCGCGTTCGTGGAGACCACGCGGCCGCCGCCGTCGATCTTGAGGGGGAGCCCCGCGCCGTGGCCGGGGACCAGCACCGGCGTGTCGATCGGGATGTCGTCGATCCGGTAGGTGACCGGGGCCGGCCGGTGGGCGCGCGAGATGCGGCGGTCGAGGCGGATGATCGCGTGGTCGATCATGCCGGACTCGAGGCGCTGCACCACGACCTCGCGGCAGGAGTAGACGTTCTCCTGGGTGAGCTGCCGGAAGGTCCCCGGCGACTCGTAGAACCAGTTCGTGACGAAGCGGAGGTTCTGGCAGTCGGTGGGCTCGTCGAAGCAGTGACCCGCGGTGGCGACCAGGTCGGTGTCGATGATCACCCCGGTGCACTGCGCGCTCACCGGCTGGTCCTCGAAGGCCTCGCCCGGGCAGAGGTCGTGCACCATGCGGTGGGTGCCGCGCGTCCCGATCTGGACGTTCGTCGGGTCCGTCGTGTCGACCCGCTCCTCCGGGATCCACGCGCCCACGCTGCGCGCGGTCAGATCCTGGATCGCCGGATCGGTGAAGGCGTACCACTCCATCCGGTCGTCCTCGCCGAAGATGTTCGGCTCGCGCGCGACGCCGACGTCGTCGGCGCCCTGGCAGGCCAGGCAGAGGAAGATGGGGACGAGCCCAGACGCGAGCCAGCGAGGGTGCATCCGTGATGGATACGCCAGATGCCGGCGCCCGCCAAGCGCCCCGCGGGCATGCGTCCGCGTGAGACGTCAGCGCCGGACCGACAGGCGCGCGACCAGCCAGCGCTCGCCGTCCCGGACGAGGCGCCACTCGACCTCGCTCATCCCGCGCTCGCGGCTCAGGAGCCGCAGGCCCACCGTGGCCCGATCGCCTTCGATCGCGAGGGTGCTCCCGAGCACCCGCAGGTTCGCGCCCGCCAGGGTCTGCAGGGCCTCCGACGCCCGGGCGCCCAGGGCGGCCTCCTCGCCGGCCCGGTAGAGGAGCGACTGGCCGAGCGCGCTCACCTCGAGCGGCTGGCGCGACAGGTCCACCCAGCGGCTCTGCGCGAGCTGCACCCGCCCCCGGGTGACCTCGCCCGTGACGTCGTCGACGAAGACCTCGAGCCGCTCCTCGTCGGTCTCGACGAGCGCGTCGTAGGCGAGCGCGCCCGCGCCGACGAGGGCCAGGGCCCCCGCGAGCGCGATCCACGCGCGGCGGCTCATCGCTTCGTGGCCAGCGTCAGCCCGTCGCCGACCGGCACCATGCAGGCGCGGACCCGCGCGTCGGCGAACACCTTGTCGTTGATCGCGCGGAGCGCCCGCGTCGAGGGCTCCTGGTTCGAGGCGTCGGCGACCGAGCCGCCCCAGAGGACGTTGTCGATCGCGATCACTCCGCCCGGGCGCAGCAGGGTGAGGCACGCCTCGTAGTAGGCGTCGTAACCTTCCTTGTCGGCGTCGATGAACGCGAAGTCGTAGGTCCCGGCCTCGCCCGCGTCGATCATCGCCGCCAGGGTCTCGGACGCGGGCCCGATGCGGAGGTCGATCTTGCCGCGCACCCCCGCCCGCTCCCAGTGCGGGAGGCCGATCGAGGTGAACTCCTCGCTCACGTCGCAGCAGACCACGCGCCCGTCCTCGGGCAGCGCCTCGGCCACCGCGAGGGCGCTGTAGCCGGTGAAGGTCCCCACCTCGATCGCGCGGCGCGCGCCGAGGCTCGTGACCAGCCAGCCCATGAACGCGCCCTGCTCGGGCGCGATCTGCATGTTGCGGTTCGGCAGCTCGGCCGTGACCTCGCGGAGCGCCCGCAGGGAGTCGCTCTCGCGGACGGACACCTCGACGAGGTATCCGTGCAGCGCGTCGGTCATCGGCACGGTTCGGTTCGACATCGCTCAGGCCCTCGCTTCCTCGACCGCGCGCTCCACCTCGGCGCGGATCGCGCCCAGCGCGCCCTCGGAGCGCGCCTCGAAGCGGAGCACCAGGACCGGCTGGGTGTTGCTCGCCCGCACGAGGCCCCAGCCCTCGTCGAAGAGCACCCGCGCACCGTCCACCGTGATCACCTCGCGCTCGGCCGCGAAGCGCGCCTTCACCCGCTCGACCACGTCGAACTTCGTCGCATCGGGGCAGGGCACCCGGATCTCCGGGGTCGAGAAGGTCGGCGGGACGTCCTCGAGCTGCGCGTGGAGCGGGCGCTCGTCGTGCGAGAGGATCTCGAGCAGGCGGAGGGTCGCGTAGACCGCGTCGTCGAAGCCGAAGAAGCGGTCGGCGTAGAACACGTGGCCGCTCATCTCGCCCGCGAGGAGCGCGTGCTCCTCCTTCATCTTCTTCTTGATGAGCGAGTGGCCGGTCTTCCAGAGGATCGGCCGGCCGCCGCGCGCCGCGATGTCGTCGTAGAGCGTCTGCGAGCACTTCACCTCGCCCAGCACCGCGGCGCCCGGGCGCTCGCGGAGCATCGCGCGCGCGAGGAGGATCAGGAGCTTGTCGCCGAACACGGGCTCGCCGCGCGCGTCGATCACGCCGATGCGGTCGCCGTCGCCGTCGTAGGCGATGCCGACGTCGTAGCCGCCCTCGCGCACCGTCTGCTGCAGCAGCGCGAGGTTCTCCGGCATCGACGGGTCGGGGTGGTGCACCGGGAACGCGCCGTCCGGCTCGCAGAGGAGCGCGGTGGGCTGGACGCCGACCGCCTCGAGCGCGGCGAGCGCGGTGGGGCCCGCGGCGCCGGAGCCTGCGTCGATCGCGACCTTGAGGGGCCGCGGTCCGAGGCGCACGTTGCCGCGGACGAAGCCGACGTAGGCGGGGAGGGGGTCGTAGGGCATCACCGAGCCGCCGGGCGCTTGGACCAGATCGCGGCGCTCGATGAACGCGCGGAGCGCGCGGATGTCCGTCCCGCTCATCGTCGCGGGGCCCGCCATCATCTTGAAGCCGTTGTCCTCGGGCGGGTTGTGGCTCCCCGTCACCTGGACTCCGCCGTCGAGGCCGAGCTGGAAGACGGTGAAGTACATCAGCGGGGTCGGCACCATGCCGAGGTCGACGACCGTCAGGCCCGACTCCACGATGCCCTCGACGAGCGCGGCCTTGAGGCGCGGTGAGCTGAGCCGGCAGTCGGCGCCGAGCGCGACCTTGCGCCCCCCGCGCCGCGACCAGAACGTCCCGAGCGCGAGGCCGAGATCGCGGACCAGCGGGTCGGGGAAGTCGCGGTCGGCGACCCCCCGGATGTCGTACTCGCGGAAGACGTGCGGGTTGGGGATCTCGGTCACGGGCGTCTTTTCACCTACCCGGCGCCCGGGCGCAACCGGTCGCCGACCGTCGGAGCGGTCGTCCGTCGGGGCGGCCGTCCGTCAGAGCCGCTCGTCCCCGCGCGCCTTGAGCGCCTCGACCACTCGCTTGACCTCCTGGGCGCGCTCGCGGGGCACGACCACCAGCGCGTCCGGCGTGTCGATGACCACGAGGTCCTCCACCCCGACGAGCGCGACGAGCTTGCCTCTGGGCGCGCGGACGAGGGACCGCGCCGAGTCGACGAGGACCGCGCCATCCGGCGCCGCGTTGCCCTCGGCGTCCTTGTCGGCGAGCTCCCACGCGCTCGCGAAGCCGCCGAGATCCGACCAGCCGAAGTCGCCGGGGACGACGCGGACGTCGTCGACCTTCTCCATGACGCCGTGGTCGATCGAGATCGACGGCATCGACGGGTAGAGCGCGGCGAGGCGGGCGGGCTCCTCGGCGAGCGGGGACGCGGCGATCGCGGCGAGCGCGTCCGAGAGCCCGGGGAGGTGCTTGGCGATCGCCTCGAGCATCACGGAGGCGCGGAAGAAGAACATCCCGCTGTTCCAGAGGTAGCTCCCGGCCGCGAGGAGCTGCTCGGCGCGCGCGCGGTTCGGCTTCTCCACGAAGCGCCGCGCGTCGAACACCCCGTCCGCCCGGGCCTCGCCCATCTCGATGTAGCCGTAGCCCGTCTCGGGGCGGCTCGGGCGGATCCCGACGGTGACGATCCCGCCGTCCTGCGCGGCGGCGATCGCCCGGGCGAGGACCGCGCGGTAGCCGGCCTCGTCGCCGATGTGGTGGTCCGCCGGGAGCACGACGCAGACCCCGTCCGGGTCCTCGCGCGCCACGCGGGTGGCCGCCCATCCGATGCACGGCGCGGTGTTGCGGCCCACCGGCTCGGCGAGCACCGACGCGGGGTCGAGGTCGGGCAGCGCGGCGCGGGTGGCCTCGGCGAGGCGCGCGCTCGTGACTACGAGGACCCGGTCGGTGACGTCGCGGACGCGGCGCACGGTCGACGCGAGGAGCGTCTCGTCGGGCCGCGCCAGCGCGAGGAGCTGCTTGGGGTGGTCGGCGCGCGAGAGCGGCCAGAAGCGCGTGCCGGAGCCGCCGGCCAGGACGATCGTGGTGGTGGAGGGCATCGGTCTCAGGTCGGTCGCAGGAGGGGCCAGACGCAGAGGCCCAGGCCGAGGGGGACGAGGTAGATCGCGAACATCCAGAACTGGCCGCGGTCGACGAGGCGCTTGAGCCAGATCAGCGCGGCGAGCCCGACGAGGGTCGCCACCGCGCCGCCCACCGCACCGCTCAGCCCGAGCTCGCGCAGCTCCTCGGTGTGACGCAGCGAGAGCAGGGTCGCCCCCGCGATCGCGGGCAGCGACAGGAGGAACGAGAACCGGAAGGCGGCCGGGCCGGACATCCCGAGGAGCATCGCGACCGCGATGGTGGTGCCGCTGCGGCTGAGCCCGGGCCAGACCGCGACGCCCTGCGCGACGCCGACGATCAGCGCCTTGCCGTAGGTGAGGACCTGCGCCTGGCCGCCGCCCCAGCGCGTGGAGACGACGCCCGCGGCCGACGCGAGCAGGCCTAGCCCCACCACCCACGGGATGCGCGACCAGGCCTCGACGCGGGACTCCAGCGTGAGCCCGAGGATCGCCGTCGGGACGGACGCGACGAGGATGCCGACGACGGTGCGCCCCTCGTCGGTCGCGAGGTAGGCGCTCGGATCGCGCAGGCCCCGCAGGCTGCTCGCGGTGAGGGTCGCGAGATCGCGCCGGAACACCACCACGGTGGCGAGCAGCGTGCCGAAGTGGAGCAGCACCACCATCGACAGGGGCATCTCGTCGGAGATGCCGAAGAGCATCGCGCCGAGCGCGACGTGGCCGCTGCTCGAGACGGGGAGGAACTCGGTGGCCCCTTGGACCGCGCCGAGCGCGGCCGCGGTGCCCATGTCGATCGAGCCGGCCATCGGTCGGGCGCACTATACCCTCACGCCGCGCGCCGGGCCGCTTCCGGGTTTGCCGGGGTGGTCGGCGTCTGATACGTCCGGACGCGACGTGGCTGCCCCCGATTCCGCCCCTGCGCTGTCCGTGGTGATGCCCGCCTACAACGAGGAGGCCACCCTCGAGGCGATCTGCGCGCGCGTGCTCGCCCTCGAGGTGCCGCTCGAGCTGATCATCGTCGACGACGGCAGCCGCGACGCGACCGCGGAGATCGCCGATCGCATCGCGGCCGGGGATCCGCGGGTCCGGGTGTTCCATCAGACCAACGCCGGCAAAGGCGCGGCGGTCCGGCGCGGCATCCAGGCGGCGACCGGCGACGTGGTGGTGATCCAGGACGCCGACCTCGAGTACGACCCGGACGATCTGCCCATGATGCTCGAGGAGATGGAGCGCCTCGGCACGCCCGTGCTCTACGGCAGCCGCCGGCTCAAGTACCGCTCGAGCGCGGTGCAGTGGAAGTTCTATTACGGCGGCGTGCTCGTGACCTGGGTGACGAACCTGCTCTACGGCTCGCGCCTGACCGACGAGCCGACCTGCTACAAGATGTGGCGGCGCGACCTGGTGCAGGGGATCGAGCTCGAGGGCGACGGCTTCGAGTTCTGCGCCGAGGTCACCGGCAAGGTCCTGCGGCAGGGCATCCCGATCCCCGAGGTCCAGATCCGCTACTACCCGCGCCGGATCGAGGAGGGAAAGAAGATCCGCGCCAAGGACGGGCTCATCACGGTCTGGACGCTGCTGAAGCACCGGCTCGGCGGATGAGGCTCGTCGAGCACCTGCGCCTCGGCGAGGCGGCGGCGGTCGCGGCGTCGGTCGACCCGGTGGCGCGGGCGAGCGCGCGCGAGGGCCTGGCCGACAGCGAGGCGGCCTCGGCCTCGGCGGAGACGCTGTGGGCGGCGGGGCGCGTGGCGCTCGGGCTGGGACGCGCGCTCGACGGGCTCCGCGCTGCGCTCGACGCGGCCCGGGCGATCAGCCCCGACGCGACCCTCGAGGAGCGGCTCGCCCGGGCCGGCCTCGACGCGACCGCGCGGGCCCGGGTCGCGGCCGCCGCCGGCGCGCTCGAGGCCCCGGCCCCCGCGTCGGACGGAGCGGTCGGCGCGCTTCACGGCGCGCAGTTCGTGGCCGCCCAGGAGGCGTCCGACACCCTCCGCCGCGCCCTCGCGCCGCGCCTCCTCGACGAGGTCGGCCTCGGCCGCCTCCGCCGCGCGCGCCTCGCGACCGCGCTCGCGGTGGTCGTCGGCGTGGCGCTCCTCGCGCTCTGGCCGACGCTGTTCCCCGCCCCGCGGATCGACGTGCGCGCGTCCGCCTACCGGGTGAACGACACCGTCGAGACCTGGCCGCCGGAGAACGCGGTCGATCGCGACGAGACCACCTACTGGCACCTCCCGCCGGGCGAGGCGGGCTGGATCGAGCTCGAGCTGACCCCGCCGCGCCACGTCTCGGCGCTGCGGATCATGAACGCGCACGACAACCACGTGCGCGATCCCCACCGCGCCGACCGGCGCCCGTTCCACCAGGCCTCGCGCGAGATCCGCGTCCACGCCTTCGCGGACGGGCAGCGGGTGGCCGAGGTGGACGCGACCCTCGAGCCGATCACCGACTGGACGCGGGTCACGATCCCCCTCGGCGGCGCCGACGGTGACGGCGGCGGGCTCGACGACGTCGAGCGCATCCGGATCGAGATCCGTTCGTTCTACGAAGAGGGCGGCGGGCTCGCCGAGATCGAGGTGCTCGAGTGACCGCGGCGGCGCAGTGGTCATCGGCGCAGTCGTCGTCGGCGCAGCGCGGGCTCGGCTGGGCGCTCCTCGCGGTGGTCGCGCTCACCATGGTCGGCACGGCCGACCTCGACACGGGGTACAACTTCGACCAGCAGCGGATCTTGCAGTTCCACCGGGACACGGTGCGCGAGCTCCGCTGGACGCAGCCCGACCACACCTGGAACGGCATCGTCTACTTGCCCGGCCTCGCGGTGTCGCTCGGCTACCTCGCGCCGGAGCTCCCGCAGGTCATCAGCGAGCTGGCCCACGGCCCGCGCGTCCCGCTGAGCTCGGCCAACTCGCCGACCCTCGCCGCGTGGCAAGAGGACATGTACCGCCGGATCGGGAGCGAGCGCTTCAAGATCGAGATGCGCGCGGTCTACCTGGCCTTCGCGCTGCCGGTGCTCTTGTGGATCTTCCTCGCGGTGCTGCGGCTCTATCCGGGCCGCTACCTCGCGGCCGCGGCCGCGGCGGGCTTCATCGGGCTCTCCTGGGAGTTCACGATGCACACCCGCTGGACGGAGCTCGACCCGACGATGACGATGTTCGTCGCGCTCGCGCTCTACCTGATGACCTGCGCGCTCACCGCGCGGACACGCGGCGGCGGGCTCGCGACCGCGCTCGGGCTCGGCGCGGCGGTCGGCTGCGTGCTGGGCTGCAAGGTCTCGGGCGTCTGGCTGGTCGTCCCGGCCACGATCGCGCTCTTCCAGATCCGCTTCTGGCGCGGGCTCCGTGACCGCCTGACGCTCATGGGCGCGTTCTGGCTCGCGCTCCTCATGGTCTACGGCGCGGTGAGCCCCGACTCGTGGATCGACCCGCTCGGCGTGCTCAACCACGGGTTCTTCCAGATCGCGGACTACCGCTCGATCGGCGAGGAGTACCCCGCCTACGTCTCCCCACCGTTCGGGCACTTCGCGCGGATCTGCCGCTGGCTCTTCACCGTCCAGCCCTCGTCGGTCCCGGCGTTCGCGGTCGGGCTCTCGCTGATCAGCGCGGTGGGCGCCTACGCGCTCGTCCGCTCGCGCCGCCGCGCCGCGCTCACCCTCGGGGTCTACCCGCTCATGCTCATGTTCTTCATGAGCCGGCTGCCGCTGTTCCAGCTCCGCAACTACCTCCAGCTCATCCCGTTCGTCGCGCTCGCGTTCGGCGCCGGGCTCATCTGGCTGTGGGCGAGGCTCCCGCGCGCGTGGATGCGCACCGCGCTCGCCGCCGCGGTGACCCTCGTGCTGGCGTTCAACGCGGGGTGGCTCGCCCACGTGCAACACAGCATGCAGTCGACCACCCGTGAGACGATCCACGCCGAGGTGCGCGGCTACATCGAGACGACCGACCACGACCTCCTCGTGAGCCCGCGCGCCTACACCACCATGCGCGAGGCGCTCGACGCGCGGTTCGAGTGCGCGCGGCGGCCCCCGTCGAGCGAGCCGGCCCTCGAGTCGCCCGAGGTGCTCATGTACTACATGGATCACAGCCCGTGGCGCTGGCGGATCGCCGTCCCCGGCCTCGCGATCCGCTGGTTCGCGCCGCTCGAGCTCGACCACGACTGGCTGACGCTCTGGAAGGGCAAGATCGAGCAGCACCGCTTCGTGCTCCTGACCGAGGAGCGCGCGGTGGACATGACGGTCCCGGTTCACGTGTTCTACCGGTGCCATCGCCGGTGAGCGAGGCTTGCGGCATCCAGATGTGGCGGCGCGCCCCCTCGGCGGAGGGCGTCCGCTGCGAGGCTTGCGGGATCCGGCTCGCCGCCGACGGCGAGGGCGTGCTCCGCCCGGAGGCTCGGGAGGCGGCGCCGGACTATCCGGAGGACGGCAACGCGCGCTTCTTCGCGCTCGAGGAGCGCAGCTTCTGGTTCCGGCACCGCAACGAGGTCATCCGTGCGCTCGTCGAGCGGCTCCCGCCCGGCGGCCCGCTTTGGGACGTGGGCGGGGGCAACGGCTTCCAGGCGGTCGCGCTCGCTCGGGCGGGGATCCCCACCGTGCTCGTCGAGCCGGGGCCCGCCGGGTGCCGGAACGCGCGCCGGCGCGGCGCCGAGGTGGTGGTCCTCGCGAGCCTCGAGGGCCTCGGTCTGCCCGACGCGCACCTCGGCGGCGTCAGCTTCTTCGACGTGCTCGAGCACCTCGACGATCCCGGCGCGATCCTCCGTGAGGCGCGCCGCGTGCTGGCGCCGGGCGGCCGGGTCTACGTGACCGTGCCGGCGTACCGGGCGCTGTGGAGCGAGGCCGACGACTACGCCGAGCACAAGACCCGGTACACCGCCTCGCGTCTCACCGCGCTCCTCGAAGGGGCGGGCCTCGCGGCGGAGTACGTGAGCTACTACTTCCAGCCGCTCGTCGTGCCGATCTTCCTGCTCCGCTCGGTTCCGTCGGCGATGCGCCGGCTGGCGGGCCGCGCCGCGCCGCGCGTGGGCGAGGACGAGCACCAGGGAGACGGCCTCGCCGCGCGCGCGGTGGAGGCGCTGCTCGCGCGCGAGCGGGCCCACCTCGCGTCCGGCGGCCGCCAGGCCTTCGGCGCGTCCCTGATCGCGGTCGCGCGCGCCTGAACTGCCGCGGGCCGCGACCGCCACCGCCCTCGGCCGCGCACCTATCGGCTACGCTCTGCTGATGGAGCTCCCCGAATGGCTCACCCCCTACCAGGTCCTCGGCCGGGTGGGGGACCACGTGCTGCTGCACTTCGAGGGGCTGATCTACGGCTACTGGCTGGTCGGTCACTTCTCCCGCCGCGACCTCGAGGATCTGACCCGGCTCATCTCGGAGTCGCCCGGCTACCAGCGCGACTACGTGGCGCTCGCGTTCTGCACCGAGGTCACGGGCTACGACACGGATCTGCGCACGGTGATCACCGACCCGGGCCCGCTCGCCGAGCGCAAGGCCGCGCTCGCGATCGTCGTCTCGGATCGGCCGCTCGACCGGATGGTGGTGCGCACGATGTCGCTCGCGGGCAGCGTCGCGGGGAACCCCGGAGGGGAGCTCGCTGCGGTGAGCACGCTGGAGGAGGGGCTCGCCCGCGCACGCCAGGCGCTCGCGCGGCGTTGAATCGGGCGGGGGCCGAGGAGGGCGCGCTCGTCGGCTACTCCCAGGCGATCTCCGCGATCGCCGCCCCGTGGAAGTGGTAGCGGTTGACGATCACGCGGATCTTCTCGACCTCGACCCCGCCGACGTCGAACTCGACGAACTCGGCGTCCGGATCGATGCGAGGCCACGACTGGTTGAACGAGCTCGCGACGTCCCCGTCGGAGTAGATCTCGATCGTCGCGTCGCGCACCGCGCGGTCGTTGTACGGCGGGTTGTGGCCGTTGAGGATGCGCAGGGTCTGGATGGTCTGCGGCGGCTCGATGCTGATCTCGAACCAGCCCGTCTGGTTGTCGCCGCCGTGCCACTCGGTGTGCGGGTCGCCGTCGATCGCGTCGGCCGGCACGTGCTGGCTCGGGGACCAGTTGGACGACGCGGTGGGGATGATCCCGTCCGGCTTGTGGAACGCGAAGAACGAGCCGACCGCCCCCGCGAGCGCGAGGACCGCGACGGTGCCGACGCGGGTCAGGCGGATCCAGCGGCGGTCGCCCTTGGACATCACGGCGGGGTCGAGCGCGCGCGCCACCGCGCGACGCGCGCCGGAAAGGTCCTGAAACAGCTCGTGGTGATCGGGGGTGACGTCCTTGTCCCACCGAGGCAGGGTCGCCGCCTCGATCGCGCGCCTCGCAGTCAGCACGTCGTCGATCGCCCGCTTGCTCAGGTGCCGCGCCCCGAGCACCGCTCGGACCACAGCGTCGTCGGCCGACCTCGCGCTGGCCCCGTCGGTCCCGCTCGGGGCGTGGTCGACTCTCCCCTTCGCGTCGTCGGCCTTCGCCTCGACCTCGTCGTCGGCCTTCGCCCCCGCGCCGCCGTCGGCCTCGGTCTCCGCGTCGTCGGCCTTCGCCTCCGCGCCGTCGTCGGCCTTGGTCTCCGCGTCGTCGGCCTTCGCCTCCGCGCCGTCGTCGGCCTCGGTCTCCGCGTCGTCGGCCTTCGCCTCGACCCCGTGGTCGGCCTCGGTCTCCGCGTCGTCGGTCTTCGCCTCGAGCTCGGCCTTCGAGCCCTCGTCGGCGTCGGCTGACTCATCGGAGACGGCCTCCTCCGCCGCGGTCTCGGCGACGTCCGTCGGAGCGGCCGGGCTCGGGGCCGGCGCCTTGGACTCCGCAGGGGCCCCCGCGAGGATGCGGGACGAGGCGCCGAAGGGCTCCACCACGTCGAGGGTCGCGTCGAACGCGTCGCGCATGAGGCGCAGGCCCTCGGCCGCGTGCCCGTTCATCCAGAGGGCCTCGGCCGCCTCGGCGCGCTGGTGCGCCAGGCCGAGCCGCTCGCGCAGATCCGTGCGGGCGGTCTCCGACAGCTTCTCGGCCGCGCGCTGCGCGCCGGAGAGCCAGAAGAATTCAACGATGCCGAGCGGCTTCGAGTTGCTCACGCGTTCGTTCCCCGGCGGGCGGTCACCTTCGCGGCAGCCTTACCCCGCCCGCGCCCGGACATCAAGCGCGCGGCGAGCGGCTCACTCGGCCGGCTCGCCACCCTCCGTCGCGCCCTCGGTCGGCGCGGCCTCGGCGCCGGCGGCGGGCGCGGCCCCGCTCTCGCCCTGGACGCTCGCGGTGATACGGACGGCCTGGCTCCAGTTGTCACCGCGGATGCTGCGGTCGTCCGGGTCGAAGAGCGTGCTGAGCGTCCGCGCGAGGCAGGGCTCGAAGCCGTCGTCGCCAGCGCTGGTCGACTCGACCTCGATGCCCGGGATGTACACGTCGTAGTCGCCCATGTCGCGCAGGCGGGTGCTGAAGCGGACGACGATCTCGCCCGACGCGCGCGGCTCGTGGCGGATCTCCCAGTCCTGGATGAAGCAGTCGGCCACCGCGCGGTGGCCGTCCTCGCCGTCGAGGCGCTCGCGCACCGCGGTGTGGCTGGGCAGCTCGCGCGGCTCGAGGTCCGGCATCTGCACCTGGACCTCGACCGCGTCCACCGTGGGGCGCGTCCGCTGGCCCGTGAAGAACCGGTCGGCCGGCTCGTCCGCGTCGAAGCGGGCCAGCTCGAGCCCCTCGTAGCGGAGCCGCGCCACCGCCTGCTGCACCTCGCGCCGCGCGGGGTGGCCGGGCACGGTCGTGCGGAAGCAGAGGTCCGCGCGGGTCGCGCCGTGCTCGCGCGCCTCGGAGTCGGTCGCGCTCTGCAGGATCATCAAGGCGGCCGCGCACGCGACCTCCGGCGGGATCGGCGCGCCCTCCGCCTCGTAGGCCTCGAAGGCGGACTCGTAGGAGGCGAGGGCGCCCGGCCAGTCGCCGGCCAGCCGCTGGGCAACCGCGGCGCTCGCGAGGATCTCGCCGGCGACCGAGGTGCGCTCGTAGCGGCACTGGTTCTCGACGCAGACCTGATCGGAGGTGCAGTCGTCGCGGCCCGAGCAGGTCGCGCCGGCCGAGCTCCGACGCGACGCCTGGGCGCGCTGGTGCTCGCTCGACGCCGGCGCGGACGGATCGGTCTCCGTCCCCGTCTCCGGCTCTTCGGTCGCGCCCGAGCGGCGCTGGCAGCCGGGGAGCGCGAGGGCCCAGACGAGCGCCGCGAGCGCGAGGCCCGTCGCGGCACGGGGAGGCCTGGCGCGCATCAGAAGACCAGCTCCAGGCCGAGCGTGGTCAAGATCGAGTTGTTGTTGGGCACGGCGGCGCGACCATAGCGGAAGTTCGGGAACTCGTTGTGGATGAAGTCGAACTTCAGCATCAGACGGAAGGCCTGGAACGGGCCGATGTCGCTGCCCTCGGTGCCGGGGGTGAGGGTCCAGATGATGTGGGCCCCCGCCATGAACGTCTCCATGTCGGCCAGCTCGCGATCGCCCGTGAAGTACTGGCCGCGGGGTCGCAGGGAGTAGTCGTCCGAGAAGAACGCCGCCGCCCCCTGGGTGTAGTAGCGGCCGCGCAGTCGTAGGCGGAGCGCGCCGTCGATCGACTGCTCGTAGGCGAGCTCGGCCGTGATCGACCGGACGTCCCAGCTGTCGCGGTACGCGCGCACCGACGCCTGGACGGCGCCGCTCAAAGGCTCGATCCACAGCCGCCCGCTGAGCGCGGCCGCGTACCGGAAGCGGACCTGCGGGTGGTTCTCCTGCGCGGCTGCGCGCCCGAGCCAGACCGCGCGGTAGGGGTTGCTCTGGAAGCCCTCGACGAGCTGGCCGGTCAGCGTGAGCTGGGTGACGAAGATCGGCGCCCACGCCTGGGTCCAGCTCCCCTGGAACGTCTGCAGATCGATGTCGAGCGCGTCGGTGTCCGCGTCCTGGTCGTCGAAGCAGCCCTGGCTGCTGTCGAGCCGGCGGCGATCCACCGGGTCCTGGTTGCGCGGCTGGAACAGGTTGCAGACCAGGTCGAAGCCGCGCGCGTAGGAGAGATCGAGCGTGGTGTTGCGCTCGAACAGATCGGTGCGCGCGCCGATGGTGAACGAGTGGGACCGGTAGTCGTTCTCGAACCCGTAGCTGTAGCTGCCGCGGATCGCGCCGAAGTCGCTCCGCAGCTCGAGCCCGCCGGTGACCACGCTGCGGAAGTCGTTGAGCTGGGTCGCGCTGCTGATCGCGTCGATCTCGGCCGCTGGCGCGTCGACCACCGCGACGCTCGCGCCGCTGACGATGTCGGCGTCGTAGCTCACCCGCAGCGACATCTCGTCCACGGGATCGACCCGCAGGCTGGCCCGCGGGTTCACCACGATCATCTCCAGCGGCCCGCCGAACTCGTAGAAGAGCGTGCTGTAGGCGTCGAACTCCCCGTTGTCGGCGCCCGCGCGCCCCGGAGCGACGAGGCCGAAGAGCACCGCGCCCAGCACGATGGCCGCGCGCCAGGGGAGCGCGCGGAGCTGCGCGATCAGTTGCACCCGCAGCCGCCTCCGGTGACCGCCGAGCCGCCGTAGCTGCCCTCACGGTTGCTGATGACGTGCTCCTCCTGGGCGGCGGCGGTGCCCTCCGCCCCGAAGGTCATGGCCGGGTCCGCCAGGAACTCACGCTCCTCGGGCCGCACCATCACGCAGCCGCTCGCGATCGCGAGCGCGACCAGCGCGACCGCGGCCGCTCGCGCGAGGCCCCGCCATGCGGCGAGGCGATCAGAAGAAGACGGTCGCACCAGCGGAGATCTCCTCGAGGGCGGTGATCCGGTTCTCGTCGAAGAACGCGTAGCCGCGGGCCTCGATCCGGATCGTGATGCGGTAGCGGAACCCGAAGCGGAACCCGCCGCCGCCGTAGAGCACGCCGACCATCCCGCTCTCCACCAGGAACTCGTCGGCGTTCGGGTCGCTGACCGCGAAGCCGCCTCCGACGGTGAAGAACGGGACGATGGGCGACTCGGGCCAGATGTTGATGAGCGGGCCGCCCGAGCCCACGAGGATGCGCCCGCCGTCGCCCACCGAGCCTGCGAGGTTGAGCTCCAGCTCGAGCTCCGGGGACACGTTGAGGGCGGGGCGGATCGCCATGAAGCCGTTGAAGAAGCCGAGGATCCCGAACTGCACGGCGATCTCGCCGGAGGCCGAGGGGAGGGCGGGCGGGGCGAAGACCTCGGGCAGGATGCGGCCGCCCGACGCCTCGTCGCGCGAGACCTCGTGGTTGTAGACGGTGTCGCCGTGGATCCACGCGAACGTCCCGTCCGGCAGCTCGACGCGGAACCAGTACCCCGTGCTCGCGCGCTGCACGACGCGGAAGACGTCGCCGCGGGTGGCGACGCGCGCCCGCTCGAAGGACGCGCCCGGGCCCGTGCGCAGCTCGGTGCGATCGACGATCACCCGCGCGTAGACGCCCTCGGCCAGCTCGGACGCGCCCTCCTCATCCTGCGCGTGCGCCACCGGCGCCGTGGACAGGGCCGACGCCACGCACAGCGCCAGGCTCGGGGCGAGCGCTCGCGCGGCCGCGAAGAGTGTCCCGCGCGACGGCGGCGCGTGCGTCAAAACGCGCCTCGGTTGATCCACTCGACGATGAGGTCGGCGCACGGATCGGTCTCGGGGAAGATCATCCGCGGGTGCGAGTCCATCCCGGTCGGCCGGCGGTAGAGCGGGCTCGAGAGCGGATCGCTCTGGACGGTGAAGCGGATGGCCTCGAAGTTGGCCATGTAGTCGGTCGGGATGGTGCCGCCCGTCACCACGCCGTCGGCGCACTCGGGCGGGCCGCCCATCGGCTCGACGAGCACCAGCGCGGAGCGCGAGTCGTGGCACATCCCGCCCTCGCCCGAGCCGCCGCCGGCGCAGCTCTTGGCCGTCAGGACGTTCGGCTGGATCTCGCAGTAGAAGAAGTCCTCGTCGAGGCGCAGATCGGGCGGGACGATGTTGTCGCCGAGGTCGACCGTGCCGCAGCCGCCGAGCGCGGTGCCGGAGGCCACGGAGCCCGCGAGCAGCGCGAGCAGCCCGGCCGCGGCGGCGGCGCCGGGCCCCAACCGGGGCGTGCATCGGGGCGCAGGCACGAGGCAAGACTGCCAAAGCGCCCCCGGGAACGGAAGAGGAGTTTGTGCTAGGCCGAAGGCGTCGCGGTGGTCGATGCCGCGCGCTCGCGCGACGCAGAGGGGAACGTCGACATGCGCTGGGTTCTTTCCGGGATGCTCGTGACCAGCCTCGCCGCGCTCGGCTGCGGCGGCAGCCAGTCCTCCGACGTCGCCTCGACCAGCGGCGGTGGCCTCGAGGAGGCGCCGCCCCCGGCCGCGACCGGGCCGGTCAACGCGCGCGGCTCGACCGAGGCCACCGGGACGGTCGGCCGCGCGGGTGGGACCTTCGCGCTCGCCAACGGCGGCCGCCTCGAGATCCCGAGCGGCGCGATCGCGAGCGCGACCGACGTCCGCTTCGCGAACGGCGCGGACGGGCAGGCGTTCGGCGACCGCGAGAACCAGCGCCCGCTCGGGCCGATGCTCAACGTGGAGCCCGCGATCCGCTCGGAGGGGGGCGACCTCCGCGTCTCGATCCCGCAGCAGCCGATCCCCAACGGCTGGTCCGAGGACGACCTCGCCTTCGCGATGGAGGAGGTCGCCGATCAGCAGCGCGCGATGGACGTCCTGGGCACGGTGACCCGCTGGCAGTTCTATCGCGCGCGCGTCGAGAACGGTCGCTTCGTCGCGGAGGTGCCGGGCGTGCCCGGTCACCGCGTGCAGTTCGGTGTGGCGCGCTGAGCCGAGCCGACGGGCCGAGCCGACGAGCCGAGCCGATGAGCTGAGCGCCAGAGAACCGCAGAGGCGAGCCGAGATGGAACGGACGGAGGACGCGGAGGTCGCGCGTCGGGTCGGCGTGTCGCTCGACGCCGTGCAGCTCACCCGGGCGAGCGAGGTCGTCGACCTTCACCTCGAGGGCTTCATCCCGCCGCGCCTCTGGGGCTACGACCTGCGGCGTCGTCACGACGGCCACTGGCTGCGGGGGCACCTGTTCGGCCACCTCGACTTCCCGCGGGCGCTCGACGGCGGGCTGACCGGCGGGATGTGGTCGATCGCGACCAACATCACCCGGGGCGCGGCTGGGCGCTGGCGCGCGCTCCAGGAGAACGCCCGGGACCTGCGCGCCTCGCTCGAGGCGACCGGCGCGATGGAGGTCGTGCGCACCGCGAGCGAGTACCGGGCCGCGCGCGCCCGCGGTCACCACGCAGCCATGATCTCCGTCCAGGGCGGCAACGCCTACGAGGCCGCGCCCGACGCGGCGGCGATCGAGGACGTGGTCCGCGTGACGGTGGTCCACCTGAGCAGCTCGGTGTTCGGCGCGACCTCGAGCCCGCTCGGGTTCCGCGGGCCGCGCGGCCTGACCGACGCGGGGCGCCGCCACGTCGAGCAGCTCAACGCGGCCCGGATGTTCGTGGACCTCGCGCACGTCTCGCGCGAGGGCTTCTGGGACGCGGTCGAGGTGCACGACCGCGCCCAGCCGCTCATCGACACGCACACCGGCGTGTGCGGCGTCCGCCCGCACTGGCGCAACCTCGACGACGACCAGATCCGCGCGATCGCGGACACCGGCGGGGTCGTCGGGATCATCTTCGCGTCGAGCTTCCTCAAGACGCGCGCGACGCCCAACGACGGCCGCATGGTGCTCGCTCACCTCGAGCACCTGATGAACGTCGGCGGCGAGGGCGTCGCCGCGCTCGGGAGCGACTACGACGGCTTCATCATCCCGCCGCCCGATCTCCGCGACGGCTTCGCGGCCTACTACCGCCTCGTCCAGCTCATGCTCGACGCCGGGTGGAGCGAGGCGCGCATCCGCGGGATCCTCGGCGAGAGCTTCCTGCGCGCCTTCGCCGAGCTGCGCCCCTGAGCGGTCGTGAGCCGGCCGGGAGGACACCCCTCAAGGACGCTGCTACCTTGCCGTTCATGCGTAGTCGCCTCCTCCCGTGCGTCGTCGTCGGTTGCCTCGGCCTCCTCTCGAGCGCCGGCCTGGCCCACGCCCGCGCGCCCGAGGCGCCGATCGCCCGACCGGCCGCGCCCGTCGCCTTGTTCGTCGACGGAGTGAAGGTCGGCTCCACCGAGACCCTCGCCGTCTCGAAGACCCAGGCCACGCGCGGCGGGACGAGCTGCTCGTCCTGCACCGTGATGGTCACCTACTGAGCCCGGTCGGCCGGACCGCGAAGAGGCCGGACCGCGAAGCGATCTACGCACTTCGAGGGCGATCGCTGCGTAGCCGCCTGCGCGCTGTGGGCCCCGAATTCACATTGTGAATCCGGGATGATGGGCAATTCGGCCAGGTGGTCGGAATTCGGGCCGGGCCGAGGATTGGTCCGACGTTTGCGAACTCCCCGGACCGTGACCGGCTCCGCTCCGACCGACCCTCCGACCGACCCTCCGACCGACGGCCTGGACCTCGTCGCGCTTCGACGCGACGTGGTGACCGCGGCCCGCGAGGCCGGCGAGCTGCTGCTCGAGGGCTTCCGCGGGGCCGGGCGCGTCCGGGCCAAGGGCGCGGGCGGCGATCTGGTGACCGAGTACGACGAGCGGGCCGAGGCGATGCTGCGCGACCGGCTCGGCGCGCTCCTGCCGGGCGCCACGTTCGTCGGCGAGGAGGGCGGCGGCCAGGCGGGGGAGGGCCTCTGCTGGTACGTCGATCCGATCGACGGCACGGGCAACTTCGCCCATGGCCACCCCTGGTTCTGCGTGTCGATCGGCCTCTGGCGCGGCGACGCGCCGCTGGTCGGGGTCGTCCACGCGCCCGCGATGGGCCTCACCGTCGATGGCCACCGCGGGGGCGGCGTCCGGCGCGAGGGCGCGCCCGCCCGCGTTTCCACGACCGCCAAGCTCGAGGACGCGCTCCTCGCCACCGGCTTCCCCCACGACCGCGCCACGCGCCCGGACAACAACTACCGCGCCTACGTCGCGCTCGACGCCTCGACCCACGGCGTGCGGCGCTGCGCGTCAGCCGCCCTGGAGCTCGCGGTGGTCGCCGACGGCGGCTACGACGGGTTCTGGGACCTCAGCCTCGCCCCCTGGGACGTCGCGGCCGCGGTGCTCCTCGTCGAGGAGGCCGGGGGCCGGGTGACCGACCTGGCGGGAGAGCCGCTCCGCCTTCGCCCGCGCGTGGAGATCCTCGCGACCAACGGGCTCCTGCACGACCCGCTTCGCCATGCGCTGGCGCACGCCCGCGCCTTGCCCCCGATCCACGAGGTGCCATAGTCGCTCGATTTTTTTCTCCAGCTCCGGGCGCCTCTGCGCCGGACCGTGGAGAGAGAATCCGCCACCCGAAGTGCGGCGCGGGCGTTGCGTCGCCCTGGCACTCGCGCCATAAGCCCGCCGCCGCCGGAAGGAAGCCGTATTCCGATGGAGTCCCGCGAAGTCGTATCTCAGAGCAGCTCGGGCCACGTCCCGAGCCCCGTCGGTGCGGACCCCGTCGCGAACGCGGGCCCCTCCAACGGCGCGGGCCGTTCGAACGGCGCGGGCCCCTCCAACGGCCCCGCGGCCTCGAGCGGAGCGGACGCGAAGCGCGCCGGCCGCCCGGTCGATCCGAACCGGCCGCTCAAGCGGACGATCTACCCGCAGGTCGTCGGCCGCGGGTTCTGGCTCACCGCCCAGGCGCGGGTCGCGATGTGGGACCGCGCGCTGCGCCGCGTCCGCGAGGTCCAGGAGAAGACCCTCCTCGGCTTCGTGAAGGAGGCCGCAGACACCGAGTTCGGCCGCCGCTACGGCTTCGGGACGATCCAGCGCTACGAGGACTACCGCTCGCGCGTCCCGGTCGGCGACTACGACTCCTTCTCGCCCTTCATCGAGCGCATGCGCCGCGGCGAGCAGAACGTGCTCGTTCCCGAGCTCATCCAGTACTTCGGCAACAGCTCCGGCAGCTCGAACAAGGGCAAGGCGAAGTTCCTCCCGATCAGCGAGCGCCAGATCAAGTTCCAGCGCGGCAGCGCCGCCGACTCGCTCTACCGCTACCTCGCGTGGCGCGGCGAGGACGACTTCACCACGGGGTTCACCCTCGGGCTCTTCCCGCCCACCACGATGAAGAAGGACGGCCCCACCTTCGTCACCACGAACCCGTCGCTCCAGTCCATCAAGATGCCGCTCTTCGCGAAGCCGGCGCAGCTCCCCGACAAGGACATCCGGGAGATCGAGGACTACGAGCTCAAGCTCGAGAAGATCGTCGAGCGCTACTTCGACTACGACATCCGCGCGGTCGCGGGGACCACGTGCTGGTTCTCCCTCCTCTTCGACAAGCTCCTGCACGTCGCGCGCGCCAAGGGCTACGACGTCGAGCACGTCAAGGACATCTGGCCGAACCTCCGCGTGCTCGTCGGCGGCGGCGTCTCCGCCGACCCGTACCTTCCCGTCATCCGCGAGCGCATGGGCCGCGACGACGTCGTCCTCGTGGACACGTACAACGCGACCGAGGGCGGCATCTTCGCCACCAGCGACCACAGCGGCGAGCGCGGCATGCTCGTCATCCCCGACCGCGGCGTCTTCTTCGAGTTCGTCCCCGTCGAGGAGGCCGAGGACCCGTGGCCGACGCGCGTCCCGCTGTGGGAGGTCGAGAAGGACCGCCTCTACGCGATCCACGTCACCACCCCGAGCGGCCTCTACTCCTACCGCCTCGGCGATCTCGTCCGCTTCCCGAGCGTCGACCCGCTCCGCATGGAGTTCGCGGGCCGCCTCAGCGGCTGCCTCAGCACCACCCAGGAGCTCACCACCCACGTCGAGATCCAGCGCTCGATGGACGCCGCGCTCTCGAAGACCGGCACCCGCACCGTCGACTACGGCGCGGCGGCCGACGTCGGCGTGGACGGCACCGCGTGCAGCCGCTACGTCGTCTTCGTCGAGTTCCTCGGCGACGGCCCGGCGGACCGCGACCAGTTCATCGAGACCTTCGACCAGGCCCTCTGCGAGCAGAACCGGGTCTACCGCGAGCACCGCGACGGTGACCTCGCCATCCTCAAGCCCGAGCTCGTGGTCCTCCCCGAGGGATCGGTGCGGCGCTTCATGGCCGACATCGGTAACCACAGCGTGCAAACCAAGTTCCCGCGGATCCTCGATGACGAGCGCAAGTCACTGCTTCGCTCGTACGTCGGCTGACCGCGTCGACTGATCCGCAAGTTAGAGAATCGAGAGAGAGCATCGTCATGGACAAGAAGCTCGGTGTAGCCATCATCGGCGTGAACGGCGCCGTCGCATCCACCCTGATCGCCGGCGCGCGGCTGATGGCCAAGGGCATCGCCCCGCGGCTCGGCATGCTGACGGAGCCCGGCGGCAACCCGGCGCCCGGTGAGCAGGTCACGGACTTCCTCGCCTTCCCGAAGATCGACGACATCGTCTTCGGCGGCTGGGACCTCGCCTTCGGCAACGTCTACGACGCGGCCAAGCACCACGCCGTGCTCCCGACGGAGCAGCTCGACCAGATCAAGGACGAGCTTTCCGGCATGACGCCCTGGCCCGCCGTCTTCAGCGGCGAGTACGCCGAGAACTGCAAGGGCGAGAACGTCGTCACCGCCAAGGACTTCCGCGGCGAGATCGAGCACATCGAGGGCTGCATCACGAAGTTCAAGGCCGAGCACGGCCTCGACACCGTCGTGATGGTCAACCTCGCGTCCACCGAGAAGTGGATGGAGCTCGCCGACTCGCACAAGACGCTCGCGAACTTCGAGAAGGGCCTCGACGCGAACGACAAGAACATCTCGCCGGCGATGCGCTACTTCTACGTGGCCAACAAGCTCGGCTGCCCGTACGTCAACTTCGCCCCGAGCCTCACCAACGTGCCCGCCCTCGAGGAGCAGGCCAACGAGCTCGGCAACCCGTACGCGGG
>JAUHXR010000155.1 GCA_030426845.1 Polyangia bacterium | reverse complement strand
GATCGCGGCGAGGTCGACCTTCGCCTTGCTGCGGCCGTAGGGGATGAGGTGCGCGGGATCGAGGCCGAGCTCGTCGGCGACTTCGTGGATGGGACGCATGCCGGGGAGTCTATCGATCTATGATGGCGCGCGGGGATGAAGGTCTGTCCGAGCTGCGGGCTCCGGTATCCGGACGAGAACGTCCGGTGCTTCGTGGACGACGTCGCGCTCGAGGAGATGCGCGACGAGCGCATCGGCGCGCTCCTCAAGGGCCGCTACCAGGTCGAGTCCCGCCTCGGCGAGGGGGGGATGGCGACGGTCTACCGGGCGCGCAACACCCTCGTGGAGCGCGAGGTCGCGGTGAAGATCATGGACTCCATGCTCGCCACCGACCCGTCGCTCAAGGAGCGGTTCCGACGCGAGGCGAAGAACGCGGCCGCGGTCGCGCACCCGAACATCATCGACATCCTCGACCACGGCGAGGCGGAGGACGGCACGCCGTTCCTCGTGATGGAGCTCCTCGAGGGCGAGCCGCTCAACGACCTCATCGCGCGCGGCCCGGTGCCGCCCGCGGAGGTGGCGCGGCTCGGCCTGCAGATCGCGCGTGGCCTCGCGCGCGCGCACGACTTCGACGTCCTCCACCGCGACCTCAAGCCCGAGAACATCTTCCTGTGCCGCGGCGCGGGCGAGCGGCCGCCGGTCGCGAAGCTGCTCGACTTCGGGATCGCGCGCTCGATGCACGACAAGCGCCTCACCGCGGCCGGGCAGATCTTCGGCACGCCCCAGTACATGGCGCCCGAGCGGGTGACCTCGCTCGACGCGGGGGCGTCGGCGGACCTCTACGCGCTCGGCGTGATCCTGTTCGAGCTGGTCACCGGGCGCCTCCCGTTCGAGAGCAAGGACCTGCCCGGCTTCTTCATCAAGCACATGAAGGACCCGCCGCCGGTGCCGAGCCAGCTCGTGCCGTCGATCCCGCGGCGGCTCGAGGAGCTCATCCTCTCGCTCCTGGCGAAGAAGCCGGAGGATCGCCCGGTGGACGCGCACGCGGTGGCGCGCGAGCTCACCGCGCTCGCGCCCGACGAGGCGGCGCTGCCCGGTCCGGGCGACGGGCCTGCGGTGCGCGCGCCGTCGATCGCGCCGACCCTGCCGCCGACGACCCTCGAGCGGTGGGCCGGCCGCGCGGCGGTGTTCGAGCAGATGCTCCAGCGGGCCTACCCCGAGGGCCCGGCGCCGGCCGAGGTGGCCGGGACGCTCGCGTCGATCCGCGAGATCCTCACGCGCATCCACGCGCTCCGCGGCGAGGGCCTGCGGAGCCAGCGGGTCCTCGAGCAGCTCGAGGCCCAGGCGAAGGAGGGGCGCGAGCGGCTCGGACACGCGGTCCACGTGCTCGGCGAAGACCTCTCGAAGGCGCGGGCGGGCGCGCGGGCCGCCAAGGCGGAGATCGAGCCCTACCTCGTGGCCGAGGCGAAGGCGCACGGCACCTACGTGGGCGCGCACTCCAAGCTCTTCGCGGCCGGGGGCGGGAGCATCCAGCCCGAGCCCAAGGCGGAGCTCGCGACCGCGGCGCGCGAGACCGCCGACGCGCTCGATCGCTGGGACCTCGCCCGGGGCGCGGCCGACAAGGCGCGTCGCTGGCTCGAGGCGAAGGACCGCGAGGTGCAGGACCTCGAGTTCCAGGTCTCCGCGCTGCGCGCCCAGCTCGAGCGGCTCGAGGCGAGCTACGAGGAGCAGCGAGCGAGCGCCGAGGAGTCGGTCGCGGCGCACGGCGAGGAGGCGGAGTCGCTCGAGCGGCGCCTCACCGAGCTCGGCGCGCGCTTCGTCCAGCCGCTCGCCGGCCGCCGCGACCTCGGCGACCTGTTCGCCCGGCTCCAGACGGAGGGCACCCCGGCGACGGGCCTGCGGCGCTGAGCACCCGGCTTGCCGGTCCAGCCGCTCAGCGGCTCGGGTTCTCGGTCACCCAGCGGTAGCGGATCCCGAGCAGGAACGTGTCGCCGGCCGCGGCCCCGAGGCTGTCGGGGCTCACGATCGCGGGCATCGCGATGAGCCGCAGCTCGAGGTCCTCCCACATCCGGATCCCCGCGCGGAGCCCGACGCGCAGCACGATGTCTTCGCGCTCGACGAGGTGGATGATCTCGGCGGTCGGCGTGATGTAGTACGCGTCGTCGTCGCCGAAGTGGATCGCGACCCCGAGGCTCGTCCCCCAGACGAACGGCGGCTCGAGCACCACCATCAGGCTCTCCTCGAAGACGAACGGGTACTCCGAATTCGTCTCGGCGAGCACGTAGGTGGCGGTCGTCTCCGAGTCGATCGAGATCGGGCCGATCGGGATCGAGAGCTCGAGCTGCGCCTCGAGCGACAGGTACGCCGCGCCCGGCCCGGAGCGGTCGCGGATCTGCAGGTGATCGAAGGTGTCGAGCGCGCGCAGGAACGACCGGGTGAAGGTGAAGAAGTAGCGCGCGCCGGCCCGCAGCTCGGTGAACGGGAGCTCCGCGCGGAAGCCGCTGTAGACGCCGACGCCGCGGCCCGCGATCAGCGGGTCGATCTCGAACGCCACGTAGGTCTCGTGCGGGGTCCCGTAGCCGAAGAGGAACACCGGCCGCAGGAACAGGAAGCCGAGGTCGACGCGGCCCGCGATGTGCCACCGCGGCAGGCCGAAGAAGCCCCACGGCGGGGCCTCGCAGATCGACGGATCGTGCGCGGGGTCCGGGTCCTCCTCCGGCGGGACGTCGTCGTCGCACCACGGCGGCGGCCACGGCGGGCGCCCCTCGCGCCGCGCGCGCTGCTCCGCTTCGAGGGCGGCGGCCTCTCGCGCCGCCGCCTCGGCCGCGGCGCGCTCCTCGGGCGTCTCCTCGCGCGGCGGCGTGCTCGGGTCGGCCGCGGGCTCGCTGAACCGGTCCTCGCCGCCGGCCGCGCCCGCGCTCGCGCCCGCGCCCGCGCCGGCCGCCCCCGCCGCGCCCGCGCCGCTCCCGGCCGTCCCCGCCTCGTCGCCCGCGTCCGGCGAGGCCCCGTCGGGCGCCCCGGCGTCCACCGCGAGCCCGGCGTCCGGCACCTCGCCATCGGGCGGGCCGGCGTCCGGGATCCCCGCGTCCTGGGCGTGCGCGCGCGCGCCGCTGAGCGCGAACGCGGCGCTCGTTGCGACGCTCGTTACGACGAGGAGCGCGACGCTGACGCGGGTCACCTAGAAGACCCCGAACAGCGACGCGCCGGTCGGCGTCGGCAGGAAGGTGACTTGCGGATCTCCCGAGGACGACTCGCCGCCCTCGCGCGCGTTCTCGCCCGTGTGGTCGCCGAAGTGAAGGAGCCACGGGAGCATGAAGCCCGTCGTCAGGCCGACCGCCATCCCCGTGAGGACGTCGGTCGCGTAGTGCATGTCGCCCGCGATGCGGAGCAGCCCAGTGGCGGCCGCGCCGGCCATCGCGGTGACGCAGGGGATCATGTTCTCGGGGCCGTTGCCGAGCAGCGGCATGTTCATGTGGAACGAGCAGACCACGGCGGCCGACGCGAACGACTGCGAGGTGTGGCCGGAGAAGAAGCTGTAGAAGCGGTCGGGGGAGTCGCAGAAGAACGACTCGCCCGGCAGGTCGTCGGGGCCGCCCCCGCCGCAGGTCCGCCCGTAGGGTCGCTCCCGGCTCAGGAGCACGTTGGCGCTCGTCTGGAGCGCGAGGGTGAACGCGACGACCTCGGCGTGGATGAGGATCATCTGCACCGCCGCGTCCTCGGACTCGTGCTGCCACGCGGCGAGCACCAGCGCGTCGATGAGGATTGGGGTCGACGTCATCGCGGTGAGCAGGCCGTCGCTGAAGTCGCGCGCGATCAGCCGCTGCTGCTCGACCCCGAGCCGCAGGGCGCCGCGCACCCCCTCGTCGAGGTCGTTGCGCCCACGGTTGGGCGACTCCTCGTCCGAGCCGATGATGATGTTGGTCAGCGCGATCGCCGCGGTCGCGCCCATCATCGCGTAGTTCGCCAGCCCGGCGCGCCCCCACTCGCGGTGCCAGTGGACCGGCTCCTCCATCGCGTCGTGAGGCTCCTCCGGCTCGAGGTGGACCTGCAGATCCACCTCGGCGTGCGCGTCGACCTCGGCCTGCGCGTCCTCCTCGGCCTGCGCGCTCGCGCTGGAGGCCACCGACCAGGCGAGGATCGCGGCGAGGATGCGGACGGACGAGGACAAGCGGCGACCCGACGACGAAGGGCAGGAGCGTACCAGAGATCGCTCCGGTGTCCGGGCTCAGGGCGACGCGACGTGGAGCGGCTTCGGGAGCGCGCGCTCGGTCGAGAGCGCCTCGAGCCGCGGGCGGGCCCCGGTGAGCGGCAGGCGCAGCGCCCGCACCCGGCCGCCCGACTCCGGGCCGGGGCGCCGCGGGAGCACCCGCGCGAGCGCGCTCGGGTCGCGCGGGGCGGCGATCAGGGCCTCTCCGTCGGGGCCGCGCTCGTAGCGCAGGGCGGCGTCGGCGAGCGCGTCGGCGAGGGGCGGCGGGAGCGCCCGGCGGACCGCGCGGAGCAGCGGGCTCGTGGCCGGGTCGACGTCCCACCGGAGGGCGAGGCGGCCGCCGCCGTCGACGCGCACCGCCGCGACGCGGGCCCACCAGTCGTCGCGCGGGACGAGGCGGGGATCGACGAGCCCGCGGAGCAGATCGACACACGGCGCGGCCAGGCGGACCTCGAGCGCGACCGACGCGGCGAGGACCACCGCCGAGGCGCCGCCGAGCAGCCCGTGCCCCGCGAGCTCGGCGAGGGCGGGCGCCCACGGGAAGAGCGCCGCGGCGGCCTCATGATCCAGCTCGTCGGGCGCGAGCGCCAGACGGATCCCTTCGCGGCCGTCGATCGCGACGGGGACCGCGTCGACGGCCCGGGCCAGCGCCCGCCCCGCCCGCGCCGCGATCGGTGCGGGGTCCGAGAGCGCCGCGAGCGCGCGTCGCGCCGGCAGGCCGCCGCCGAGGCGACGGCGGAGCGCCGCGAGCGTGTCGGGGTCGAGGAAGGACCAGGCCGCCCCCGTCGCCGCCGCGCGATCGCCGCGCGCGGCGAGGCCACCCTCCACCCGGGCGAGGCTCCCGCGCTCCAGGAGCCAGCCGACGGTCTCGGGCGCGCTCGCCTCCAGCGACGCGCCGAAGACGCGCGTGACCTCGGCCTCCTCGATCGGCATCGCGGCGCTGAGCCGACGGCCGACGTAAGCCGCGAGCTCCTGCACCTCGCTGCGCTCCGAGACGCGGTAGGCCTCCGCCGCCCCCAGCTCCGCGCCCGCCACGTAGGTGGCGACCCCGAAGGCGTGGCTCTCCGCGAAGGGCCCGACGCCGAGCACCGAGGTCGGCTCGCGCGCGTGCTGGACGTAGCGCACGTCGAACCGGCGCGCGCCGGCGCGCTCCACGATCACCGACGAGCCGGTGTGGGGTACCCGCTGGTAGCCCGCCGCCTCGGCCCGGGACGCGAAGATCGACGCGGCCTCCGCGAAGGGGAGCGGCCCCGGATCCATCGCGCGGCCGCCCCGACGCACCGGCTGATACGCGTAGAGCACGACCTGGTCGGGCCCGAGCGCGAGGACCCGGGCGGCGCCGTCCTCGAACGACGCGGCCGTCTCCTCGGGCAGCGACGCGATCAGGTCGACGGCCACCTTGAGCCCGCCCGCCGCGAGCCCGCCGGCCTCGCGCGCGGCCCGGAGCGCGTCCTCGACCATCGCGGTCGTCTGGTAGCCGCGCGCGACCGCGCGCAGGGTCGGCGCGTGCAGCGACTGGACGCCGAAGCTCACGCGGTTGACGCCCCCCGCGGCGAGCACCTCGAGCTTGCCCGCGGTGGTGGAGTCCGGGTTGAGCTCGACCGAGAAGTACGCGCCGTCGCGCCGCGGCGCGAGCGCCTCGAGCGCGGCGAGGAGCCGGGCGAGCTGCGAGGGGTCGAGCTCGCTCGGCGTGCCTCCCCCGATCGTGACCGCGTCGGCCCGGGCCCCTGCGAGCGCCGGCGCGAGCGCGGCCGCCTCCTCGAGGGTCGCCGCGAGGGTCGCCTCGACCGCGGCCTCGCGCGCGCCGATCACCGACTCGAACTGGCAGAAGCCGCAGCGGGTCCGGCAGAACGGGACGTGCGCGTAGACGAACAGGCGCTCGCCACGCCGGCGCGCCGCCCAGCGCCGCCAGATGTCGATCACCTCCGCGCGGTCGGCCGGCCGGCGCGCCCAGCGCGCGTCCACCCCGTCGGTCAGCTCGCCCGGGGCGCGCGCGGCCAGCTCCGCGTGGGCGCGGGCCCGGCGCTCGGCCTCGAGCACCGACGGCGGGTCCCCCGGCGCGGCGAAGCGGCCGTGCTCTTCAAGCGTGGCGCGCGCCGCGAGCCTCCCTCGGAGCACGCCCTCGGCCTCGCCCGGGTGGGCCTCGCGGAGCGCGTCCGCGAGGGCGGCGAGCGCGTCACGGGTCGATGGCGCGGCCCGCGCGGAGAGGCTCTCGGCCAGCCGGTCGCGCGCCGCCATCGGGGCTCACGGTAGCAGCCCGCGGGTGGCGAGCGCCCGCTCGAGCTGCGCCGCGTCCTCGAAGACGACCCCGTCCATCCCGACCGCCCGCGCCGCGTCGACGTTCTTGGGCCGGTCGTCCACGAAGAGGCATTCGCCGGGCTCCACCCCCAGCCGCCGGGCCGGGCCGAGGTACGCCTCCGGGTCGGGCTTGCGCACCCCCGTCTGGCAGGAGACGAAGCTCCAGGCGAGGTAGCGACCAAGCCCCAGGCGCTCCTCGATCATCTGGAACCAGCACGGGTAATTGCTCAGCGCGTGGAGCTCGGCCGGCCCGGCCGCGAGGCGCGCGAGGAGCGGCTCGACCCCGTCGAGGTAGCGGTAGGTCTCGCGGACCCGCGCGACGAAGCCGCGGTGGTCGTAGGCGCGCCCGTCCGCGAAGAAGCTGGCGAGGAACGCGGCCTCATCGAGCTCGCCCCGCTCGAAGCGGACCCAGGCGTCGCGGTGCTTGGCGCGGAGCAGCTCTTCGAGGCTCATCCCGAAGAACGCCGGCATCTCGACGTGGAACGGGTCGTAGACGAGGGTCCCCATGACGTCGAGGAGGATCACGCGCCGCATCGGGGGGCTGTAGCACGCGGGGCGAGACGTGCTTGACTCCCCGCGTGAGCCGCCGGCGCCTGAACCCGATGTTCGTCATCCTCGGCCTCATCGCGCTCTTCAGCGTGGGGGGCCTCGCGATCACGATCGCGATCAGCGTCACGAACGACGTCTCCAGCGGCTACATCCCGCTCGAGGAGCGCGAAGCCCACGCGGCGAGCATGGACCTGCACGCGGAGGGCGCCGACGCAGGGACCGCCGAGGCCACGTCGACGCGCGGAGGCGGCTCCGCCGATCGCCCGACCGAGCCAGCGCCGAGCGAGCCCCGGGGGTTCGACGAGTCCGCGCTCCTCGCCGCGGTGGACGGCGGGGTGGAGCCGCTCCGGCCGCCGCCGGTGATCGCGTCGCCGCCCGCGGCCGAGCCCACCCCCGACCAGCTCCTCACCCGGGCCCACTTCTTCCAGGGGCTCCTCGACGTCCAGGCGGGGCAGCTCCGGACGCGGATGGAGCAGGCCCGCGCGGACGGCAACGACGGCCTCGCGCAGCGGCTGGAGCGGCAGCTCGAGCGGCTCGAGTCGCAGCGCGACCCGCTCGAGCGCCGCATCGCCGAGCTCGAGGATCAGGCCGAGGACGGGGACGGAGAGGGGGCGGACGACGAGGCGGCGGACGACGCGCCGGATCCCGGCGATGGCCCACCCGCTCCCGGCCAGACGGACCTTGCCCCGCCCGAGGGAGCGCGGTAGGTCCGCGCGATGGCGGACTCCACGCACCTCGAGACCCTCGCGATCCACGCCGGCCAGTCGCCCGACCCGACCAGCGGCGCGGTGATGACCCCCATCGTCCTCGCGAGCACCTTCGCCCAGGACGGCCCCGGCAAGCACAAGGGCTTCGAGTACGCCCGCACCGGCAACCCCACGCGGAACACCCTCGAGCGCTGCCTCGCGGCCCTCGAGGGCGCCGATCACGGCGTCTGCTTCTCGTCGGGCTGCGCGGCGATGACGACGCTGCTGCACACCCTGCGGCCGGGCGATCACATCGTCGCGAGCGACGACGTCTACGGCGGCAGCTTCCGCATCCTCGACAAGGTCTTCCGGCCGCTCGGCATCGAGACGACCCAGGTGGACATGACCGACGTCGCGGCGGTCGAGGCGGCGATGACCCCCGCCACCAAGATGCTCTGGGTCGAGACGCCGACCAACCCGATGCTGAAGCTGATCGACATCGCGGCGGTCGCCGCGGTCGGCAAGGCGGGCGGCGCCACCGTGGTGGTCGACAACACGTTCGCGACCCCGATGCTTCAGCGCCCGCTGAGCCTCGGCGCCGACGTCGTGATGCACTCGACCACCAAGTACCTCAACGGCCACAGCGACGTGGTCGGCGGGGTGGTGATGACGAGCGACGCGGCCCTCGCCGAGCGGCTGCGCTTCCTCCAGAACGCGATCGGCGCGATCCCCGGGCCCTTCGACTGCTACCTCGTGCTGCGAGGGCTCAAGACCCTGCCGGTGCGGATGGAGCGCCACTGCAAGAGCGCCGCGTCGATCGCGGCCTGGCTCGGGGCGCAGCCCGGGGTCGAGCGCGTGATCTACCCGGGCCTCGCGTCGCACCCGCAGAAGGCCCTCGCCGACCGGCAGATGGCGGCCCCCGGCGGGATGATCAGCTTCGTCGTGGCCGGCGGCCTGCCCGCAGCCAGCGCCCTGCTCGCGACGGTGAAGGTCTTCGTCTGCGCGGAGAGCCTCGGCGGGGTCGAGTCCCTCATCGAGCACCCCGCCATCATGACCCACGGCTCGGTGCCGCCCGAGGCGCGCGCCGCGCTGGGGATCGACGACGGGCTCATCCGGATCTCGGTCGGGCTCGAGGCCGAGGCCGATCTGAAGGCCGATCTCGAGGCCGCCCTCGCCGCCGCGCGGGCCGTCTGAGGCCTCCCCCCGAAGCGCAGGCGGCGGGCGCATTGGTGGACGCCCGGTGGACGCGGTTGTTAGCCTGCGTCCGGGAGAACCACATGCGACCCACCCTTGCCCTGGTCTGTCTCTCGATCCTCGGTCTGTTCGGCTGCGACGGCGGTGACCTGCCCGTCTTCGCCGACTTCCGCTACTCCACCCGCTGCGACGACTCCGGCGGGTGCTCTGGCGAGCAGCAGCGCGACGTCTGCGGCGACAACACCGCCGCCTGCCCGGAGCTGGACGGCGTCGCGCCTCCTTCCATCACCTGCCAGATCGTCGAGACGGCCGACACGCGGACCATCGGCTTCGTGACCGCCGGCGCCGGCTTCTCGGTCGGCATCACCCAGCTCGTCGTCCCGATCGCGGGCGGCCCAGGCGGCGGCCCCAACTGCACGGTCACGGTGCGCGACGGCCCCAACACCTACACCGGCCGCTGCGGCAGCTCGCCCGTCAGCGAGGCCCAGCCGTGCCAGATCTCCGCCGTCACCTTCCGCGACGACATGGGCAACCCGACGGTCGACGGCAACCTCATCTGCCGGAACCTCGAGCACAGCGCGAGCCCGACCCTGAGGCTCGAGCTCTCGGCCCCCGGCTCGGGCTCGACCGTCGAGATGACGCCCGCGACCTGGCGCATCGCGAACTGCGACGGCCTCCAGCTCGAGTAGCCAGCTCGGCGACTGGGGCTACCTGGCCACGTTCGCGACGGCCCTCGCTCGCTCAGCGCTTCCGGCCGGTCCGCCCCCTCCTCGCAGGAGCTGACATGAGGAGCGCGACCCGCGCATCGCCCGCTACTTCAGCGGGCGCTGCACGTGCTCCTTGCCGTCGAAGCGCAGGAGCACGGGCTTGCTCTCGCTCAGGGTGTGGATCTCGACCGGCCGGCGCCACACGCGCACCAGCGCGGCGAGGACCTCCTTGGCCCAGTCGAGCCTCAGATCGACGCCCTGGTGGTCGTGCTCGAGGAGGAGCTCGCCCCGGTTCTCGTGGTTCTTGTCGACCACGTAGATGAACGGCTGGCCGGCGTTGGTGAGGCTGAACAGGAGCTTCTCCTTGACCTCCTTGAACTGCCGGCTCTCGATCTCGAAACGATCGTTGCGCTGGTTGTAGCCGAAGGAGTAGAGCTTCTGCTCGGCGACGAAGTCCGGCGTGAGGAACTCGTCGATGAACGTGACGTCGTTGTAGAGCTTGCGGACCTGGAAGATCTTCTCGCGCCCGAGCCCCGTCCGGCGGTCCCAGTTGCGCCGCGCGGCGAGCGAGTCGCAGTCCTCCCACTCCTTGCCGAACTGGCCCTTGTCCCAGCGCTCCTCGACGTGGCGGTACAGCTCGACCCCGAGCTTGTAGGGGTTGAGCCTCCCCGGCGCCGTCTCGAGCACCGACGCGTTCCGCTCCGAGTAGTCGATGATCTCGGTGTCGTCCGCGACCTTCTCGGTCATCATCCGCGAGTGCCAGTAGCTGTTGTGGTGCAGCATCCCGGCCGCCGCGTAGCGGTGGGTCGGCTCGACGGTGATGTCGTAGACGGTCTCGCGGCCGCGCTCGATCGCGACGACCTCGTCGTCCCACCGCTCGCGCTTGAACCAGCGGCGTGAGGTGACGTAGGCCTCGAGGGCCGCCTGCTTGCGCTCGAGCCCGAAGCCGACGCGCTCGGCGAACGCCTTGGCGGACGCACCGGTCACGTGCAGGTGCCAGACCTGGTCACTCTGGCGAAGCCGGCGACGCGACAGCACCCCGAATCGGAGCAAGAGGAGCTGCGTCTCGCGCGCCAGCGCCTCGCTCTTGCTGCTCAGGATCACGCCCTGCTTGCCCGCGTGGCCGTCGGCGTCGAAGTAGGCGCGGAGGAACGCGCGCACCACCGACTCGGGCGAGCGGAGGATGGCCGAGGGCACGCGCTTGGTCGCCGCGCTCGGCCCGTGGGTCAGCCCAAGCCCGTCGACCAGGAAGTCCGCCACCGTCTCGGAGCTGAAGCTGACCCGGAGGCGGCTGCCGTCCTGACGGATCGTGGAGCGCACCCCGAAGAGCTGGTCGACGAGCTGGGCGAAGCGCGCCGCCTGGGGCGCGTCCTCGCTCGTCAGGCCGATGGTCCGCTTGACGCGGCTGACGTGGCCGTCGCCGATCAGGTAGCCGAGGAAGGCGCCGAGCGCCTCGTCACACACGTCGGGGACTCGCACCGGCGCGCGCGCGGGCAGCGCCTGGGGAAGCTCGTGGTTCTCGGGTGTCTCGTAGGCCTCGAGCGCGAGCGCCACCGCGTCGGCGCGCCGCACGCGCCGGCCGGCTCGGTGCCGCAGCACCGTCCAGACGGAGACCTCCGCCGCGCCCGCGACGTCCCCGAGGGACACCCGGCGCTTCGGCGCCCACGCGAGCTTCACCGGCTCGCGGGGCCACAGATCGTGGCCCCCGCTGACCGCGACGCGGTCGCCGACCGCGAGCGCGTCGAGCCGAACCCAGCCTCCGTCCGCGTCGAGCACTCGATGGCTGTCCGCGCCGGTGACGGTGAGCCCGCGTCGGGTGCGGATCGTGACCGTCTCGCGGTCCTCGATCACGTGCCGGTCGGTCACCGCGCGGGTCGCGTCGCCGTCGCTCACGTGGCTCGCCTCGCCGGCGACGAGCTCCTCGATCGGCAACAGACCTTGATCAGTACAGACGAGGCTCCCCGCGGCGAGGCAGGCCCAGCCCTCGTTCATGATCTTGGTCTGCATCTGAGGCCAGAAGTAGTAGGCCTCGCGCCGGACCACCGCGAGGACGTCGCGCTCCCAGCGCTCGAGCGGCGCGTGGTCGAGGAGGAAGCCGAGCACGTCGCGGTCGGGCCGCTCGGGGACGCGCTGCGCCTTCTCGCGCTCCGCCTCGAGCTCCTGGCGCTGCTGGTCCAGGAACTCCTGCGGGTTGATGTAGTCCTCCATGTAGTCGTGATCGACGCGGAGGCGCGGGACCTCGAGGCCCGCCTCGTCGTCCGTCGGCTCGACCGGCTGGCGCACGGGGACGAACGGCTTCTGCGGATCGATGAGGTTCTCGAGGCTGAGGCAGCAGTCGACGAACTCCTCCACCCGCTCGATGCCGACCCGGTTCGCCCAGCGGCGCACGATCGCGCCGTGGTTGGCCATCGTGTCGATCCACTTGCGGATCGGCTCGCCCGTCCGCTGGTCGCTGCCCTGGTTCGTCGCCTGGAACGTGAAGTTGTTCTTGAAGAAGTCCACGTGCGCGTAGACGTGGGTCATCACGAGCTTCTGGTCGACGAGGCTGTTGCCCTCGAGGAGGTACGCGATGGCGGGGTTGTTGTTGATCACCATCTCGTAGATCTTCGACAGCCCGTACTCGCTGCTCTTCGCGAGCTGCTCGTACTCCATGCCGAAGCGCCAGTGCGGATAGCGCACCGGGAAGCCGCCGTAGGACGCCAGCTCGTTCATCTGGTCGTAGGCGACGACCTCGAAGATGGTGGGGAAGAAGTCGAGCCCGTAGCCTCGCGCGACCTCCTCGACCTGGACCTGGATGTCCCGCAGGTACTGCGGGAGCTGCCTCGTGAGCCGATAGCCGGTCATCGCCTATTTGCCCTTCCCGAGGAAGTCTCGGATCGAGCCGACGATCGCGTCGCGGTCACGGATCTCGCTCGTGATGAGGCGGTCGTCGCCGTCGAGGTGCTCGCGCAGGTCCTTGATGAACTGGCCCGAGCCGTAGGGGCTCTCGACCTGGCCGTAGCAAAAAACATTGCTGGCCGGGAGCAGCGTCTTCTTCATCAGCTCGATGCAGAGGAGCGTGTCGTCCACGCTCCAGTTGTCGCCGTCGGAGAAGTGGAACGGGTAGATGTTCCACTCGCTCGGCGGGTAGTCCTCGTCGATCATCTGCGCGGCGAGCTTGTAGGCGCTCGAGATCATCGTGCCGCCCGACTCGCGCGTCCGGAAGAACGTGTCGCGGTCCACCTCGCGGGCGACCGCGTCGTGGATGATGAAGCGCGTCTCGACGCCCTTGTACTGGCGCTGCAGCCACGCATCGAGCCAGAACGACTCGATGCGGACGATCTCCTTCTGCTCGTCCCCCATCGAGCCGGAGACGTCCATCATGTAGAGGATGACCGCGTTGGCGACCGGCTCCTCCTCGGTCTTCCACGAGCGGTAACGCATGTCGTCGCGCGTCGGGATGACGATCGGGACCTTGGCGTTGTAGGTGCCGGTCGTGATCTGGCGGCGGAGCGCGGCCTTGTAGGTGCGCTTGAAGTGGCGCAGCGAGTTGGGCCCGACCCGTCGGATACCGACGTAGCGGTCCTTCTGGTCGATGATCTTGCTCTTGCCGCGGTTCTCGATGTTCGGCAGCTCGAGCTCTTCGCCGAGGATCTCGGCGAGCTCTTCGAGGGTGACGTCGACCTCGAGGGCGTGCTGGCCGGCGTCCTGGCCCGCCTGGCCGGTGCCGCCCTCGCCCTCCTCGGCGCCGACCGGATCGCCCTCGTCGCCGTCGCCTTGCCCCACCCCACCCTGCTGCTTCGACCCATAGCGGAACTTGGGGATGTCGATCTGCGGGATGGGGATGCTGACGACGTCCTTCCCCTGCTTGCCGATCAGCTCGCCCTTGGAGATGTACTGGCGCAGGTTCTTGCGGATCCGGCCCCGGACGATCTGCTTGAAGCGGCTGTGGTCCTGGTCGATGCGGAGGGACACGCCGACAGGATAACAGTGTCCGGGTCGCGGGTGCTGGTCACCGAGGACGACTTGTGGTTCCCTCCCCGAGTCTCATGCGTACGCGCTCCTCGACCCTGGGCCTCCTCCTGGCCGTCGGCCTCGCCCTCGCCGGCTGTTCCGTCCTCGTAGACAACGAGCTGGCCAACAAGGTCGGCGACGCCGGTCCGCCGGACGCCGGGCTGACGGGCGAGACCTGCACGAACGACGCGCAGTGCATCTCGTTCGACCCGTTCAACTGCAACCGGGTGTGCGGCGCCGCCGGCCGGTGCATCGACGGGCCGGCCCCCGACGGCACCCGGTGCGGGATGGGCGCGATGATGCACTGCGTCGCCCAGACCTGCGTGATCAAGGAGTGCGGCGACGGCTTCGTCGATCGGACCGCGGTCCCGCCGGAGTTCTGCGACGACGGCGACGACATCGACACGAACGCGTGCAACAACAACTGCACTCGCTCGTGCGTGCCGCCCGCGCCCCCGACCTGCGACGACGGCGACCCGTGCAACGGCATGGAGGCCTGCGTGATGGCGATGGGCGTCTGCCGCGCGACGATGCCGGCCGACGACGGCACCGCCTGCGGCACCGCCGGCATGTGCACCGACGGCGCCTGCGTCGAGCCCTGAAGAAAACCAACCGGGCGCGGAAACCTCCCCGCCGGAGGTGCGATAGGATGGGTCCCACTTCACCGGGAGAGCCTCCTTGCGTGCCATCCTGATTGCCCTCGCGGGCCTGCTGTTCGCCGCCCTCGTCCCCGCCGTGGCCGAGGCCCAGACCGACCTCGAGGCCGCGCGGCGGCACTTCGACCTGGCGGAAGGTCACTTCCAGGCCCGGCGCTTCGCGCTCGCGATCGAGGAGTACGAGGCGAGCTACGCGCTGATGGCGGGCCACCCGAACCAGGGCCTCATCCGCTACAACATCGGCCGCGGCCGCGAGGAGCTGGGGCAGGCCCGCCAGGCGATCGCCGAGTACGAGCGGTTCCTCGCCGAGACGCCGCCGAGCGAGCCGCACCGGCCGGAGGTCCAGCAGCGCATCCAGAACCTCCGGCTCACCCTGGGCCCCGACGACGCCAGCGGCGGCGCCGACGTGGTCCCCGCGGTGATCGCCTTCTCGGTGGCCGGGGCGGCCCTCGTGAGCTTCGGCATCTTCGGCGGGCTCGCGCTCGCGGAGGACGGGCGGATCGCGGAGCTCCCGTGCGCGGCGGCGATGAGCTGCCCGGACGCGGAGCTGTCGGACATGTCGACCTTCGCGCTCGTCGCCGACATCTCGCTCGGCGTCGCCGGCGCGGCCGCGATCGCGGGCGTCATTCTCCTCGTCACCCTGGGCCTCGACGGCGGCTCCGACGAGGTGGCGCTGGCGCCGTGGGTCAGCCCGAGCGCCGCGGGGCTCGCGGTCGGGGGGAGGCTGTGATGATGCGCGCGACGATCGTGGTCGCCCTGGGCCTGTCGGTCCTCGGCTGCAGCGTGGTGCTCGACAAGGGCCGGTACCAGGGCGGCGACGCCGGCGTGGGCCGAGACGCCGGCGAGGACGTCGACGCCGGCCCCGGCGTCGACGGCGAGGTCCCCATCCCCGACGCCGGCCCCCCGGTCGACGGCGGCTGCGGCACCGACGCGGACTGCCCCGGCGAGACCAACGTCTGCGCGGCCGGCAGCTGCTTCGAGTGCGACGTCGACGAGGACGGCTACCTCGCGGCCGACCCCGCCTGCGACATGGCACGCGGCGCCGAGCCCGCGGACTGCAACGACGGCGAGCCGACGGTGCACCCCATGGCCCCGGTGATCTGCGGCGACGGGTTCGTGAACAACTGCCTCGAGCTTCCGACCGACTTCGCGACTGCGGCGGGCATCGAGGAGTTTGGAGCGGAAGCGCCCCTCAACCTATGGGAAGGAGCGGTCAGCCAGCCCGCGTCGCCCCACGTCTCCTCGGCCTCGAGCGCCAGCTGGGATGGGTCCGCCAACATCCAGGAGGTTGTCTTCTCCGTCTCCATCCCGGGTGCATCCGGGGGAGCACCGGTACCGCATCTTCTGTCCGTGCGGCGCCAGGAACCGCGCTCACGCGTCGTGGACCTGACCACGGTTCCGGGCTGGACCGGAGACGCTGGCGAGCTGACCGTATACGACGCCCAGGGAGGGCCCGGGGTCTTTCTCGGGTTCCTCGACGGGGCCGTCGGCTTCAGGCTGGCGTTCTTTGAGCCCGAACCCTCCCTAGCGTACGGACAGGTTCCCCTCGCACAAGGAAGCGCCTGCTGGCCTGCCGGCTCTCTCCTTGGACCGACGGGAGCAAGCTTCGCGGTCGAGGAGTCCGGGGCCGTTACGCTGGTCAGCTTTCGACTGGACGGCGACCCCGTGACCACAAACTATCGGTGCTTCGACACGGGCACGAACCCGCCGGCCATGCCCCTTCAAGCAGGTCACTTCGTGAGCCTGGGTGATGGCGTGCTGACCTCGGGGTCGACGATCGACCAGCTCCAGTACTGGGATGGCAACGCCGGCGTCGCTCTGCGGCTCGCAACCCAGGCGGCCTACCTACTGGAAGTGCCCCGGGCCGTGCGAGTCGGAGGCGGAGCCTTCTTGCTGGCGTATCGAAACGTGGTGTCGCCTCCCGGGACGCCTGGCATCGCACCCGGAGTCGGGCTGGAGCGCTTTGACTGCGCGGGGGGCGGGTGCGTGCGCCTGGGCGCCGAGGCCATCGCGGACCTTGTGCTCCAGTCGGAGCCCAGCCTCACCGCCGGCGGGAGCGGCGCGGCGTTGGCGACCGTCGAGCAGACAGAGCCGCGCGCAGGCGGAGGCCGAGCGACCCAGGCCGTGGTTCGACTCTTCGACGCATCCGGCCGCCTCGTTCCCGGCTTCGCGGTCCCGATTCGCTACTCGGAGCATACCGACACCACGGGCGTGGAGATCCAAGCGGCTACGATTCGGATGGCCGAGGAGGAGACGAGCGAGCCAGGGTTCTTCGGGGCCGTGCTGCTGGCCGCAACAGTGCGGGCAACCGGTGAACGTCGCTACGAAGGAGTGCCGCTCCGGGGCTGTGCTGTGCGCTAGCAGGGCTCAGCTCCCCAGTTCAGGGGAGCCGGCCTAGGTGATTGCCAAAGGGCTGCTAAGATCGCGCCATGCTTTCAGGCAATCGGTGGGTCGCCATGAGTCTCGCTCTGGCGCTGGGTCTGGTCGGGTGCGGCGGCGACGGCGGTGATACGGACGCGGGCAGCGACTCCGGCGCCGAGGTTGACGCCGGGGGCGGCGCGGACTGCGCTGGCCAGGCCGACGGGACGTCGTGCGGGAGCGGTCTGATCTGCCTCGCAGAGAGCTGCGTCACGAGCGCCTGCGGGGACGGCTTCGTCGACGAGGCGGGCGGCGAGGAGTGCGAGGACGGCAACGACGTCGCGTTCGATGGGTGCGAGCCGGGGACCTGTACGTTCACTTGCGTCGATGACGCGGCGTGCGACGACGGCTTCGCCTGCAACGGCGTCGAGGCATGCGAGGACCACGTGTGTGCGCCGGGCGAGCTGCCGGGCGACGGGACAGCGTGCGAGCAGCCGGACGGCTCGGCAGGCCTGTGCCGGGGAACCGAGTGCGTGGGCGCCGGCTGTGGCAACGGCGTGACCGACGGCGGCGAAGACTGCGATGACATGAACATGATCTCGGGCGACGGCTGCGAGAACGACTGCACCTACAGCTGCGACAGCCCGATGGATCCGCGGTGCGATGACGGCAGCGTCTGCACGGGAGTCGAGACATGCGACCTCGCGACTCACGCGTGCATGCCGGGGACGATCCTCGACTGTGACGACGGAAGCGCGTGCACCGCGGACAGCTGCGATCCCGTCATGGGCTGCTCCAACGACCTGATCGATATGGACATGGATGGCTTCGCCGACGTGGCCCTCGGCGCATGCGGCACCGACTGCGACGACACCAACGACCAAGTCTACCCGGGAGCGACCGAGCTCTGCGAGCCGCCGGGCATGACGCCGATCGACAACGACTGCGATCCCGCGACTCCGAACCCGTCGGCGAGCTTCTGGTTCCTCGACTGCGACGAGGACGGTTACTCGGTCCCCGGCGCGGTGATGCAGGAGCGCTGTGAGATGCCCGCGCCGACGGGGGGCTGCGGCTGGACGCAGCGGATCCCGAACCCGGGTGACCTCGCGTCGGTCGACTGCAACGACACCCGTGACGACATGTACCCGGGCAACACCACCATGTATCCGGTCGCGCCGGCGACCTCGGGCGGATCGCACCCGACGCTGTCGTGCCCGTCGGGGCTGAGCTGCACGAACAACGACACGCGCTACGGTGGTCACGACTGCGACAACGCCTACGGCGACACGAACGGGAGCTCGTTCTTCCCCCCGGGGCTCGACTCGGACGGCCAGGCCGAATGGACCGATTTCTCGACCTACCAGAGCCCGACGAACGTGACTTCGAACAGCTGCAGCATCGCCGTCACCTACAACACGTTCTTGCGCAGCTACCAGGCGAGCTGTAGTGGCAACCGCGGCTGGACCGCTTCAAACCCCCCGAGCTGTGGCGGGACCGGCTCGTACACCTACTGCGGCGTCGAGCGAGCCTACTCGAGCGGCTTCATCATCGCCGGGAGTCCGATCCAGACCCCCACCGAGTGCACCACCGGCAGTCTCTGCTCGCTCCTGTACACGCTGACCTGTGTGGGTAGCCCCACCGACTGCTCGAGGCCGCGCACCTGCACCCCTGGCAGCCGCGGCTGCATCTGGCACTACTACCGCTGTGCGCGCACCACCGAGACGCGGCCGATGCGCTGCCGCTGAGGCTCACATCTCGGTGCGGAAGCTGACCCCGGCGTAGTCGGGGCCGAGCACGGGGGCGATGGCGGTGCCGCTGTCGCCCCCGTCTTGGATCAGGAACGTGAGGATGAGGCCCGCCACCGCGATGGCCGCGCCGGTGGGGATCAGGATGTCCGTGACGAGCGCCAGCGTGCGGGCGTCGTCGGCCTCGGAGCCGGTGGCGTTCGGGGCCGAGCCCGCCGCGCTGAGGGCCAGGCCGCCGGTGACCGCGCCCGCGATCGCGACGAGCGCGCCGCCGCCCGCGATGATGAGGCCGGGGACCCAGATGCCGCCGCCCGAGGACGCGGTGTCCGCGGCGCCGCCGGTCGCGCCGGCGCGCATCTCGACCGGCACCGCCGCCGCCTGGCCCGCGCTGACCGCGACGCTGGCGACGAAGTCCTCGTAGCCGTCCGCGCGCACCACGATGCGGTGGTTGCCCGGCTCGACGCGGAAGGGGTCCGGGTGCGGGAGCAGGCCGCGATCCTCGCCGTCGATCGTGACCCGCGCGCCCTCGGTCCCGCCGGTGAGCTGGATCGAGGTGTTGCTCAGGCGCTGCTCCAGCGACGCGATGCGGGCCCGCGCGTTCTGCGCCCGCGCGTCGTCTCCCGGCGTGTTCTCGACGTAGATCCGGTAGGCCGCGACCGCGCGGTCGAGCTGGCCGAGGCGCTCGTAGGCCTGCGCGAGGTTGTACTGGAGGAGCGGGCGCGGGTCGATCTCGTACGCGCGCTCCCAGTTCCGTACCGCGGTGGGGTAGTCGCCCGTCTCGTAGGCCGCCTGGCCTTGGCTGAACAGCGCGCGCGCATCCTCCTGCGCGCTCGCGCTCGAGGCCGCGCTGGCGACGAGGAAGACCACGCCGAGGGCGGCGGCGGCGCGAAGGACGGTCCGGGTGTGGTGGAGCATGGCGTTCACGGGGCCGGAGCATACCCGAGAGGCCCGGCCCGCGGAACGCTCCGAGGTCAGTCGCGTCGCGCGGTCGGCTCCGGAGCCGCGGCGAGCGAGGGCGCGTGACCAGGCCGCGGGTCCCACGGCGGGCTGATGAGCAGGCGCCGCCAGAGCACGCGCCAGGTGTCCCAGTTGTGGCCGCCAGGCGCGGTGCCGTAGCGCTCGGCCGGCACGTTGGCCGCGAGGATGTCGACCCCCGGCCGCAGGTCGTCGTCGCCGACCCCGAGGTAGAGCTCGGGGCGACGCTCCGACGTGCCCGCGTAGCCCTGGAGCCACGCCCACATCGCGTCGTCGAACTCGCTGTCGTCGTAGGGGTCGGCGTCGTCGGGCGCGTCCCACTCCGCGAGGCCGCCGGCCTCCGCGATCGCCTCGGTGATCGCCTCGTCGCCGAGGAACGGCGCGAGCAGCACCACCCCCGAGATGCGGGCCTGGTTCTCCTGAGCCACGAGGAGCGAGCCGAGGCCGCCCATCGAGATGCCGACCAGCCAGAACTCCTCGTAACCGCGCGCCTCGGCGAGCCGCAGGATGTCCGCGCTCACCCGCTGGCGGAGGTTGCCCGCGCGGTAGTAGCCGAAGTGCGCGTCCACCGCGATGAGGTCGCAGCGCCGCGACGCGCGCGCCGCGTCCTCGAGGAAGCCGTGCTCGACGAACGAGTCGGGGGTGTCGAGCATCCCCGGCATGAACACCACGAGGCAGCTCCGCCGCGCGTAGGGGTCCATCCGAACCTCGAGCGCCTGCATCGGCGTCGGGGTGTCGCGGAAGAAGTAGATCGCGTTGCCGCAGCCGGCGGCGAGGAGCGCGAGGCTCAGAGCGACGTGGCGCATGGGCAGCTCGTACTACCCCGCGCCCCCCGAGGCCAGCCCACGTGTTCCGTCGTCCATCCCCGACGGGGAGCGGAGGAGAGTCGGGCAGGGTGTTCCACGCGGGTGTCGTCCTGCTCCTACCTCGCGAGGGTTCCCGCCTTCGCGGCATCGATCGCCGGGAGGAGTGGAGGCCGGGTGATGAGGGGGGATCGACCTGGCTCGGTCGGGCCGCTCGATCCTTCGTCGCGAGGGTTCGCGCCTTCGGCGCATCGATAGCCGGGAGGAGAGGAGGCCGGGAGATTGGGGGGGATCGACGTGGCTCGGTCGGGCCGCTCGATCCTCCGCCGCGAGGGTTCGCGCCTTCGGCGCATCGATGGCCGGGAGGAGAGGAGGCCGGGAGATTGGGGGGTAGCTGCCGCAACCCCCTATCCTGGGCGACGATGCGGACGTCATGCACGACCCACGCTTCGGGCCTCTCACCCACGCAATACTCGGCGCATGCATCGAGGTGCACACACAGCTGGGACCGGGTCTGCTCGAGTCCGTCTACGACGAGTGCCTCGCCATCGAGATGGCTCAGCGTCGCATCCCCTTCGAGCGTCAGCCGCGAGTGCCTCTGGCCTACAAGGGCGTTCGAGTGGCCCAGGTGTTTGTCCCCGACTTCATCGTCGGTGGAGCAGTGATCGTCGAGGTGAAGGCCGTTCAGTCGCTGCTCGGCGTGCACAAGTCCCAGCTCCGGACCTACCTCAAGCTCCGGCGCATGAGCGTAGGGCTGCTGGTGAACTTCGATGTTCCCGTCCTGCGCGACGGGGGCATCCGACGGATCACGATCCCCCCCAATCTCCCGGCCTCCTCTCCTCCCGGCTGAAACTGCGCCGAAGGCGCGAACCCTCGCGTCGGAAGATCCAGCCTCCGCACCGAGGCGGCCATCATTCCCCTAATCTCCCGGCCTCCTCTCCTCCCGGCTGAAACTGCGCCGAAGACGCGAACCCTCGCGTCGGAAGATCGAGCGAACATGCGCCGAAGGCGCGCCACCGCGCGTCGAGAGGCTGGACGGAACCCAGGCGCCGAGCCGACCCGTCTCCCCGCTCAGCTCTTGACGTCGCCGCGGGCGAAGATGCTCGCGACGTAGCTGAGCACGTCCTTGGCCGACGCCTCGTTGTAGCCGTAGTGCTTGATGAGCCGGCTCTTGATGACGTCGATCTTGTCCTGGGTGTCCTTGTCGATGACGTTGGACACGAAGCTCGAGAGCTTGATCGAGTCCTTCTGGTCCTCGAAGAGCTTCATCTCGAGCGCGCGGCGCAGACGGTCGTTCGTGTCGTAGCTGAACTTCTTGCCCTCGATCGCGAGCGCGCCGATGTAGTTCATGATCTCGCGCCGGAAGTCGTCCTTGCGGCTGTCCGGGATGTCGATCTTCTCCTCGATGGAGCGCA
>JAUHXR010000154.1 GCA_030426845.1 Polyangia bacterium | reverse complement strand
TGACCTCGCGCAATGATGCGTTCGTTCCCTTGGAACACAACGGGCATTCGACAGGGCTCTTCACTTTCTCCACCCGCCCGGCTGGGGGCGGGCGGAGCCCCCGGTGGACCCTGCCCCTGGTTCCCGCACGGCGGTGAGCCCATGCCCCGGCCATGCGTCACGCCGCGGTCGCCGCGCTCGTGCTCGCCGGCTTCGGCCTGGTGGGGATGGCGACGCGACCCGCCCCCCGGATGCCGCCGTACCTCTTGCGACCCGGGGAGCTCGACGCGCTCCTCACGTACGTCGCGTGGCTGACGCCTCCCGAGGAGTGCGGCCCGGAGTGTCCGCGCGACGCCTGGCCCGACCCGAAGGCGGCCCCCGACCCGTGTCGGATGCCGCCTCCGTCCCGCAAGGCGTCGCTCCTCGGCCCCGACCCCAAGCGGCCGCGGTGGAACCGCGAGCCCGAGCCGCTCAGCCGCCCTCGCCGTTGAGGTTGGGGCACGCGGCCCAGAGCGTCTGGCAGGCGGCCGGCTGCTCGTCGATGCCCGCGAAGAGGCCGTCCAGATCGTTTGCGTACATGCAGTCGGCCCGCTCGAGCAGCGTGCGGTCGGCCGCGTCGAGGGCGGCCCGGCACGCCCGGTAGTCGGCGACGGTGGCCGTGCAGCCCGCGATCGAGGCCTGGATCTGCGGCCCCGCGGCGGCGCAGTCGAACCCGCCCGGGCCGCCCGCCGCCTCCATCACGCACGCGTCGCGCGCGGTCGCGCAGGTCGCCGCGTCCATCGCCTCGAAGAGCGCGTCGAGCGCGCACTCCTGCTCGACCGTCCCGACCGGCCGGGTCGCCTCGTCCTCTTCGCAGAGCGTGACGAGCTGTGCGCCCTGGAGCTCGGCGAGGGTCATCGTGTCGTCGAGCCCGGCCGCCGGCGGCCCCGCGTCCCCGCCCGGCGGGGGCGGCTCGGACGCCTCGGGGGTGCAGGCGGCGGTGAGGGCGAGCGCGGCGACGAACAACAGCGGGTGTCTCATGGGTGGTTGCCTCCGCCCTCGGCCTGGGCAAACCGCGTGCCGCGTCTCGCTCGCTCGCCTCGCGCGCGCGCTGCGGCCCTCGCGCGCGACGTCGACCCGGGACCAGGGGCCCCAGTGTCGCCGCGAAGGCCGCGATCGGCTCGGCACCGGCCGACGTCATCACCTCGACCCGGCGCGGCGCGCGCGGTAGCTCGCGGGCATGGACGACGGGCTGATCTTCGCCACGCTCAACTACTCGGTCCTGCCCGCCTGGCTGCTGCTGCTCTTCCTGCCGCGCTGGAAGGGCACGCGGTGGATCGTCCACTCGGGGCTCTACCCTGTCGTTCTGGGGATCGCCTACGCGATCCTCCTCTTCGGCGACCAGCCGGGTCCCCAGGGGGCGAGCTTCTGGACCCTCGAGGGCGTGACCCGGATCTTCACCACCCCGCACACGATCATCGCGTGCTGGGTGCACTACCTGATCTTCGACCTCTTCGTGGGCGCGTGGGAGGTTCGCGACGCCGAGCGCCTCGGCCTGCGCCACCTCTTCGTGGCGCCGAGCCTCGTGCTCACGCTCATGTTCGGCCCGGTCGGCCTGATGAGCTGGCTCGCGGTGCGCGCGATCGCGAAGCGCCGCCTCCACCTCGTGGAGACGGTCGACGGCTCGGCGGCGGCCTGAGGCGCGTTCCCCGATTCGCCGCGCCCGATCGACGAGCCGGCGGGACCACGCGGAGGGCTTGCTCCGTTCGTTCCTCGGGCCGGCCGGCCGCTACCGAGGGATGCTGGCGGCCAACGGCTACACCGTGCTCCGCCTCGACGCCGAGGTCGCGGCGCCCGGGTGATCGGTGCTCAGGCGGTCTGGATGATCGCGCCGGCGCCGTGGGGCGAGGCGTTGCGGTAGCCGCGCACCGCGTGGCGGCCGCCGCGGACCCGGTCGCGCTCGTCGTCGAGGCGACGCATCGCCTCGCGGGCCGCGCCGGTCAGCGCGTCCGCCGCCGCCTGGGCTCGCTCGAGGAGCGCGCGCACGTCGGCGCGGTCGGCCTCGGGCGGCGGGGCGCAGGTCGCGAGCTCGCGGACGAGGTCGTCGCGCCGCGCGAGCGCCTCGTCGAGCGCGTCGGGGGCGTCGAGCGGCAGCGCGGCCAGCTCCTCGGCCACCGCGCGCATGGGGCGTGCGGTCAACCGCCTCTCCGTGCCAGCACCACCCACGCGCTCTCGAGCTGCTCCATCACCTCGATGGCGGGCTTGAGCTGCACGGCGTCGTTCTTCACGTTCGCCTCGGTGATCTGGTGGAGCACGAAGTCGTAGAGCCGGTCGAGCTCGGCCGCGAGCTCGGGGGCCTGGGCGTGATCCAACGTCGCCTGGAGCTCGGAGACGATCGCGTGCGCGCGGCCGAGGACGCGGCCTCGCTGACCGGGATCGCCCGCCTCGTGGAAGGCCTCGGCCTGACGCATGAAGCGGATCGCGCCTTGGTACAGATCGACCACCAGCTGGACGGGCGAGGCGGTCTCGACCTTGGCGCTCCGGTACTGTGCGACAGCAAAAGACATTACCCGTTCGCTCCTTGTTCTCTTTACAGCCCGGCGAGGACCGCGAGGATCTGGTTGCCCTGGTTCTGCAGACCGCTGACGATCTGCTCCAGGTTCGCGTACTGCTTGGTCAGTCGCTCTTCGGTCTTGTCGAGGCGCAGCTCGAGGCGATCGATCTGGTCGTCGATGTCCTTGCTGCGGCCCTCGAGGCTGTCGATCCGGTTCGTGAGCGCGCCGTCGGTGTCGTCGTTGTAGATGTCGATGTCGGCGCCGAGCAGCTCGGCGAAGCCCGTGATCGACGCGCCGGTGTCGCCCGCGAAGAAGTCGGCCACCGCGTCCGAGTCAGCCGCGATCGCGGCCTCGAGCTTGGCGGAGTCGAGCGTGAGGGTCCCGTCGTTCTGCGAGGTGATGCCGAGGGAGGCGAGCGTACGGTAGGCGCCGGTCGTGCCGGTCACCGCGTCGCCCACGCGGGAGCGGAGCTTGCTTTGCACGCTGCGGAGCGTGGAGTCGCCCGAGAGGCTCGTCGCGCCCTTGGGGGTGCCGGTGTAGGCGAACTCGCCGTTGATGGTGGTCTGGATGTCGTTGTAGGCGCTGATGAAGGCCTCGACCTTGGTGCGCAGCGAGTCGTCGTCTCGCGAGACGTCGAGCGTCGACGCGGCGGCGGTCGGGCTCTCGCCGGTGAGCGTGATCTTCACCCCGTCGATCGCGTCCGAGAACGTGTTGGACGAGCGGGTCATCGGGATGTTGTCGAGCGTGAACACGGCGTCAGCCGCTGGCTGGAGCTCGTTGGCCGGGTTCGAGAAGCCGAGGGCCACCCCGGTCTCGGTGAAGCTGATCGCGCGGTCCAGGCCGGTGTCGTTACCGGTCACGCGGATGCGGTAGTCGGTCCCGTCGAAGACCATCCCCGCGCTCACGTCGGCGTCGGAGGAGTTGATCTTGGACACGATCGTCTCGAGGGTGTCCGTCGCCTCGATGGTCACGTCCACCGACGCGTCGGTGCCGACCTGGATCGAGAGCGTCCCGGTCCCCGCCGCGCCCTCGACGTCCTTGGCCGCGAAGGTGTTGGAGTAGGTCTTCTCCGCCATCGCGAGCGAGGTGACGTGGAGGCTCGTCGGGCCGAGCGGGGCGCCGCCGAACGAGGTGGCGGTGAAGACCTTCTCGTCGCTCGAGCTGACCTTGGTCGTCAGGACGTCACCGCGCCCGCCGAGGGCGTCGGCCTTCTCCTTGAGCGTGGTGAGCTTGGTCTTGAGGCTCCGCAGCTTGCTGGCCTGCGTGTTGTAGGTGCGCTGCTTGGTCTGGAGGGCGCTGATCGGCCGCCGCTCCAGGCCCATGAGCTGCTGGATGATCGCCCCGGTGTCGAGACCGGTGGCGAGCCCTCCGAATACGATGTCTCCGGCCATGGTCGTGTGCCTCACCACGCTGATCGGACGGACGCGTCGGCCCTTGAGGAAAAAAGCGTCGGGCCCCTGTCTCATGTTGAGACAGGGGCCCGCGGGGGGAACGGCGGCGCGTGCTCGGGCTAGCCGAGCAGCGCCAGCGCGATGGACGGCTGCTGGTTCGCCTGCGCGAGGACGGATACGCCGGCCTGCATCAGGATGTTGTTCCGTGTCATCTGCGCCGTCTCGGATGCCACGTCGACGTCCCGGATCCGGGAGTTGGCGGCGCTCAAGTTCTCTCTCGCGCTGCCCAGGTTCGCGATCGTGACGTTCAGCCGGTTCTGCACCGAGCCGATGTCCGCGCGACGCGAGGACACGTCGCTGATCGCCTGGTCGATCACCGCCAACGCGTTCTGCGCGCCGGTGGTCGTGCTGATGTCGATCCCGGCCAGGCTGCTGACCGAGCCGCCGGTGATCCTCCCGAGGTCGGCCGACTTCGTGCCCTTGAGGGTCGAGGTGATGCGGTCGTTCGTGGTCGCGCCGATGCCCACCTGGAAGCTGAAGCTCGACCCGGTGGTCCCACCGGCGAGCAGCTTCGTCCCGTTGAACTCGGTCACGTCCGCGATGCGGTCGAGCTCGTTCTTGAGGGCGGTGACCTCCTGGTTGAGGAAGCCGCGCTCCGTCGAGCCGATCGTGCCGTTCGCCGACTGGACCGCGAGCTCGCGGATCCGGCTCAGCGCGCCGCTGGTCTCGTTCATCGCGCCTTCCGCGGTCTGCAGAAGGGAGATGCCGTCGTTCGCGTTTCGCTCGGCCTGCCCGAGGCTACGGATCTGGCTCTTCAGCTTCTCGCTGATCGCCAACCCCGCGGCGTCGTCCGAGGCCTGGTTGATGCGCAGGCCGGTAGAGAGCCGGCCCAGGTTGCCGGCGAGCCGGTTCTGGGTCTTGCTCAGGTTCCTTTGCGCGTTGATAGATGTGACATTGGTGTTGACGGAAATCGCCATCTGTTTCTCCTCCGTGAGCTGTTCCCTTCGGATCGGCCAGATCCGATGAGGTCAGGGCGAAGTGCCAGTTCGACTCCTGACGATCGGGGGATCGGTCGACTGGAACGAACCCTTGAGGAGAAAAGATCCGCGTAGGCCAGAATTAGAGCAGCCCGCCCTCCGTGGTGGAGGGCGGGCTCAGTGCTCCGCGAAGTCGTGCTTTCCCAGTGGTGGGAGGGAGCGCGGGCTGGCTAGCCCGGCCAGCCGCGCGCTGGCGGGGATCAGCCCCCGAGCAGAGAGAGCGCGACCGACGGCTGCTGATTCGCCTGGGCGAGGATCGAGGTGCCGGCCTGCATCAAGATGTTGTTCCGCGTCATGTCAGCCGTCTCGGCGGCCACGTCAACGTCCCGGATGCGGGAGTTTGCGGCGCTGAGGTTCTCGCGCGCCGTGCCGAGGTTGGCGATGGTGACGGTGATGCGGTTCTGAACGGAGCCGAGGTCCGCGCGGCGGCTCGACACGTCGGTGATCGCCTGGTCCAGGACCGAGAGCGCGTTCTGCGCGCCGGTGATGGTGGTGAGGTCGATGCCGGCCACGCTGGAGACCGCGCCGCCGGTGATGCGGCCGAGGTCCACCGTCTTGGTGCCCTTGATGGTCGACGCGATGCGGTCGTGCGTGGTCGCGCCGATGCCGACCTGGAAGTTGAAGCTCGTCCCGGTGGTGCCGCCGAGGAGCAGCTTGGTCCCGTTGAACTCGGTGACCTCTGCGATCCGGTCGAGCTCCTGCTTGAGGGCGGTGACCTCCTGGTTGAGGAAGCCGCGCTCCGTGGCGCCGACCGTGTCGGTGGCGGACTGGACGGCCAGCTCGCGAATCCGCGAGAGCACGCCCGAGACCTCGTTCATGGCTCCCTCGGCCGTCTGGAGAAGGCTGATGGAGTCCTGCGCGTTCCGCTCGGCCTGCGCCATGGAGCGGATCTGAGCCTTCAGCTTCTCGCTGATCCCGAGGCCCGCCGCGTCGTCGGCAGCGGTGTTGATCCTCAGGCCCGTCGCGAGCCGCCCGAAGTTGCTCATCAGGCGGTGCTGGGTCTGGTTGAGGTTTCGCTGCGCGTTGATCGAAGCGATGTTGGTGTTGACAGTGATGGCCACGACTCCTCCTTGAGTACGTTCTTCGGGTCATCCCGACCCTGTTATCGAGTAAGTCGAGCGTCCCGCCGCGGCCCTCCTGGCCGTTGTTGGCGTCGCGCTCACCATCAGAGTCGGGCGCCCGCGCGCCGCGCTTGAGAAGAAATCGGAGGGGCCGGGTTCAGCCGCCGGAGCGGGCCGCGTCGCGCCGCGTCTACAGCCAGCCGCGGCGGCGGAAGAACGCGAGCATCCCCAGCGCGAGCACCACCATCACGGTCAGGAGCGCCGGGTAGCCGTAGCGCGTGCTCAGCTCGGGCATGTTGTACGGCGAGGCCCCGGGATCGAAGTTCATCCCGTAGAGGCCCGACAGGAACCCGAGGGGGATGAAGATCGTGCTCATGATCGTCAGGAGGTTCATCCGGTCGTTGGTCCGCTGGCTCAGCGCCGACTGGTAGCCCGCGCTGATCGCGCTCGAGAGCTCGCGCTGCGCGTCGAGCAGGTCGACCATCTGCGCGAGGTGGTCCTGGCAGTCGCGCAGGTAGATGCGGACCTCCGCGTCGAGGCGCTCGGTGTCGTCACGGATCAGCCGGCCGAGCGCCTCGCGCATCGGGAGCACGGCGCGGCGCACCCGGCGGAGGTCGCGGTCGATCGCGTGGACCTCCTCGGCGATCGCGGGCTGGGCGTCCTCGAACACCTGCTCCTCGAGCGCCTCGAGCCGGCGGTCGTAGACGTCGAGGAGCGGGAACATCGCGTCGACGGCCGCGTCGAGCAGGGCGTACGAGAGGTAGGCCGCGTCGAGCCGCCGGATGCGCCCGCGCGCCTCGCGCAGCCGCGCCCGCACCGGCTCGTAGGCGTCCCCCTCGCGCTCCTGGAACGTCAGCACGAAGCCGTCCCCGAGGAACATGGAGACCTGCTCGAGGTCGAGCTCGCCGCCCTCCGCGCGGGCGACACGCTTCACGACGTAGATCGCGCTTGGGTACTCCTCGATCTTCGGCCGCTGGTGCGGGTTGACCACGTCCTCGAGCGCGAGCGGGTGCAGATCGAAGCGCTCGCCGATCGCGCGGATGACGTCAGTGGACTGGAGGCCGACTACGTCGACCCAGATCACCCGCCGCCCGTGGAGCTCCGCGATCGCCTCGACGCCCTCGCCCTCGACGAGCTCCTGCGCGTCGTAGGCGATCACGCGCACCCGCGTCGGCAGCGCGTCCGGCGGCGCGGAGAGGGTGCCCGGGACGGCGCCGACCGTGTGCCGGGTGCTCTTCTTGCGCCTCTCTGCCTTGCGCTTGCGCTTGCTCATCGCCGTCGTGAAAGGTCGATGGCCCGGGCGCGGGCGGTCAACAAAGCGGGTCGTGCCCCGTTGTGTCCGACCGAAGAGGCCTGGTACGTCGAGCCCATGCGGCTGCTCACCCTCGTCAACCATCGCGCGGGCCTCAAGCCAGACCAGTCGACCACCGCGCTCCTCACCCGGGCCGTCGAGCGCTACGGCCAGGCGTGGGTGGCGGGCGTCAACGACGTCTCCCTACGACCCGACGGCGACGTCGAGTTCTCGGCCCTCGCGATGCACGAGATCGAGTCGAGGTCGCGGGTGCCGCGCAAGAACGCGGCCGTCCATGCGATCGCCGCGTCGTCCCTCGACGCGGTGCTCATCCGCACCAACCCGGGCCGTGACCAGCGCCGGGCGGCGGAGCACGAGGCCACCCTGAACCTCTGCCGGCTCGTGAAGTCGCGCGGCACCCTCGTGCTCAACGACCCGGACCATCTGCCCAAGGCGAGCGACAAGCTCTATTTGGCGTATCTCCCCGAGGAGGTCCGTCCGAAGATGCTCGTCACGCGCGAGGCCGAGCGGCTGCGCCGCTTCGTCGAGGACAACGACGGCCGGAGCGTGCTGAAGCCGCTGTTCGGGACCCAGGGCCGCGGGGTCTTCCGGGTCACCAGCTCGGGTCCGAACCTCTCGGCGCTGATCGAGGTGCTCACCGGCGACGGGTACGTGATCGCCCAGGAGTACCTCCGCCGCGCGCCGGAGGGCGACACTCGGGTGGTCATCGTGGACGGGGCGCCCCTGACGGTGGACGGCAAGGTCTGCGCGGTCCGGCGCGTGCCCAAGGCCAAGGAGTTCCGCAGCAACGTCCACCTCGGCGGGCACGCCCAGCCCGGCGAGCCGAGCGCGGCCATGATCCGGGCCGCGGCCCGCATCGGGGCGGTCCTCGCGGAGCATGGGATCTGGATGGCGGGGGTCGACATGATCGGCACCCGCGCGGTCGAGGTGAACGTGCGCAGCCCGGGCGGGCTCGTGGACGCCTGCGAGTTCGAGGGCGTCGACTTCATCGGCGCGGTGCTCGACTCGGTGGTCGCGCGGCTTGGCGGGTCGGGTCGCGCCGACCCCGGGTGAACGAGCTGCACGGGGCCCATGTGCAGGGTTTGCACGCTCTCGCGGCCGGGCGTGGTCGGGGAGCCGAGCCGCGGGGGACGGCACGCTCGGTGCTACGCGATCGACCGAGTCCCCTCACGCAGCCTCGAACCAAGCTGGAGGCCGGCGGGGACCGGGAGGTGCGCCATGTCCCGACGTCGAGCTCATTTGCTCACGATCTCCTCCGACCTCGCCGAGGCGCTCGTCCTCGCGAGGATGAAGGTCGGTGTCCACGTCGAGGCCGAGGTCTTCGACGACGAGGTCGCCTGGCTCGAGTCCTCGCTGGGGCTGAAGGTCCCCGAGCCGCTGCTCGCGTGGGTCGCCGCGCTGCGTCGCGACCTCGCCGACCTCGCGCGCCTCACCGACGAGGCGCAGGACATGGGGATGGTGTCCGGCTACATCGCGTTCGCCCGGACCGAGGGCGCGTTCTGGTGCGCGCGCGGCGGCAAGCGCCGCGGCGACCTCGAGGTCGGGCGCTGGGGGCCGGGCGACGAAGAGCCCACCGAGGAGTGCGCGATGGGGCGCTTCGTACGGCGGTTCCACGGGCTCGTCGGCGGCGCGTTGAGCGACGCCGAGCGCGAGGAGCTGCGCGAGGGCCTCGCCGACTTCCGCGCGGTGGTGCGCAAGCGCGTCCAGGAGCCGCGCCACGTCGTCCACCCGAAGTTTGGCCGTGGCCTCGTGATCCGCGAGATCCACGACGGCAACCACAAGCTCGAGATCGAGTTCGACTCGGGCCGCCGGACGATCCTCGCCCGGTTCGTCACCGAAGAGGACCAGCCCCGCCCCCGGGCGGCGTGAGGAGGACGGCGCGATGACCCGAAGCTACGACTTCACCGAGCTCTGCGACCGTGTCGTTGTCGAGCTCGACTTCATGGAGCCGTCCTGGCGTCACTTCTTCAGCCGCGACGATGTGGTCGAGTGGCTGACCGACGCGTGGCCGCTGAGCTCGAGCCAGCGGCGTGACCCGAGCGCGGTCGCGCGGGCGTGCCTCGACGAGCTCGAGCAGGCCCAGGAGGAGGCCTTCGCGGCCTCGGCGTAGCGACGCTCGCCGAGTCGCGAAGGACCGATCGAAGAGAGGCCGCGCTCCCTCGGAGCCGGCCTCTCTTCCGTTCCCGGTCTCTCCGGTGTCCCGTCTGCAGGGGCTCGCCTCAGGCCGGGTCGGGGTGGGCCCGGATCGCGCGCCGGGGCTTGGCGCCACGTCGGAGCGCGACGTCGCAGGCGACGCGCTGCGCGATCGCGAGGAGGACCGGCGCGGTCGTCCAGAGGGGTCCGCTGAGCTCCACGAGGTGCTCCGGCGCCTCCCCGAGCGACCCGTGGTGGCGGTCGCCGAGCCGCACCAGCTCGACGCGCCGCCCGCGGAGCTGCGCCTCGAGCGCGCGCCGGGGCAGGGTGGGCTCGGTCCCGCCCGCGAGGAGCACCACCGCGTCCGCGCGGGACAGCGACCCGGCGGCGCCGTGCAGCAGCTCCGACGTCGTCAACGCCACGCTCGGCATCTGCGCGAGCTGCGAGAGCCGCGCGGCGGCCTCGCACGCGACCGGGTGCAGGGCCCCGTCGCCCACCCAGGCCACCGCGCGCGCCGGGACGAGCCGCTCGGCGACGCGCCCGGGCAGGTCGGAGCGGAGGGCTCGCTCGAGGTCGTCTGCCGCCTCGAGCGCGATGCGACCTGCTCGCAGCCCGACCAGCGCGGCGGCCGCGACGAACGAAGCGCCGACCACCCCGACCGACGCGGGACCCTCCGGCCCGAGCTCGAGCCGCAGCAGGTGATCGCAGCCGTCTTCCAGCGGGGCTCGTCCCGGCGCCGCGGTCACGCCGACCACCTCGGCTCCGTGAACGCGCAGGTGGACCGCGCAGCGGGTCACGTCGCCCGTCTCGCCCGACGCGGAGAAGGCGATCACGGTCGCGTCGCTCCAGCTCCCTTCAGCCGGCGTCGGTCCATCGTAGAGGCCCGGGTCGAGGACGATCGCCGGGCGCGCCCCGCGCTCCACCGCGAGATGCGCCGCGAAGCTCGCCGCGTAGGCCATGCTCCCGCGGCCGATCACGACCCGCTGCGGTCGCGGGGCGAGCGCGGCGTGGATCTGCGCGCCCTGGGCGGCCCAGCCGCGCCCCCGGGTGCGCCACTCGGCGGGCAGCGCGTCGAGGGATTCGCGGATGGTGTGGAGGTCGGTGAAGGGGCGTCGGCGGGCGGTGGCGGGCATGGTGGACGCGTCGATCTCGCGGGCGCCGCGTGGCGGCGTGGTCCGAGGCACTCGGGTGCTCGGAGGTCGCACGGCGCATGCCATGCGCGTGGTAACGTGCGCGCGCGCGCAGTCCCGACGGCGCGTGCAGCGCTTGCACGACCATCTGCGCACCCCCTGCACCAGCCGAACGCCCACGACCACGCGCGAACGCGGTCCGCTTCGTGCACTCGGCGCCCCGTCGAAGGAAGCCATGAAGATCGCCATCCTCAGCCAGAAGCCCGGGAGCTACTCGGTCAACCGCCTGCTCGAGGCGGCCTCGCAGCAAGGTCACGAGGCCAGCGTCGTGCCCTACATGGAGTCCTACATGACCATCGCGGCCGGGCGCCCGATGCTCCTGCTCGACGGGCAGGAGCTGAAGGACTTCGACGCGGTCATCCCGCGCATCGCGGCCGCCAACACGTTCTACGGGACGGCGGTCGTCCGCCAGCTCGAGATGATGGGCGTCTACCTGGTGAACGGCTCCCAGGCGATCTCTCGGTCACGCGACAAGCTCCGGTCCTTCCAGATCCTCTCCAAGAAGGGCGTCGGCCTTCCGATGACCGGCTTCGGCAACGCGACCCGCGACGTACGCGGCCTGGTCCAGCACGTCGGGGGGACGCCGGTGATCATCAAGCTGATCGAGGGTACCCAGGGCGTGGGCGTCGTTCTCGCCGAGACGCTCAAGGCGGCCGAGTCGGTCATCGACACCCTCCGCAGCCTCGGCGTCGACTTCCTCGTGCAGGAGTACATCGCGGAGGCGGAGGGCAGCGACATCCGCTGCCTCGTCCTCGACTACAAGGTCATCGCGGCGATGGAGCGCAAGGCGGCGGTCGGCGAGTTCCGGGCCAACCTCCACCGCGGCGGCAGCGCCCAGGCGCTCAGGCTCACCCCCCAGGAGCGCGCGGTCGCGGTGTCCGCCGCCAAGGCGATGAACCTCCGCCTCGCGGGCGTCGACCTGATCCGCAGCAAGCATGGGCCGCTCGTCCTCGAGGTCAACTCCTCTCCCGGTCTCGAGGGCATCGAGCGCGCCTCCGGCAAGGACGTCGCCGGGCGGGTCATCCAGCACATCGAGAAGGCGGTGAAGGGCGGCGGGGCGCGCGGGGACCGGATCGGTGCGTGACCCGTCACTCCGCCTCGTCGACCCCGTCGGGGGGGGCGTCGGGGGCGGGGACGTCCAGAGCGCCTTCGGCGGGCCCCCGCTGCGCGTAGCTGCCGAGGCCCCACTCGCGCATCCGGTACTGGATCGTGCGGCGGCTCACCCCGAGGATCGCCGCCGCCTTCGTCGGCGAGCCGCCCACCGAGTCGAGGGTGCGCTCGATCGCGTAGCGCTCGAGCTCGGCGAGGGTGATCCCCGGCACGAGGTAGTGCAGCGGGTCGAAGGCCTCGCGCGGTGGGTTGATCGGGAGGTCCGCGGTGTCGATGCGGTCGCCCTCGGCGAAGACCACCGCCTGTTCGATGACGTGCTCGAGCTCGCGCACGTTGCCCGGCCAGGGGTAGGCGTGGAGCGCGCGCTCGGCCTCCCGGGTGAGGCCGCGGACGTCCTTGTCGTTGTCCTCCGCGAAGCGCTCGATGAACGCGTGGGCGAGGAGCGGCACGTCGCTCGGCCGCGCGCGCAGCGGGGGCACCACCAGCTCGATGACGCGCAGCCGGTAGTAGAGGTCCTCGCGCATCTGGCCGGCCTCGACGAGCGTCTTGAGGTCGCGGTTGGTCGCGGCGACGATCCGCACGTCGAGCGACAGCGTCTCGTTGCCGCCGACCCGCTCGAGCTCCCGCTCCTGGAGGAAGCGCAGGAGCTTCACCTGGAGCCGGCGCGGCAGCTCGCTGATCTCGTCGAGGAACAGGGTCCCCTTGTCCGCCTGCTCGAAGCGGCCGATCCGCCGCGCGGTCGCGCCGGTGAACGCGCCCTTCTCGTGCCCGAACAGCTCGCTCTCGAGGAGCGTCTCGGCGAGAGCCGCGCAGTTGACCTTCACGAGCGGCCCCTGCGAGCGGACGGGGCCGAGCCGGTGGAGGGTCTCCGCGACCAGCTCCTTGCCGGTCCCCGTCTCGCCGACGATGAGCACGGTCGAGCGCGCCCGGGCGGCGGTCTCGATCCGCTTCACCAGGCGCTGCATCTCAGGGTGCGCGCCGAGCAGAGGCCGGTCCGGCTTCATGGCCCCGATGATGGTCCGAGGGCCCCGCGAAGCTCCAGCCCAAATCTCCCCCTCCCCGGAGCCCCCTCATGATCGACGAACGCCGCACCCAGCGCGTGCGCCCCGGCGCCTTCGAGCCGGAGAACCACTTCTACCCGCGCGTCCTCAACGCCCAGATCCACCCTCTCGTCCGGTTCTTCCTCGGGATGAACAACGAGCGGATCGCGGCGCGCTACTGCCACCTCCACCCGATGGTCCGCCGCGAGGCCGTCCTCGCCGCGCTCGACCACCGCACGACCCACTTCCGCTGGGGCGGCGCCGACCTGTTCCACGCGGCCGACGCCGAGGGGGGGCGGCGCATGTACGTGATCGAGACGAACAGCTGCCCCTCCGGCCAGAAGTCGACCCCGCGGCTCGACGAGATGGAGGAGCAGGGCTCCTACCGGCGGCTGCTCAGCCAGACCTTCATCCCGATGCTCAAGCGCCGCGGGTTGCCGACGGGCGCGCTCGCCGTCCTCTACGACAAGAACTTCATGGAGGTCTCGGGCTACGCGGCGGTCATCGCCGACTTGGCGGAGGAGGACGTCTGGCTCGTCCCCTGCTTCGCGGACGACCCCGACCCGTCCATGCGGATCAACGACAAGCGGGTCATCGAGATCCGCACCGACGCCGGCGAGTGGGTCGAGGTCCGGGCCGCGTTCCGCTACGTCACCCAGCGGCCCTGGACCCGCATCCCGCCGGTGACGCGCACCCTGGTCTTCAACCCGGTGGTCACCTGCCTCGCGGGAGGCCGCAACAAGATGCTCGCGGCCAAGGCCTACGATCTCCAGAACGCGCGGCTGCGCGACAGCGGGCTGCAGATCGAGGTGCCCGAGACGATCTGGGACGTCAGCCAGCGCGAGATCCCCCTCTGGGTCGAGCGCATGGGCGGCTTCGCGGTGGTCAAGAACCCCTACTCGAACGCGGGCCAGGGCGTCTGGACCATCACGTCCAAGGCCGAGCTCGACCGGCTGATGGACCTCGAGCACCCCTACGACCGGTTCATCGTCCAGCAGCTCATCGGCAACGTGGGCTGGAGCTCCAAGACCCACCGGGGCGCCATCTACCACGTCGGCACGGTGCCGAACCGCCACAACAAGCTGTACGTCGCCGACCTCCGCTTCATGATCGGCTGCGGGGAGAACGGCTTCTTCCCCGTGGCGATGTACGCGCGGCGTGGGCGCCGTAGCCTCGAGGAGGAGGCCCCGGCGGACTCCTGGTCGGTGCTCGGGACCAACCTCTCGGTGAAGCAGGGCGACGGAACCTGGACGACCGAGCAAGAGCGGCTGGTCCTGATGGACGCGCGCGACTACAACCGGCTCGGCATCGGCCTCGACGACATGATCGACGGTTACGTACAGACCGCGCTCGCGGTGACCGCGATCGACGAGATGAGCCAGCGCCTCGTGACCACGAAGGGTCGCTTCGGCCGCAAGCTGTTCCTCTCCCTCAACGACGACGAGGCCCTCGTCTCGGAGATCATGCAGTGAACCAGGCAAGAGCCGTCGAGTCGCTCGACCTCGAGCAGATCCCGAGCGGCCGGCCGGTCCGACTGTGGCTCGAGATCGTCCACGACAGCCTCGGCATGCCGCTGGCGGTCCCGGTGGTCGTGCTCAAGGGTGAGCGCCCGGGGCCGGTCTTCGGGATCACCGCGGCGGTCCACGGCAACGAGCTGAACGGGCTGCCGGTGATCCACCGCCTGACGGAGCGGATCGACGTGGCCAAGGTGCGCGGGACGATCGTCACCGCCGCGCCGATCAACATCCCCGGCTTCCACAACCACGAGCGGCGGTTCGTCGACCAGCGCGACCTCAACGGGGTGTTCCCGGGCCGCGTCGACGGTCACGCCTCCGGCGTCTACGCCTACCGGGTCATCGACCGGCTGGTCCGGCACTTCGACTACCTGGTCGACCTCCACACCGCGAGCTTCGGGCGAGAGAACTCGCTCTACGTGCGCGCGGACATGCGGGCCGAGATGAGCGCCTCGATGGCCCACCTCGCGCGGCCGCAGATCATCCTCCACAACCCGCCCTCCGACCGCACCCTCCGGGGCGCCGCGGCGGAGCTCGGCATTCCGGCGATCACCATCGAGATCGGTGATCCTCAGGTGCTCCAGCCGCGCTACATCAAGCCGACCCTGACCGGCATCCGCAGCATGCTCGCGGAGGTGAAGATGCTCCCCAAGCGCCCCGTAGCGCCGGGCCGACCGCCGGTCCTCTGCAAGTCGTCCCGGTGGATCTACACCGATCACGGCGGGCTCCTCGAGGTGTTCCCCCAGGTCGCCGACATGGTCCGCGAAGGCGAGCTGATCGCCCGGCAGCGGGACATCTTCGGCGACGTGGTGCGCGAGTACCACGCGCCCCACGGCGGAGTGATCATCGGGCGGAGCTCGAACCCGGTCGGCCAGACCGGGTCCCGCATCGCGCACCTCGGCCGCGTCGTCGAGTCGCTCCCCCGCCCCGGCGAGGAGGACGAGCCGGAGATCGCCGAGGACTGAGCCGAGGCCCGAGCCGCGGGCTGAGCCGTGGGTTGGGCCGTGGGTTGGGCCGTGGGCTGGGCCGTGGGCTGGGCCCGCGCGCGCCGGCCGGGCGCCCTCTCGACACGGTGCAAGGGCTGCACTCTGCGCGCCGCGCCGGGCGTCCAGCCGGGCCGCTCCGCATCGCCCGTGCGTGGTCCACGGATTGCGTCTGACCGGCGCGATGAGCCCCCCCTGGCCCGCGCCTCTGTTCGCCCTCGCGGTCGCCTCCTGCGCGTTCGTGGTCGTTCCGCCGGAGGCGCCCCCGTCGACCGTCCACCTCTCCACGCCGCCGACCGACGGAGCGCCGCCGCGCTTCCGGCTCGTGTCCGAGGCGGAGCCGGCCGAGGAGGTCCTCCTCGCGTGGGAAGGCAACTGGGAGCACGGCGACTACTTCCACGCGCTGGTCGGGGCGATCGCCGACGAGGTGCCGGTGCGCCTCGTCGGCGACGAGGAGACGGTGGGCCCCCTCGCCGAGTGGCTGCTCGAGGAGGGCATCCCGCCCGACCGCCTGCGGCGCCTCGAGGTCCCCGTCGACACGATGTGGATCCGCGACTACGGGCCGCTCCTCGTGCACAGCGTGGACGACCTCGTCCTGGTCGACCCGCCGTACCACAAGGATCGTCCGCGCGACGACGTGATGAGCGTGGCGCTCGCGCGGGCCCAGGCCCGGCTCCGGCTCCCGCTCGAGCTGCCCATCGAGGGCGGCCACCTGCTCGCGGACGGGGACGGCCGCTGCGTGGTGAGCGAGGACGTGCTCGCCGCGGCGATGGAGGACGGCGCCGAGGAGCCCGCGGTGCGGGCCCGGATGGCCGCGGTGCTCGGCTGCGACGAGGTGGTCTTCGTGCTCCCGCTCCTCGGCGAGGAGACGGGCCACGTCGACATGTTCGTGATGCTCCCCGGGCCGGGCCGGGCGCTCGTCGGCGCCTACACGCGCGGCCGCGACGAGCTCAACGCCGAGGTCCTCGACGAGGCCGCGCTCCGCCTCGAAGAGGGCGGCTTCGAGGTCACGCGTATCCCGATGCCCTCGAGCTCCGGGCGCACGGTGTTCCGCAGCTACCTCAACTCCATCGTGCTCGAGCGATCGGTGATCGTCCCGGTCTACCGCGGCTCGCGGCGATCGCAGGCCGAGGCCCTCGCGATCCTGCGGTCCGCCTACCCGGGCCGGCGCGTGGTGCCGATCGAGGCCGAGGAGGTCGCCGAGCTGGGCGGCGCGATCCACTGCACCGCCCTCGTCGTCCCGCGGGTTCGCTGACGCGCGCGGGCCCTCACCCGAGGGGCTGGCTCGCGGCCCGCGCGAGCTCCTCGACCCGGTGGGCCGAGCGCCGGATCGCCTCGAACGTCTTGCTGGTCCGGTCCCGCAGGGTGAGCGCCTCGTCGTCGAGGATCTCGAGGAGCGCCGGCCCCGCGTGCGACTCCGCCAGCGGCGCCTTGCGACCGGCCGCCCGCAGCTCCCGCTCCGCCCGCTCGACCGCGGCCCGGTTGCGGCCGCCGTTCGCCTTCAGCGCGCGGCTCGCGCAGCGGGCGAGGCGGTTGCTCGCGCGCATCACGTCCTGCGCCGCGCGGGTGATCTTGGTCTGGGGCACCCGGCGCGCGGCGTCGATCGCGGCGTGGAGCCCGTGGCTCCGCTCGGGGAGCTGCGCGAGCACCTCCGCGAGCGGCAGCTCCTCGAAGCCGGCGACCCGCGCCCCGCCCTCGGTCGCGTTGATCAGCCGGGTCCCGCCGTCGATCTGCTCGGTCGCCATCTCGAACCACCGGCGGAAGAGCACCAGCTCGTGCGTGCTCCACACCTCGCCCTCGCCGCCCCACGCGGTGACGTCGACCACCGGGCGGACCTTGCTGGGGACCTTCAGCCCGCCGGCGGCGGTCGTCTCGTCCCACTTCTTGGCGCGGTCGATGTAGATGAGCGCGCCGTCGCGGTAGACCCGGGTCGCCTCGTAGAGCGTGTGCTCCGCGTACCCCCGGCCGTCGGTGTACGCGAGGTCCTGCCCGACGAGCACGATGGGGTCGGCGCCGAGCGCGTGGGCGATCGCGAAGGCGGCGGTGGCGACGCTGCCCCCGTAGCCGAGCGTGCCGATCCCGACGCGGTCCGCGAGGTCGCGGTACTGCGGCGCGTCGACCATGAACGTCACCTTGCGCTCGACCGGGGCGTCGAAGTTCGCGAAGCCGCTCGTCAGGTCGAGCGCGAGCGCGCGCGTGACCGGCGCCGCCTTGGTGATCGGCTCGGTGACGTCGAGCGCCTCGATCGCGACGAGCAGGTCGATCGGCGCCCCGATCGTGGCGAGGACCGGCGCCGAGGTGTTGACCGCGAAGACCGGCCCGCGCGCGGCCGCGGCGACGAGGTGCTGGCGGTTCCTGTCGAGCGAGGGGCCGGCCGAGACGACGAACGCGGGGGAGCCCTCGAGGGGGCGGCCCAGCTCGCCGAGCGTCGGGACGGCGGCGAGGCGGGGGAGGTTGCCGATCGCGCGCTCCGCCAGCATCCCGGCGCGCTCCATCACGCTGTTGCGCTGGAGCAGCACGAGGCCCTGCACCTCGTTGATCGTGCGACCGAGCTGCTCGAAGGCCTCGGGGAAGGCGCGCCGGTAGGGCATCGGCGCGAGGAGGATCGTGTTCTCCTTGGGCTTGGTGACCGCGTGGAGGTGCTTGTGGAGCGCTTCGAGGTCGGTGAACACCTGGGCGCCCGGCGGGATCCCGACGCCGCGCTCGCGCGCGAGGTCGACCAGCGCGCCGCACGGCTCGTAGACGATCGGCGCCTCGCACCCGATCGAGGCGAGGTGCCGGAGCCGGTAGCCGAGGCCCGCGCCGAACACGATCACGTGGTCGCCGCGCTCGACCTGCTCGGCCGAGGCGAACATGCCCGCGCCGAGCCAGGGATCGACCGGGTCCTCGAGCGCGTGCTCGCCGACGCGGACGGAGAGCGGGCCCTTGTCGCTCTCGAAGAGGGTGGGGGTCGCGTGCGGTGCAGTCATCGCGCGTGACCTGAGCAAGCGTCGAGCCAGCCGGGGAGGCAGAGCCGCGGGCGGCGCGGCGGTGCGGGGGCGTCAGAGGGTCGACGTCCAGGGCGTCGGGGGTTTGGCTCCAAGCCGCTCTCGCCCCGCGGATCGGGGGGCCCGCGTCGCTGGCATCGTACGTGCTCATCTGGGAGGCGTGACCCGGACTGACGACACCTGCGCCCTCTGCGACGCTCCCTCCACCGACGCGATCCCCGACGCCTGCGCCGACTACACGATCTGCGCGGTCTGCGGGCTCGCCCGCCGCTCCGGCGCCGAGGCTCGCGGCGCGCTCGTGCGCCACGACGAAGCGAGCGCCTGGCGACGCGCGACCACCGCGCTGCGCCTCGGCCGCCTCGAGGCCTCCGACTCGGTCCTCGTGGTCGACGGCGGGCCCGGGCTCTGCCGCGCGCTCGAGGACGTCATCGGGGTGCGCGCCACCGACTACCCGCCGACGGGCGCCCCGCTCGCGTCCTTCGACTGCGTGCTCCTCTACGACCGCCTCGAGCGCGTCGCCGACCCGGTCGGCCTGCTCGAGCGCGCGCTGCGCTGGCTCAAGCCGGGCGGACGGGTCGTGCTCGAGGTCGCCAACCTCGGCTGCCCCGAGGGAGTCCTCGTGGACGGCCTGCTCGACGGCTCGCGCGCCCACGTCTTCGACGAGGTGACGCTCGCGGGCGCCTTGGCGCGCGCCGGGGTCGAGATCACCCGGATGGACGCGGACGCGCGGATCCTCGCGACGGGCGTCTACCGGCCCGGGCCGGTCCAGGTCCACCCCGGCGGCCGGCGCGGCGTACGCGTGGCGGCCGAGCTCGACGGCCACCGTCACCTCGAGCGCCTGCGGCGCGCGATCCTCACCTCGCGCACCCCGAGCGCGCACCTGAGCGGCCTCGACGCGATCCTCGCGCGACCGACCCCGGCCGCCCGCGTCAACCGCGTGGTCCGCGAGCTCGAGCGGCTGCTCGCCGGGGTGCACGCCTACCACCTCTGCCTCGCCCTCTGCGACGCCGCGACCCGCGGCGATGTCCCGCCCGCCCTGCGCGATCACTGCCGCCAGAGCGCGTCCCTCTACCGCGCGAAGCTCGGTCACCCCGAGCCGACGTACTTCATCACCCCCGCCGCCTAGGACTCCGCCATGAGCCGACCTTGCCCCCGCATCCTCGTCCTCGATCGGCTCGACGCCGATCTCGGCAGCCAGGTCACATTCACCGCGCTCGTCGAGCTGCTCGGGCGCGCGGCCGAAGACACGGGCGTCGACCTCGCGATCGATCAGAGCGGGCTCGACGCGCTGCCCCTGCGCGCGAGCACGATCGAGACGGTCAACGCGTCGTACGATCTCCTGGTCATCACGGGCGAGGACGCGCTGAGCCATCAGCCGTCCAGCGCGAGCGGCTGGTCGCTCGACATCCCGGCGGCCGACCTCGACGCGATCGAGATCCCGATCGCGGTCCTCGCGGCCGGCTACGACGCGCCGGCGTTCCTCCCTGACCCGCTCCTCGCCGAGGGCGTCGCGCACCTCACCGCCACCGCCTCGCGCGCCGCGGTCTTCTCGACGCGCGACCCGGGGGCCGCCGCGCTGATCGGCGCCGCGATCGGTCGGCCGGTCCCGTCGCTCGGCCCGCTCGAGGTCGTGCTCTCCCCCGCCGCCGGGGGGACGCCCGCCTTCATCGACCCGGCGCGGCGGCCCATCGGCCTCTCGCTCCAGCTCGACCAGGTGCAGGACGTCTTGCCCTTCCCCTTCCAGATGCGCTTCGAGACGATGATGCGCGCGCTGGTCGACGCGCTCGAGTACCTCGCGCGGGAGGACAACCGCCAGATCGTCTTCGCGCCGCACACCCAGCTCGACGTCGACGCGGAGCTGGCGCGCCTCCTCGAGGTTCGCATCCCGGCCGACTCGCTCGTCCAGCTGCCCCACGTGGTGCCTGGCCTCTACGCGCCGACCGACATCCACCGGGCCGAGACCCTCATGCAGGTCTACGCCTCGCTCGACACCGTGATCGGGCACCGCCCGGCGTCGGTCACCGTGCCCTTCGCGGCCGGGACGCCCACCGTGCTCCTCGCGGCCACGCCGGGCGCGCGCATGCTCCACGAGGCGGTCGGCGGTCCGCCGGCCCGGCTGGTCGATCTCAGCCGCTTCGACGAGGAGGTCAACGTGCCGCGCTTCCTCGAGGCGCTCCGTGCGCCGGCCGAGGCCGGGTTCGCCGAGCGCGCGGCGGCCCGCCGCGACGAGATGAGAGGCGCCCTGGCCGAGACCGCGGTCGACCTCGTCCGCGCGGCCCAGGCTCGCTTCGAGGGGCGCCCTCGGTCGCTCGATCAGGCGGCGTCCTTCTGAGGCGGGAGACGTGACCATGGAGATCCTCACCATCATCCCTGCGCGCGGCGGCTCCGTCGGAGTCCCCCGCAAGAACGTCCGCCCCCTCGGCGGCCGGCCGCTGATCGCCTGGTCGATCGAGCAGGCCCTCGCGACCCCGAGCGTCACACGCGTCGTCGTCAGCACGGACGACCCGGAGATCGCGCGGGTCAGCAAGACGCGCGGCGCCGAGGTGGTCGACCGGCCCGCGTCGCTCGCGACGAGCACCTGCTCGAGCGAGTCCGCGCTCCTTCACTGCCTCGACGAGCTCCGCTCGCGCGAAGGCTACGCGCCGGAGCTGGTCGTGTTCCTCCAGGCGACCTCACCGCTGCGTCGCGAGCACGACATCGAGGCCGCGATCCAGACGCTGCTGCGGTCCCAGGCCGACTCGCTCTTCAGCGCCTGCGCGAGCCACGGCTTCATGTGGCGCGTCGACTCGGACGGCCCGTGGCCGCTCAACTACGACCACCGCGCGCGGCCGCGGCGCCAGGACGCCCCGCTCGACGTGATCGAGAACGGCTCGATCTACGTCTTTCGGCCCGACGTCTTGCGCGAGACGGGGAGCCGGCTCGGCGGGCGCGTGGCCACCTACATGATGCGCCCCCTCGACTCGTTCCAGGTGGACGAGCCCGAGGACCTCGTCCTGATGGAGGCGGTGCTCGCGAGCGTGCGCCCCGCGCTCGATCCAGCGGCCCTCGCGGGCGTCGACCTGGTCCTCCTCGACTTCGACGGAGTGATGACGGAGAACCGCGTGACCGTCGATCAGCACGGGACCGAGTCGGTGGTCTGCCACCGTGGCGACGGCTGGGGCATCGCCCGGCTTCGCGACGCGGGCGTCCGCGTGATGGTCGTCTCGACCGAGGCGAACCCCGTGGTCGCGGCGCGCTGCGACAAGCTCGGCGTCCCCTGCTACCAGGGGGTCGGCGACAAGGGTGAGGTCGTCGACTCGATCCTCGAGGAGCTCCGCGCGCCGCGCGAGCGCGTCGCCTTCGTCGGCAACGACGTGAACGACCTGCCGGCGATGAGCCGGGTCGGCGTCCCGATCGCGGTCGCCGACTCCACACCG
>JAUHXR010000506.1 GCA_030426845.1 Polyangia bacterium | reverse complement strand
TGAGGCGCTCGTGGTGCCCAAGAAGCGCAAGCCGACCAAGCCGTCCCGTCGCGCCAAGCAGCGCCGGCTCGACGAGAAGAAGCGCACCTCCGAGAAGAAGCAGGCGCGCCGCCGCGTCGACGACTGAACCCAGCATTTCGGAGGAGCGACTGGCGTGCGGGGCGCGCCGTCCCGCCGCCGAGGCGACGGGAGGGGGGTTGAGATGTGCTCTAAAGGGATCGGTCACAGAGGCCGTTGCCTAGGGCGAGCCCCCGGTGCGCTCCGGCTCGCGGCGTCGCCGCGGGGCGGGCGCCCGTGGGGTGGCTCGACGCGCGGCGTTCGCGCGCGCGGGCCGTCGACGCAGGGGAAGCAACGGAGGGCGCGTGCATCGAGTCGTAGCCATGGTGGTCATCGTCGGCGGGCTGGGCCCCGCGGCGAGCGCGGCGGCGCAGGGCGCGCCGCGGGCAGACGACGGACGGGATGCGCAAGCTCGGTTGCACTTCCAGGTCGGCGCGGAGTACTTCGAGACCGGCGACTACCGCGACGCGATCCGCGAGTTCGAGCGCGCGCTCCAGCTCTCCGAGCGGCCGCGGATGCACTACAACATCGCGGGCTGCTACGAGCGGCTCGGTCAGCCGGCCGAGGCCGCCGACCACCTCGCGCTCTACCTCGACGCGATCGAGGACATCCCGAACCGCGAGGCACTCACCCGGCGCCTCGAGAACCTCCGCGAGCGCGCCCGAGAGCTGGAGGCGGAGGCGGCGCGCGCCGAGCCGGCCGTCGACGAGCTGGGCGAGCCTCCGGACGAGGAGCCCGCGGCGCCCGAGAGCCCGCGGGACGAGGTCGCGGTGGCGGCCCCGGTCACGCCCGCGTCGAGCTCGGGCGGCGGCCCCGACATGGGCCTGCTCGGCGTCTCGATCGCGGCCTTCGTGGTCGGCGGCCTGGGCTTCGCGACCCAGGGCGTGCTGGGCGGCCTCGCGCTGGCCGAGGACGAGGCGATCTCCGCGGGCTGCGGCGGCTCGATGAGCTGCCGCGCCGACGAGGTCGCGACGCTGACGGGGCTCGCGACCGGTTCGGACGTCGGCCTCGCGGTGGGCGTGACGGGGATCGCGCTCGGCGCGGTGCTCCTCGGCGTGGCCTTCGCCAACGGAGGCGAGGAGCGCGACGTCGCGCTCACGGTCTACGGCGATCCGAGCGGCGCGGGCGCCGCGATCCACGGGAGGCTCTGAGATGCGCGCGCTGACGCTGATCGTCGCGTTCGGCCTGACGACGGGCTGCACGCTCCTGCTCGACACCTCGCCGTACGTGGCCCAGGAGGGCCCACTCGACGACGCCGGGCCCGTCGAGGAGGACGCGGGGCCTCCGGCCTGCGGCTGCGCGAGCCCGACCCCGCACTGCGCGGACGGCCTCTGCGTGGAGTGTCTCGGCGACGCCCACTGCGCGTCGGGCGAGGCCTGCGATCCGCTCGGCCGCTGCGTCGGCGCCTGCGCCGTCGCGAGCGACTGCGACGGCGGCGAGACCTGCGACAGCGGGCGGTGCGTCCCGTGCGACGAGGACGGCGACGGCTTCGAGCGGAGCGCGCCCGGGTGCGCGGGGACGCCGGCCGACTGCGACGACACCCACCCGGGGGTCTACCCCGGCGCGACGCCGGTCTGCGGCGACGGCGTGCGGCAGTCGTGCGACGAGGGTCTGACGATCCCCGGTGGCTACGCCGAGGTGGGCCGGCTCGCGCCCTTCGTCTACCCGCTGCCCACCGGCCCGTTCGGCGGTGCGGTGTACCTGCGGTCGCTCGAGATCGCGCCGCTCGACGACCGCGGCGACGCGTCCAACCCCGACGCGCTCCTCGTGCTGCTCACCGACGGGCCGAGCGGCCCCGACGCGCAGATGCTCACCGCGCGGGTAGAGGACGGCGCGTTCCTCGGTTCGCCGACCTCGCTCAGCGGCCTCCTCGCGATGCACGGCGGCGTGCCCGGGCTCGGGCTCCACGCGGACCTCGACGGCGACGTGCTCCTGTCGGTCTTCGACGGCGGCGACCGCGGCGCGGCGCTCCTGGACATCACCGACTGGCTCCCCTCGGACGGCTCCGCGACGATCCGCGCGCTCACGCGGAGCGCGAGCTTCGTAGGCGAGTGGCCCGACCCGCAGATGCGCATCACCGCCGGGCCGGCGCTCGCGTGGCGCGAGTGCGCGATGGAGGGCGGCTCGCGGCTCTTCCGCATGAACCCGGCCGGGAGCGTGACGCAGGTCGTCTTGCCCGATGCCTACTGCGGCGATCGCACGACCCTCGCGGCCGGCGGCGGCGTCGTGATGAGCGAGTCCTACAACGGCACGGGCCCGTCCCTCAGCTTCTGGGGCGAGGGTGGAGCGGTCGCGACCCACGCGATCGACAACCCGAACGGTGTCGGCGCGATGGTCGAGTTCCCTTCGGGCGAGGCGGTCGCGGTGGTGCCCGTATGGTCCGGCCTCGCGACCTTCCGGGCGAGCTGCCGGGGCGGCGGTGATCCGTCGACCTGCGTCACCGCGGTGACCCACCCGGTGGGCGAGAACGCGCCGTGGGGTGAGGTCCGCGCGACGCTGCTCGACGCGGAGCGCGCGGTGGTCTTCGGTCCCGGGCCGAGCACGGAGAGCTTCAACGGGCTCGCGCTCCGAGCCCGCTTCGTGACGCGCGACGGCCACGTCGCGACCGAGGGCCTCGGCGCGCCGGTGAGCGTGCCGATCCTCGACGCGGCCGACGTCGGGCACGTGCTCGGGATCATCGAGCGCGTCGCCGCGACCACGGTGCCTCGCGAGGGCGGGGTGGACGTCCTCGTCGCGGCCGAGACGGAGCCGCTGCCGACCGGGAGCCCGACGCCGCCGTCGCGCGACGTCTGGGTCAGCGGCCTGAGGGTCTGCGAGCAGCTCTGAGCCCCACAGGCGGGCCAGCTTGCGTCAAGCGCGCTTGCGCCAGCGCCCGAGGTGCTCGAGCCCGTCGCGCCCCGCGTGGCTGCGGGTCACCGGGCGCAGCTCGACGCGCTCCCACCGCGGCGACAGCAGCGCCTCCACGTCCTCGGGCAGCAGCGGGTAGGGCGGGCGGCCGGGCCCGTTGAGCGGCTCCGGCCGAGCCGGAAAGATCAGCGTCACCAGCTCGCCGTCGTCGGCGAGGAGCGTATGGGCCCGGGCCTCCCAGGCTGGCCGCCGCGCCGGCTCGATCGCGCAGAGGAACGTGTAGTCCCACATCAGATCGAAGGGTGCGGCGGGCGCGTAGGTGAAGAAGTCGCCGAGCTCCACGCGCGCGACGGACGGGTCGAGCCCCGCGTCGTCCCGCAGCGCCTCGAAGCGCTCGGCCGCGGTGGGCGCGACCTCGAGGCCAGTCGCCGCCAGGCCGGCGTGGGCGAGGGTGAGCACGTCGTAGCCCGCCCCGCAGCCCGGCACGAGCGCGCGGCCCGAGGGCAGGTCGCCAGAGCGCGCCAGCTCCACGAGGGCGGGCGGCGAGGCGCCCGCGTCCCAGCCGGTGCGCCCCTCGCGCCACGCGTCCTCCCAGCTCAACGGATCTGGACCGCCGCGGAGCGGAGCGCCTGAGGCGATCGACCGCTGATGCGCGAGGAGGCGCCGCCCGGGAGCGAGCCGTCGCGCGTCCGCACCACCACGCAGCCCACCGCGCCCCCGCCCCCGCCGCCGTTGCCGCCAGCGCTGGCGTTGTCGCTCGCGCGGAGGCCGTCGTCGTCGACCCCTCCGCCGCCGTCGCCGCCGCCCGCGCCGAAGTCCGAGCCGCCCGATCGGCCGCCGGCCGCGCGCGACAGGGTGGTGGCCCCGTTCTCGCCGAACCCGCCGTCGCCGCTCGCGCTCGCGCCGCCGCCACCGCCGCCGCCGCTCGTCGTGAGGCCCGAGCTCCCGCCGACCGTCACCGTCGGCGCCTCGAGGAGGATCGCGCCGCCCGAGCCGCCGCCGCCCCCAGCGCCCCAGTTGCCGGTCGT
>JAUHXR010000153.1 GCA_030426845.1 Polyangia bacterium | reverse complement strand
GTGCTCCACGGCGCGGCGACCGTGAAGGGGACCTCGTGCGCGTGGGCGAGCACCGCGTGGGTGTACGTGCCGATCTTGTTCGCGACGTCGCCGTTGGCGCAGACCCGGTCGCTCCCGACGACGACGAAGTCGATCTCGCCGCGCCCGAAGAAGTGGCCGCTCATCGAGTCGGTGATCACCTCGACGTCGATGCCGTCCTGGTGGAGCTCCCACGACGTGAGCCGCGCGCCCTGGAGGTACGGACGGGTCTCGCTCGCGAGGACGCGGATCCCTTTGCCCGCGGCGTGGGCCGCCCGGATCACCCCGAGCGCGGTACCGTAGCCCCCGGTCGCGAGCGCGCCGGCGTTGCAGTGCGTGAGGATCGTCGCGCCGTCGGGCACGTCCGCGGCCCCGAGCGCCCCCATCGCCTCGCAGGCCGCCACGTCCTCGCGGTGGATCGCCTCGGCCTCCGCGCGCATCGCGGCCGCGCGCTCGGGCGGCGGCAGCTTGGCCACCTCGGCCGCCCGCCGCCCCATCCGCGCGATCGCCCAGGCGAGGTTGATCGCGGTCGGCCGCGTCCCCGAGAGCACGCGCGAGGCCGCGCCGTTGGCGACGAGGTAGGTCGACGCGTCCGAGGTCTCGTGCGCGGCCAGCTGCGCGAGGGCGTAGGCGGCGCTGATCCCGATCGCGGGCGCGCCGCGCACCACCATGTCCCGGATCGCGTCGGCGACCTCGTCCGGCTTGGTGTAGCGGTGATAGACGATCTGCGTGGGGAGGCGCCGCTGATCGAGCATGACGATCTCGTCGCTGGACGGCTCGTACTCGACCGCGAAGAAGCTCTGCTGGGCGCCCGTCAGCGGCGGGCGCGAGAGGTCGGGACGCTGGCTCATCAGAGGATGATGCACATGCCGAGGAGGCACGGGGGGAGCAAGCACTCCGAGCCGCCGCCGCAGGTGCAGCTGCCCGCGGTGCAGCCGTCGGCGGTATCGCCGCAGGAGCGCCCGCAGCCGCCGCAGTGGTTGTCGTTCGTCTGGGTGTTGACGCAGTTGCTCGCGCAGCACTGCTCCGAGCCGGAGCACGTCCGCCCGCACGCGCCGCAGTTGCCGACGTCGCGCGTCGTGTCCACGCAGCTCCCGCCGCAGCAGGCGCGCGCCGCGCCGCACGCGGGGGTCGAGCCGCACATGCAGGTGCCGGCCACGCAGGTCTCGCCCGCCGCGCAGGCCGGCGTGCAGGGGACGTCGGTCGTGCAGGTCCCCCCCATGCACACCTCGCCCGCGCCGCAGGCCATGCCGCAGCGGCCACAGTTGGACGTGTCGGAGGACGTGTCGACGCAGCCGGCGCCGCAGCAGGTCTCGCCGCCCGTGCAGTCGGGGCCGGCGCCGCAGCGGCAGGCGCCCATCTCGCAGGTCGCGTCGCCCTGACACGCGGGATCGCACGGCATCCCCACGCACGCGCCGCCCTCGCACACCTGCCCGGCCGCGCAGGCGTTGTTGCACATGCCGCAGTTCATCGCGTCGGTGTCGAGATCGGTGCAGTCGCCGTCGCAGCAGATCGTCCCGTCGGCGCACGCCGGGTTCGTGCCGCACATGCACTCGCCCATCGTGCAGACGTTCGCCCGCCCGAAGCAGCTCCGGCCGCACGCGCCGCAGTCGTCGAAGCTGTTGGTGAGGTTCAGGCACGCCGTGCCGCAGCAGGTGCGCCCGCCGCCGCAGGTCCCGTCCGGCTCGCAGGCCGCGACGCAGTTGCCGCCGTAGCAGACCGTCCCGGCGCCGCACGGCGTCGCGCAGGCGCTCGCGTCGATGCGGAGCATCGGACCCGCGTCCATGCCGCCGCCACCGCCCGCGTCCTCGTCGCCCGCGCCCCGCGCGCAGCCTCCGAGCGCCGCGGCGAGCAGGGTCACACCCGCAACGAGAGTAACGTAGTCGAGCCTGGCGCCCAGCGTGATGCGCACCTTTAGAACCCCCGCCGCGAAACGTCTGCGCCCAAACCGCGCACATCCTAGCGGCACCCGCGGACGCTCGCACGTTCGTGGCCTACCGCCTCCGCATTACAGGCGTCTTGCTGAGGCTCACCCTCTGGGGATAGTCTTCCTGCATACGTAGATGGATCCAGTGACACAAGACCTCCTGGGCTGGCTGGCCGGTGAGCTGTCGTGCGTCCTCCTCGAGGATGGCGAGGGCGGGAGGGTGCACGTCGCGATCGGTGGCCCGGACGACCTGGACGGCAAGGCCGCCCCGGAGGGCTCCTTGGCGGAGGCGGTCTGCGCGATCGCCGGCGCCGACAGCGACGCGAGCGAGGTCCAGGCGGTGGTGGAGCGGGCCCGGGCGGGAGAGCGCGGCCGGGCCACCTTGCGTGACCGAGGGGACGTGGTCGGCTTCGCCCTGGCGTGGCCGCGCGAGGCCGGCCAGGCGCGGGTGCTGATCGTGCCCGAGCCCGACGACCGGGCGCTGCGCCGGCGCGCGGCCGCGGCGGAGCTCGCGGCCGGGGTGACCCACGAGGTCGCCAACGCGCTCACCGCGATCGCCGGCTGGACGCGGATGGCCAGCGCGAGCCAGCCGCTGCCCGAGCGGACCCGGCAGGCGCTCCACGTGGTCCAGCGCAGCGCGCGCGAGGCGCTCGGCAGCGCGCGGGGCCTGCTGCGCACGATGCGCGACACCGGCTCACCGTCGATCCACCCCAGCGGCGACGACCCCACCCTCGTCGACGAGGTCGTGCGGCAGGTGCTCGAGGCCCTGGCCCCCGAGCTCGACGAGGCGTCCATCGCGCTCGAGGCCTCGCTCGAGCCGACGATCCACGCGGCCGCCCCTGCCTCGACGTTGCGGCTGATCGTGAGCAACCTGGTCCGGAACGCCTTCGAGGCCCTCGACGGACCGGGGACGATCCGGGTCTCGACCCAGCGCCGCGGCGAGCGCTTCGTGCTGAGCGTGGCCGACGACGGCCCGGGGATGAGCGCGGGCACCCTCGCGAGCGCGTTCGACCGCTACTTCACGACGAAGGAGACGGGCACCGGCCTCGGCCTCGCGATGGTGCGGGACACCGTCGAGGAGGCGGGCGGCCGGGTGGAGGTCGAGAGCCGCCGTGGGACGGGCACGCGCTTCGACATCTGGCTCCCCCTCGCGGGGGCGGCCGCGATGAGCCTCCGGCCGCCGCAGGTCACGTCGGTGAGCAGCGGGGTCCACCCCCGGCCCTTCCTGTTCGAGCGGCGCGTCCTCGTGGCCGACGACGACGAGGCGATGCGGACGATGGTGCGCACCGCGCTCGAGATCCACGGCGCGCACGTCGACGTCGCGCGCGACCGGGAGACCGCGCTGGCGCACGCCGGCCCCTACGACGTGGCGCTCGTGGATCTCGCGCTCGGCAGCGATCGTGGCGACGCGCTGATCGAGGACCTCCTCGCCCTCGGACGCACCCGCCAGGCGCTGCTCATGAGCGGCTCGACCGACGCGCAGGCCCCGCCGGGGAGCGCGCTGCTGCGCAAGCCGTTCGAGCTGGCCGATCTCCAGCGCGCGCTCGAGCCCCTCGTCAGCGAGCCCCCCCGCGAAGCCGAGGGCTGAGCCCAGGCCCCCTGCACGCCCCAGAGACCCAGCCAACGGGCGCAGGCGACGGCGTCGGATCGCCGATCGTCCCGGTCACTCCCCGACGATCAAGACGCCGGCCGAGCCGCTCACCTCGACGGCGAGCGTGAACGAGCTGGTCCAGCGCGGGCACACCCGGCCCGCGCGCGGGTCCTCGCCCTCCGCGGCCGCGACCTCGTGCCCGTGCTCGTCGGTCACCACGAGCCGCGCCTCCGCGTCGGTGACCGCCTCGATCGCGTAGCAGCGGCCCGCCTCCAGCACGAGGTGGAGCGCGCGCGGCCCCTCGAGCGAGGCGTCCCCGACGATCGCGTCACCGTGAGCGGCGCGCCTGGCCGCGAGCCGGGCCGCGAAGGCGGGGCGAGGCGGGTCGGCCGGCGTGGCCGCCGCCTCTCTGGTGACTCTCGGCGCCGGCGAGCCCGGGCGGGCGGGGCGGTGGGCCGGCGCGCCGCAGCCCGCGCCGCCCAGCGCGCCGGCGAGCGCGGCCCACAGGACGAGCGCGTGACCCAGCCTCATGGGGGGAGCCTGGATCGAACCGCATCCGAGTGCAGCGATCGCCCCGGCACTCTGATACCTTGCGAGCCGCATCGTGAGCAGCGGGCAGAACGGTTGGACGACCGCCTCGATCGAGGCCATCCCGGCCCTCGAGGCGACCAAGGACCCGACACCGGGCCTGGTCCTCGTGTACTCGCGCCTGCACCGCCAGCTCCCGTCGGCGGTCCCCTTCGCGAGCGAGGTCACGACCTTCGGCCGCGAGCCGGACAACATCCTCTGCATCCCCGAGGCCGCCGTCTCCCGCTACCACGGCCGGGTCGAGCGGCGCCCCGACGGCGCGTGGCTGTTCGACAACGGCTCGACCAACGGGATCCTCGTCAACGGCGCGCGCGTCACCGCCACCCGCCTCGCCGCCCACGACGTGATCCGGGTCGGCGACACCCTGTTCCGCTTCGCGAGCCACGGCATCTACAGCTACGGCGCCTACCGGGTCGACGGCTCGGTCGTCGAGAGCGCGCGCCCCATCCACCACGGCATCCGCGGCTGCCCGCTGATCGGCGGCTACCAGGTCGATCACCTCCTCGACCGCATCGAGAAGGTCGCCAAGACCCAGCTCTCGGTGATCGTCACGGGCGATTCGGGCACCGGCAAGGAGCTCGTCGCGCGCACGGTGCACCTCGCCAGCGAGCGGACCGGTCCGTTCCAGGCGATCAACTGTGCCGCGCTCCCCGCCAATCTCATCGAGAGCGAGCTGTTCGGCTACCGCAAGGGCGCCTTCACCGGCGCGGCGAGCGACAAGCCCGGCCTCGTCCGCGCGGCCCACCAGGGGACGCTCTTCCTCGACGAGATCGGCGACATGCCGCTCGAGGCCCAGGCCAAGCTCCTGCGCGTGCTGCAGGAGCGCAAAGTCCTCCCGATCGGCGCGACCACCCCCGAGCCGGTCGACGTGCGGGTCGTCTGCGCGACGCACCGCGACCTCGAGAGCCTCGTCGCCAAGGGCACGTTCCGAGGCGACCTCTTCGCGCGGCTGCGCGAGTTCACCGCGGTCGTGCCGCCGCTGCGCGAGCGCCGCGAGGACCTCTACCCGCTCGTCCGTCACTTCCTGACGAAGAGCGGGCGGCCGGACGCGAGCGTCACCCTCCCCTACATGGTCGGCCTCGCCCACTACCCCTGGCCGTACAACGTGCGCGAGCTCGAGAGCGCGGTGAAGCTCTCCGTCGCGCTCTCCGAGGGGCGCCAAGAGCTCGACCTGGTGCACCTGCCCGAGCCGGTCCGCCAGAGCCTCCAGGGGCACGGCGATCTCCGCGTGGCGTCCCCCGCCGCCAGCAGCCCCGGCTTCGCGCTGCCGCCGGCCCCCGCCCCGCCCGTCGCGCCCGCGCGCACGCGCCCGACCGGCCCGCCGACCGAGGCCGCGCTCCGCGACCTGCTCGCCCGCCACCGCGGCAACATCGCGGCGGTGGGCCGCGACCTCGGCAAGGAGCGGATGCAGATCCACCGCTGGCTCAAGCGCTACGGCATCGACGTCGAGGACTACCGGAGCTGACCGGCGGGGTCGCGCGACGGCCCGCTCGCCTTGAAGGGGTGGCGCTCGGCTCGTAGTCTTGAACGGCTGGTCGGGGTGCGTCCGCCTCGTCCGCCGAGAACGGACTGTATGAGCCACGACGCTGCCCCCCGCCCGCTGCGCCCCGCGCCCCACGGCGCGACGCCGGAGCTCCAGTGCGCTGGCCGCGAGAACGAGCTGGCCAAGCTCACCGCCTACTACCGCGACGCCCAGCGCGGCGATCCGCGCGCCTCCAAGCTCGTCCTCCTCGAGGGCCCGAGCGGCATGGGCAAGTCGCGCATCCTGTCGGAGCTCAAGAGCCGGGTGCGGCTCCAGGGCGGGGTCGTCCTCGAGGGCCGCTGCGAGGAGGGCCGCGCCTTCGGCCCGTTCGCGAACATCGTCGAGCGCGCGCTGCGGTTCCTCGACGAGGTGGGCTCGACGCCCGACATCGATCTGAGCGGCCTCGCGTGCCGCGGTGGCTGCCACCGCCTGTGGCATCAGCACGGCGGACCCGACGCGGCCGGCGTCCCCTTCGCGACCGACGACCTGCCAGGGGCGACGGCCGAGACGGCGGTCTTCGAGAAGCGCCTCCGCTTCTTCGACGCGGTGGCCGCGCTCCTCGGCGAGGTCTCCAAGCTGCGCGCCCCGCTGATCGTGATCGATCACATGGAGAAGGCCGATCGCGGGACCCTCGAGCTGCTCTCCTTTCTCCTGGACGACGCGAACCTGGACGAGGGCCGCCCGGACGGGCTGCGCGCCCTCTTCGTCGCGAGCGCTCGCACCGACGCCCCGGACAGCCCCGCGTCCGGCTTCATCCGGCTGAGCGAGCACGAGCAGACCCAGCGCGTCGAGGTCGGCACCCTCGGCATCGAAGGCGTCCGCGCGTACCTCCAGTCCTCGCACGCCCTGCAGCGCATCCTCGAGCGCACCGGCGGCATCCCCGAGGCGATCGACCTCCTCATCGAGGGCCAGCCGCTCACCCCCACGGAGCGCCTGCGCCGGCGCCTGGGCGAGCTGCCGCCCAACGCGCGCGCCCTCGCGGAGGCCCTCGCGGTGCTCGGCCGGGACGCGGACTTCGCCGAGCTGACCGAGATCGCGGCCGTGCACCCCGAGCGCGAGGACCGGCAGGCCTTCGCGGCGTCGGAGCTCGTGTCGCGCAGCATCCTCGACGGCCGGATGCTCTTCTCGTTCGATCGCGAGATCGACCGAGAGCGATGCGTGGAGGTCCTCGAGCCGGAGCGCCTGCGGACGCTGCACGCGAGCTGCGCGGCCGTCTGCGCCCGCTCGGTTCACCTGCAGGAGGCCGCCCGCCACGCGCTGCGCGCCGGCGACCTGGACCTCGCGGCGGATCTGTCGGTCAAGGCCGCGGCCTCGCTCTCGGCCCGCCACGCGAACGGCGAGGCGGCCGCGCTCCTCGAGGCCTTCGTCTCCGCCACCGACGCGCCGACCCAGGAGATCCGCCGGCAGCTCGCGGACCTCTACCGCGTCTCGGGCGACTACCCGCGCGCGCTCGTCCACGCCCGCGCGCTCTGGGAGCACGCGCCGGGCGATCCGATCGCGGCCCACGCCGTCGGCCAGCTCCTGACGATGGCGGGCGAGCACGAGGAGGCGGCCGAGGTCCTCGTCCACGCCCACGCGCTCGCGGAGGGCAACCCGTCCGTGCTCGCCGAGGTCGAGGCCCAGCTCGCGGAGCTCTTCTACCAGAGCGCGGCCTACGCGGAGGCCGACGAGTGGGGGCGCCAGGCGCTCGAGGCGGCCGAGGCGGCGGGGGAGCGCGTCATCGCGATCCACGCCCGCAACACGCTCGGAAAGCTCGCGCTGACCCAGAAGGACCCGACCTCGGCCGCGCAGCTCTTCGAGCGCAACCGCGACGAGGCCTCGGCCGCGGGGCTCGGCCACCAGGAGGCCCAGGCCCACACGAACCACGCGGTCGCGCTCCTCCTGCAGCGCGACTTGCGCGGCGCGGAGCGCGCGTGCCACACGGCCATCGAGGTGGCGAGCCGGGTCTGCGACACCCGCGAGCGCGCCATCGCGACCGAGAACCTCGCGGTCATCGCCCACCTCGGGCGGCAGTACGGCGACGCCCTGAACTACTACCACCAGGCGGTCGGGCTCCTGAAGCGGCTCGGCAACCGCGCGATGCTCGCGCGCGTCGCCAACAACCTCGGCGAGCTCTACCTCACGCTCGGCGAGCGGAGCCGCGCCCGCGGCCTCGGCGAGTTCGGCAGCCGCGTCGGCGGCAAGCTCCCGAGCTCGGTCCTCGGCGAGAGCCTGCTGCTGACCGGCCGCATCGAGGCGGCGGACGGAAACGTCTCGGCCGCGCGGGTCGCGTTCGAGCGCACCCTCGAGATCTTCGCGCGGCTCGGCTCGGTGCGCGCGGTCGAGGCGCGGATCGAGCTGGCCCGGATGGCCCTCTACGACGGCGACGTCCCGGCCGCGCGCCAGCTCCTCTCCGAGCTGCCGGTCGAGCTCAGCAAGAAGCACCAGGTCGACCTCGCGATCGTGTCGACCGACCTCGAGCGGGCGGCCGGCGGCGACACCCGGGTCTCGGCCCGACGCGCGGTCGAGCTGGCCGACGCCTGCGACGATCCGGAGCGGCTGCTCAAGGCGCTCATCCGGCACGCGCGCGCCCTCGGCGACGCGGGCGAGGTGGGCCTCGCGACCCGCGTCCTCGAGCGGGCCCAGAAGATCGAGGACGAGCTGACCACCCGGGTCCCCGACGAGGCCCGCGCGGCCTGGGCCGAGCGCCCGCTGCGCAACGAGCTGACCGCGGTCGCGGGCGCGCTCGCCACCGCGTGGACGCGCACCCGCCACGACTCGGTGCCCCCGCCCCGCGCGATCACGGGGGCCCACCGTCGGGTCGAGGCCGTCCACGTCGACGAGTGGCGCCGGCGCTACCCCGAGCTGGTCGGCACGTCGCCCGCGCTCGCCCAGGTGTTCGGGCTGATCGACAAGGTCGCGTCCGCCGACGCGCTCGTGCTCGTGCGCGGCGAGAGCGGCACCGGCAAGGAGCTGATCGCCGACGCGATCCACTGCAACTCGCCCCGCCGGCGCAAGCCGCTGGTGAAGGTAAACTGCGCCGCCCTCGTCGAGACGCTCCTGCTGAGCGAGCTGTTCGGACACGAGCGCGGGGCGTTCACCGGCGCGAACGCCCGCAAGAAGGGCCGCTTCGAGATGGCCGACGGGGGGACCATCTTCCTCGACGAGATCGGCGACATCTCGGCCAAGACCCAGGTCGCCCTGCTGCGCGTGCTGCAGGAGCGGGAGTTCGAGCGGGTCGGCGGCACCGAGCCGATCAAGGTGGACGTCCGGATCATCGCCGCGACCCACCGCAACCTCGAGGAGATGGTCCAGGAGGGCACGTTCCGCGAGGACCTCTACTACCGCCTGCGCGGGGTGATGATCGAGATGCCGCCGCTCCGGAGCCGCCTCCAGGACCTGCCGGCCCTCACCCACCACCTCCTCTCCCGCATCGCCGAGGAGCGGGACGAGCCGATGAAGCGGATGAGCCCCGAGGCCATCCAGGCGCTCGCCCAGCACCGCTGGCCGGGCAACGTCCGGGAGCTCGAGAACGTCCTGCGCTCGGCGACCCTGTTCGCGGACGGGCCGACCCTCGTCCCGGCGGATTTCGCTGCGTTCTCCGAGAGCTTCCAGCCGCCGGACAACCCGGCCGAGGCGGCGGGCCGGCTGGCCCTCGTGCCGCCGGACGCCCCCCCGCGCCCGCTCGAGAGCCTGCTCTACGAGCGGGTCCGCGACGGGGAGGCGTCGCTCCTCGAGATGAAGAAAGTGATGGAGCGCGAGTGCATCGTTCGCGCGCTCGACGAGACGGATGGCAACATCACCCGGGCCGCCGAGCTGCTCGGGATGAAGCGCCCGAGGCTTTCTCAGCTTGTCAAACAGTACGGTTTGACTAAATCAAAGAGCGGGACCTGACCGATGCCCCACCTGCACCTCCTCCGACGTCTGGCGATCGTCACCTCCCTCGCGGTGGGCGCGGGCTCCCTCGGGGCCTGCTCCGCCCCGGTCGGGAGCGGCACCTCCGATCTCTTCGAGGCGCCCCTCGACGCCCTCCCCCTCGCCACGATCGAGGCGCGCGAGTGGCAGCTCGCGCCCGCGGGCTGCGAGGACCTCCTCCCCGACACGGTGTCGTTCGAGGTGGCGCGCGGCGCGAACGGCCTGCTGGTCGCGGTCGACGACGACGGCGAGGCCGTCTGCACCGACACCTACGAGGCGATCCAGGAGGAGCTCGCGGACGCTGGCCGCGAGGAGGAGTCGGATGATCTCGAGGCCGCGTTCCGCGCGACCATCGGCTCCTTCGAGGAGGAGCCCGAGGACGTCCACGTCGATCCGACGGGCGACGACCCGAGCCCGCAGCCGAGCTGCCCGAACCCGACCGGCCGCGACATGGAGATGTCCGGCGCGGGGCCGGAGCAGCCGGGCGACCCGTCGCCCCAGCCGAGCTGAGCTGCTGTCGACCTGAGCTGCTGTCTGCTGTCGAGCTGGGCTGCTGCCGAGCTGTGCTGCTGTCGAGCCGTGCTGTCGTACGGCCCGCTGTCGGGCGGCCCCGCGGCGTGATCCGCTCCGCTCCGCCGAGAACCGGGCGACGTTGACTCGCGCGGGCGCGCCCTCGGGCGCTACGCTCCGTCTCGATGGATCTCCGGACCCAGACCTCGCTGCTCGCCGCGGTGCTGAGCTTCGCGATCGCGTCGACGGTCCTGCTCCGTGCGCGCCGGCGTCGGGTCCACTGGTACTTCGGCCTGATGGGGATCACCGTCGGCGCCTGGTACGGCACGACGTTCCTCGCGCGGTTCTTCGCCGACACCCCGATGTGGGCGCGGCTGAACCTCATCGTCGCGGTGCTCCTGCCCCTGAGCCTGATGCTCTTCTTCCGGGCGTTCCTCAAGCACGAGCCGCGGCGGGTGACCCAGCTCCAGCGCGGCGCGCTCTTCGTCGCGATCCTGCTGAGCGGCGCGGTCTTCACCCCGCTGTTCCACGACCCCGTCTTCACCGGCCTCATCTTCACCTACGTGTTCGCGCTGATGGCCGGCGCGCTCGTGATGGTGTTCCGCTCGGCCCGCATCGCCCCGAGCCGGGTGGAGCGCGCGCGGCTGACCTACCTCGTGGTGGTCGGCGCGCTCGCGGCGGTCTTCACCCTCGCCGAGTACCTCCCCTACGCCGGCCTCGAGATCCCGCCGGTCGGGACGGTCCTGTTCCTCGTCTTCCTCTACGCGCTGTCGCAGTCGATCCTGTTCACCCGCCTGCCCGACCTCTACGAGCTGGCCGGGCGCCTGACGCTGCTGACCGCGCTGTCGTTCTCGCTCGCGGGGATCCTCTGGGTCCTCGTGTTCCTCGACCCTGGCCACTTCTTCCTCCACTCGGTCGTGGCCGCGCTCGTCCTGTTCCTCCTCGCCGACCCGGTCCGCGCGAAGCTCGAGCAGCAGATCACCCAGCTCTTCCTCCGCGAGCGGCACGCCCTCGAGCGCGTGATCGTCGAGCTCCGCAAGCAGCTCGCCCACACGCTGTCGACCGAGGACATGACCCACGCGCTCATCAGCGGCCTCGGCGCGTCGCGGCGCATCACCGACGCGGCCATCTACCTCGTGGACGAGGGCGGCGCGGGCTTCGACCTGCGCGGCCACGTCGGGATGGAGCCCGTCAAACGCGTGGACACCGCGCTCGCCCGCCCGCTCCTCGACCGGCTGCGGCGCGACGAGGCGCTGGTGCTCGACAACCTCGAACGCGACCTCGACGCGGCGCGCGAGCTCGGCGAAGACCTCGAGGCGGAGCTGCTCACCGAGATCATCGCGTCGCTCGAGACGATGCAGACCTCCGTCTGCGTGGCGCTGCGCGGCGCGGACGAGACCTACGGCCTGCTCTGCGTGCGCGACGACCGGATGCGCGACGCCTTCGGCCCCGAGGAGGTGCTGCTCCTGCGCGGCCTCGCGGCCCAGGCGTCGATCGCGATGGAGAACTCGCGCCTCTACCAGCGCCTCAAGCAGCGCGACCGCCTCGCCGCGCTCGGCGGGATGGCGGCCGGCCTCGCCCACGAGATCCGCAACCCCCTCGGCGCGATCAAGGCCAGCGCGCAGTTCCTGGCCGAGCCGTCGGACGAGCCGGGGAGCACCGAGTTCCTCGACATCATCGTGGAGGAGGTCGACCGGCTGAACCGCGTCGTCTCGTCCTTCCTCGACTACGCGCGTCCTTCGACCGGCGACCCGATCCCCACCGAGATCAACGGCGTCGTCCAGCGCACCGTCCAGCTCCTCGGGCCGGACCTCGGCGAGGTGGACGCGAAGCTCGCGCTCTCCGACGAGCTGCCGCACGTGCGCATCGACGCCGAGCGGCTGCGGCAGGTCCTGATCAACCTCGGCCAGAACGCGGCCCAGGCGATGGAGGGCCGCGGCGAGCTGACGGTGCGCACGCACCGGCGTTGGCGGCGCGAGCCAGGGGGAGAGCGCAGGCTCTGGGTCGAGCTCGAGGTGAGCGACACGGGGCCCGGGATCCCGGAGCGCGTGCGCCAGAACCTCTTCGTCCCCTTCGTGACGACCAAGGACCGCGGCACCGGGCTCGGCCTCGCGATCTCGCAGCGGATCGTCAACACGGCGGGCGGCGAGATCGAGGTGCGCTCGGCCGAGGGCGTGGGGACGACCTTCGTCGTGCGCCTGCCCGCGGTCGACGAGCGCGAGGCGACCGGGCCGGTCGAGCAGGTTCAGAGCGAGTCGAGGTCGAGCGGCGCGAGGAGCGCCTCGCTCCCGTTGATCGGCGGCGGCGCGACGTCGGGACCCGAGGGCGACGGCGTCGGCGAGGGGCTGGGCGCGGAGACCCCGACCTCCCTCGCGACGAGCCGGTAGAACCGCAGGTCGTCGCGCGCGAGGATCTCGGACGCGCTGCGGATCAGGCGCTCACGCCGCTGCGCGTCGCTCGCCTCGGGATCGGGCGGCCCCGCGTCGCCGTCTGGCCGCGGCCCGAGCCCCGCGTCCTCGAAGAGCTCGGCGTAGGCCAGCATGATGGAGCCCTCGCCGCGCTCCTCGGTCGCCTGGGGTAGCAGGTAGTGCCAGGAGCCACGATCCTCGAAGGCGACCCCGTGGGACGGCCCGAAGACGCGCTCGAGGAAGCCGCGGCTGCGGTCGCCGAGGGTGCCGTCCTCCTCGAGGAGGTAGACCCGCACCGTGAGGCTCGGCAGCCCGCGGAACGGGTCGTCGATCGGCGCGCCCATCGCCCGCTCGCGCTCCGTCCAGCGCTGCCGCGCCACGCTCGCGGCGGTGATGAGCGCGCGCGCGATGGAGCTGCCGCGGGCCGAGCGCCAGAGCCGCGGCCGCCCGTCGCGCTCGAGCATCACGAGGACCTCGACGTTGCGGTTGCGCCGGAGCGGCTCCGGGAACGCGCGCAGGCTCGGGGTGCGCGCGCCGCCGACGATCTGGCGTGCCGCCCGCGCGAGGGCTGCGCCGAGGTCGTCCTCGATCTCGAGGCCGCGGCGCCGCTCGTACAGGCCCGCCACCGGGGTGAGGTAGACGCCGCGCAGCGACTCGACCCGCGCGTAGGCCCGCAGGCGCTCGCCCACCGAGCCGCCCTCCATCGCCGCGCCGTCGCCCGCGCCGCGCCGGTCGACCAGCACCGCGCCGATGGCCTCCCGCTGGAGGACGTCCGCGAGCGCGCCCTCGTCCTCCGCCGCGAGCGCCGCGGCGAGCCCGTCGATCTCGTCGCCGGCGAGGAGCTGCGCGCCCTCCGCCTCGAGGCCGACGAGCGACCGATCCCCGATCACCGCCACGCGCCCGCGGTCCCGGAGCTCGCGCCGCAGCTCGACTCCGCCGGGCAGCGGCGGATCGTGCAGCAGATAGAAGGCCGCGCCGCCCACCCCGACGAGGAGCACCGCGCCGAGCACCAGCCACCCGCGCGAGCGCGGCGCCGGATCGTCCCGGGAGGTCATCGGCGCCAGGGTTAGCACGACCCGGCGCCGCCGGCCCTCCACGCGCAGACGGGCGGCGACCTCCCGGCCACCGCCCGCCCTCGCGCCCGCCCGTCGCGGGCGGGCTCGCTCAGCGAAGCCCGATCAGGGCACGAACCCGTCGGCGAAGGTGCCGGGCGAGTAGTCCGCGCCCGTCCCGACCGTGCTGTGGAGCACGAACATCGCGCCGTCACGCAGGATGGACTGGTCCATCCCGCCCTCGGACCCGTAGGTCACGGTGTCGATGACGGTCGCGCCGTCGGAGAGCGTGATCGTGTCCCCGGTGTTGTTCAGGCCGAGCGCGCCGCTGCTCGCGACCTGCACCTGGGCGCCCGCGAAGGTGCCCGCCGGGGTCCCGCCGCCGAAGACCACCATCACCCCGAACGCGGGGAGCCAGGTGCCGGGCGGGAAGGTGTGGCGCACGCCGGTCGCGTCGCTCAGCGTCAGCCCGTCGAGCGCGACCGCCTGGCCGGCCACGTTGACCAGCTCGATGAGCTCGTCCTGGGTGGTGCTCGCGGTGCCGTCCCCGTTGGGATCGGCGCCCGCCGCCGGATCGGCGAGCACCTCGGCGACGAGCACGGTGCCCACCCCCGGCCGGAACACGCCGCCGCCGTAGAACGACTGGTAGATGTCGAAGCCGCCGAGCCGGTTGTCGTGCCACACGAGGTGGCCGCCCGAGTTGGAGATCGCGGCCTGGGAAGCGGTAGACGTGGTGATCGGCACGGTGGTCCCGCCGAGCAGGCCGGTCGAGACGTTCCAGTCGCCCGCGGTGAAGTCGTCGAGCACGTAGATCTGGCTGTCGACCCCGCGCACCAGCTCGGCGCCGGTCGCGTTCGCGAGGACGTTGTCGGCCGGCCAGGTCGACGCCCCGGTGAGCGTGCCGAAGGGCGCCCAGTAGGCGTCCCACTCGCTCGTCACCGAGGGCATGCCGGCGATGCGCGAGCCGTCCGACCAGCCGATGCCGACGAAGTCGACGTAGGGCTCGACGTGGATCGTCGCGGTGCCGCTCGGCACCTGGGTGACCGGCGCGCCCCAGAGGCCCGTCACGCCGTCGAGCTCCACCACGTTCACGAGCTGCGTGCCCGCGCTGAAGGAGACGTAGGCGAGGCGGCCGCCGCGGATCGTCGGGCTGAGCTCGTCCGCGGTGGGCGTGCCGAGGTTCACGTTCGTCCCCGCCTCGAGGTCGCGCACGATCACGTCCCACTGCCCGCCGACCATCTCCTCCCACGCGGCGAAGGCGCCCGCGATCGAGGCGCGCTGCGACTCTCCAGCCGAGAGCACCGTCTCGGTGTCGGTCGTGAGGTCGTAGAGCACCGCGCGGGCGGCCGTCCCGGTGCCGCGGATGAACACCATCCGGTCGCCCGAGAGGCGCACGTTGAGGTCGTCGACCGAGTTGGTCGTGATCTGCCGGGGCGCGCCGCGGTCGAGGTTCTGGAAGACGATCTCCCAGTTGCCGCCGCGCCGCACCGAGTACGCGAGGTTGCGGTTGTAGATCGCCGGGACGACCGCATCCTCGGGGCCGGTGACGAGCGGGCCGGAGTTGCACATGTCGTCGTCGGTCCCGTTGCAGTCGTTGTCGAGCCCGTCGCAGAGGGCCTCGTCCATCGACCCGTCCTCGGTCATCACGTAGCGCGGCCCGTAGCTCGCGGTGCCGCTGCACGCGATCCAGCCGGCGGCCCCGCCGCAGGTCTGGGTCGAGCCCGCGCAGAGGCCCGCGGTCAGCGCGCAGGGCGGCGGCGTGAGGCCGTCGTCCGAGACGCCGTTGCAGTCGTCGTCGATCCCGTTGCAGGTCTCCGGCACCGGGTCCACGCCGCCGGTGCAGGGACCCCAACCGGCCGCCGAGCAGGTCTGCGTCCCGCGCGAGCAGGCCCCCGTCGCGATGCCGCACGCCTGGATGGCGCCGACGATGCAGGGGCAGCCCTCGTCGGTCGTGCCGTCGCAGTCGTTGTCGCGGCCGTCGCACGCGGTCTCGTTGACCTCGTAGCTCGCGCCGTAGCTCGCGGGCGTGCAGGCCGCGAAGCCGCCCGCGCCGGTGCACATCTGGGTCGCGCCCGCGCAGACCCCGAGGGTCAGCGCGCAGGCCGGCGCGGCGAGCGACTCGTCGGTCGCGCCGTCACAGTCGTTGTCGAGCCCGTCGCAGGTCTCGGTCGCCGGCGACACCTCGCCCACGCACGCGCCGTAGGCGCCGGCCACGCAGGTCTGGGTCCCCTGAACGCACTCGCCGACCGCGGAGCCGCAGGTCTGCATCGTGCCGTCGATGCACGTGCAGCCGACGTCGGTCGCGCCGTCGCAGTCGTTGTCGAGCCCGTCGCAGAGCGTCTCGACGGCCTGGTAGTCGCCGCCGTAGCTCGCGGTCCCGCTGCACGCGACCCAGCCGGCCGCGCCGCCGCAGGTGCGGGTGCTCCCCGCGCACACCCCGAGCTGGAGCGGGCAGGCGGGCGGCGTCAGATCGGTCGGGTCGTCCGCGGTGCCGTCGCAGTCGTTGTCGAGGCCGTCGCAGACCTCGCCCATCGGGCCGGTCTCGCCGACGCAGGGGCCCCACATGCTGTCGGCGCAGGTCTGGGTCCCCTGCATGCACGCGCCGATCATCGAGCCGCAGGCCTGGGTCGCGCCGTCCGCGCACGCGCAGCCCTCGTCGGTCGTGCCGTCGCAGTCGTTGTCGAGGCCGTCGCAGGCGGTCTCGTCCATCTCGAAGTCGGCGCCGTAGTCGGTCGCCTCGCACATCACGAAGCCGTCGGGCCCGCAGCGCTGGACCGCGCCCGCGCAGACGCCCTCGGTGAGCATGCAGCTCGGGGCGCCGATGTCCTCGTCGGTCATCGAGTCGCAGTCGTCGTCGACCCCGTTGCACGACTCGGTCGCGCCGGGGTTGGTCGAGCCGGCGGTGTCGTCGCAGTCGAGCCCGAGCGCGCAGCCCTCGCCGTAGCCGTCGCCGTCGTTGTCCACGCAGGCCGGCGGCCCCGCGTCCGGCCCCGACGCGCGCGGCCCGGCGTCGAAGGGCGCCCCCGCGTCCACGGAGGGCGCCCCGTCGTCACAGCCGACGAGCGCGAGCCCTGCGACCATCCCCCAAGCGAATATTCTCTTCATCGGTGGTTGTCTCCCTGCTGCTTGTACGAAGCCGGCGCGTCGACCTTCCCGCCGCCGCGCCGCGCCTCCCCCGAGGTCGTCGAGCCGCTGCGACGGAGCGGGCGAGACAGCATTCACTGACGAGGCCGAGATCGCCTCCCGACCGCGAGAATGTCAGCGATCCAACGGATTTTTCTGCTGAACCGTCGCCTGCTCGGCCCCAAGCGGTGGCCGGCTGGCGAGGGCTTGTGCTTAGCTCCCGCGAGGATGGGTCGAGGCCTCTCTACCGTCGCCACGCGGCGGCGCCTGCGCGTCGGCCTGGTGACCGTGTTCTCCCACGCGGGCTGCACGCTCAAGGACGTGGCCGGCGGCTACGGGACGGTCTTCGAGGTCGGCGGCTCGTGGCGCGCGCGCCTGCTCGAGCGGGCCAAGACCTCGGTCGCCCACCTGCCGCCGCTGACCTTCGGCTACCTCGCGGCCCAGCTCGAGGCGGCGGGCCACGAGGTGATCGTCCACGAGGCGCGGGCCGGCGGGCCCGAGCTGCCGTCGCTGGACGCGCTGATCCTCCTGAGCTCGATGGTCGACGCCGACGCCGAGCGCGCGCTCCTCGCCCGGGCGAGCGCCCGGACGATCGCGGTCGGCGCGTTCGCCAGCGCGCGCCCTCAGCTCTACGCGGACGTCGCCGACGCGGTGGTGGTCGGCGAGCCGGAGGCGCTCGGCGCCGATCTCCTCGCCGTCCCCGATGGAGTCAGCCAGGCCGGCTCGGTCGACGACCTCGACGCGCTGCCGTTCCCCCGCTGGGACCGCTTCGACCGCGCGCGCTTCCGCTACGCGTTCCTGAGCTGGCGCTCGCCCGCCCTGCCGGTGGGGGCCGCGCGCGGCTGCGCCTACGGCTGCGGCTACTGCCCGTGGCGGGTGACCGCGAAGTTCCGCGAGCGGGACCCGGCGCGGGTCGCGTCCGAGGTCGCCCACCTCCGTTCCCGCTACGGCGTCCGCGCGATCGCGTTCCGGGACCCGCTCTTCAACCTCGACCACGCGCGCACCCGCGAGCTCGCCCGGCGCCTGCGCCCCCTCGGGGTGCGCTTCAGCGCGGAGATGCGCGCGGACCGGCTCGACGACGCGCTCCTCGACGAGCTCGCGGACGCCGGCCTCGCGAGCCTCGAGATCGGCGTCGAGAGCGTCGACCGCGGCCTGCTCGGCGCGCAGAAGCGCAAGCCGCCGCGGGCCGACGAGGTCGAGCGGGTGGTGCGCCACGCCCAGCGGCGCGGCGTCCGCGTGATCTGCAACTACCTCCTGGGCCTGCCGGGCGACGACGAGGCGACGATCGAGGCCACGCTGGCCTGGGCCCGCCGACTCAACTCCTTCGCCGTCCAGTTCACCGTCGCGACCCCCTACCCCGGCACGACCCTCGAGGCGGAGGTCGAGGGCCGCCGCCTCCCCGTCGGTCCGAGCGATCACACCGGCTTCCGCGAGACCTTCCGCCACCCACGCATTGGCCCGGGGCGCCTCGCCGCGCTCCGCGAGCGCGCCTACGTGAGCTACCACTACCGGCCGCGCTACGCGCTCCGCTTCGCCCGCCACGCCGCCCCCGCGCTCCTCGCCGATCTCCTGTGATAGCGTGGCCTCCGCTGTAAAGCGGGACGACAGCGGAAGCTGGGGTGCAGGGGGTGACCTGTTCGGCTTGCCGGTTGTCGCTCAGGCCCGAGGGGGTGGGCCGGCGCTGCACCGATGCGCCCGAGCATTGACTCGGTTGCGGTGCGCGTCTCTTCGGGATGCTGGCGGGGTGGTGGGAGACGGCCGGGGACGCGTTAACGCGATATCGGCGGGACTTCTGTTGGGACCGCGCGCGCATCAAGTGGTCGAGCGGGGCCGGAGAGGGCGGAGCGGATCGAGCCGGCGGGAGGGCGCGCGTATCGGGATCGCAGACGGTGCCGCGCCGGCCCACCCCCTCGGGTACATGGCGGTCGGTGTTTTTGGTGAGGAGCACGCACGTCGCGGCCGCGCTGCGCGCGAGCCACGCCATGCTGACCCCGCGGATGCCTCATGTCGCCGAGGGCCGAGGCTTGTACGGCTGTCACTTGGATCGGCGACAACGTTCGTGTCGCATGAACGATCGGCCCCGGCCCCGGCCCCGGCCCCGGCCGCGGCCCCGGCCCCGGCCCCGGCTCCGGCTCCGGCCTCCGGCCCCGCCCTCCGGCCCCGGCCCCGGCGAAGAGCGCGAGGGGGACGGTCCGAACTCTTCGAACCTTCTGTTCACAAGCGCGCGGAGACCTCTGGCCCTCCCGCCGCGGCCGGTCTGCTGTGATAGCGTGGCCTCCGCTGTAAAGGAGGCTACCGATGGAGAGCTGGAAGCTGGTGTGCATGACGGGCGTCGTGGCCCTCGCCGGGGTCGCTGTCGGAGCGACGGTGTTCGGGAGTCATCCCGCGGAGGCGCAGCAGGGCCCATGGCGCCAGTGCGTCGTCGCGCGGCAGGAGTCGGTCGACGTGAACGGCGACAGCGACATCGAGACGCCGACCCGCGGCCACCTCATCAACGTGCCCTCCGGCTGGGAGCCGGTCGGCGGAGGCCTGGTCCAGCACAACTGGGTCGGCGCGGTCGTCCTCTGCCGCCGCTGAGCTGGCCGGGGCGGTCGCGCTCCGGCCCCGGCTCCGCGTCCCGCTCCGGGTCCGGAGACCTCACCCGTTTGTCCGAGTGCGTCGCGTTCGAGCCGAGATTACGAGGACGTCTCACGTGCGCGAGGCGCGTCCACTTCGACCGGCCCGGAGTCGGGGTGATAACACGCACCCCGCGCGGTAGGCGCGCCGCCCTCATCGGCTAAGGTCGCGCCCACTGCTGGAGGTAGCCCCGTGATCATTGGCGTTCCCACCGAGATCAAGACCCGCGAGTACCGCGTCGGGATCAACCCGGGCTGCGTGGCGGCCCTCACCCTGGCCGGGCACGAGGTGCACATCCAGAAGGGCGCGGGCGAGGGGTCGGGCATCCCGGACGCCGAGTTCACCAGCGCGGGCGCCACGATCGTCCCCACCGCGGCCGACGCGTGGGCCGCCAACATGGTGATGAAGGTCAAGGAGCCGCTCGAGAGCGAGTACCAGTACTTCCGCGAGGGGCAGATCCTGTACACCTACCTCCACCTCGCCCCGCTCCCCGAGCTCACCGGCGAGCTGATGAAGAAGAAGGTCCGCGCCATCGCGTACGAGACGGTCGAGATGCCCGACGGCAGCCTCCCCCTGCTCCGCCCGATGAGCGAGGTCGCCGGCCGCATGGCCACCCAGGTCGGCGCCGCGTCGCTCGAGAAGGAGCGCGGCGGCAAGGGCATCCTCCTCGGCGGCGTGCCCGGCACCCGGCGTGGCCACGTCACGATCATCGGCGGCGGCATCGTCGGCAGCCACGCCGCGCGCATCGCGGTCGGCCTCGGCGCCCAGGTCACCGTGCTCGAGGTCAACCACGACCGCATGGCGTACCTCGAGGACATCTTCCAGGGGCAGATCGAGACCCTCTACAGCAACCCGCGCAACATCGAGGAGGCCGTCCTCGACGCCGACCTCGTCGTCGGCGGCGTCCTCGTCCCCGGCGCCCGCGCGCCGCGCCTCGTCACCGAGGATCACATCAAGGCCATGCGCCCCGGCAGCGTCGTCGTCGACGTCGCGGTCGACCAGGGCGGCTGCATCGAGACCTGCCGGCCGACCACCCACGACGAGCCGACCTTCGTGCTCCATGACGTCGTCCACTACTGCGTGCCGAACATGCCCGGCGCCGTCTCGATGACGAGCACCTTCGCGCTCACCAACGTCACCGCCCGCTACGCCCAGATCATCGCCGACATGGGCGTCGAGGCCGCGGTCAAGGCGCACGGCCCGCTCGCGCTCGGCGTCAACTGCTGGGACGGCGCCTGCACCTACGAGGCCGTCGCCCAGGGCGTGGGCGTGGACTACACGCCGCTCAAGTCGCTGCTCGGCTGAGCGCACAGAAGAGCCCGGACCCCCGGGCCAATGTGTACGTATCACCTGCTCGTGCATGACGAGACGCGCCAGGCCCCCGCGACGGAGGCCTGGCGTTCGCGTGTCGCGTGCAGATGCGCTCCACAGTGCGACGCGGAGCCGGGCCCCGACCTGGACCTGGAGCCGGAGCCGGAGCCGGAGCCGGAGCCGGAGCCGGAGCCGGAGCCGGAGCCGGAGCCGGAGCCGGAGCCGGGGCCGGAGCCGGAGCCGGAGGCGGAGCCGGGGCCGGAGGCCGGAGCCGGAGCCGGAGCCGGGGCCGGAGGCCGGCTTCTGTCGCTGACCACCGCGAGCGAGAGCTCGGCTGCGTGGCTGGGTCGGGTCAGGCGGTCCCCGGGTGCGCCTTCGTCCGAGGTGCGCAAGCAAACTGCGGCTTGCGCACCTCGGACGAAGGCGCGGGGGGACGGCATGACCCAACCGTTCCACTCCACCGCGCTCTCGCTCTACATGGAAGTCCTCCCGCGGCTCGCTGCTGCTGGGCGGACCATCCGGGGCGCGAGCCGCAATCTCTCTTCCCAGCTGGATCGCGCCGCACAGTCGGTGGCGGCCAACCTCGCCGAGGCGGCGACGCCTTGCGCGGGCAACTCACGAAGTCGACTCGAGACGGCCTACGGATCGCTCCGCGAGGTGCGCACCCACCTTCAGGTGGCCTGCATCTACGGGTTCCTCGAGGCCAGCGAGGCCGAGGCCATCGACGCGGTCCTCGACCGCGTCGGCGCGATGACCTGGCGGCGCATCAAGACTCGGCAGCGGCGCTAGCCCGTGAGGGCCTCGGCCGGCGCGCGAGCCGGCCGAGGCCTCGAGCCCCACGCGGCTGGGGACGCCGAGCCCTACGTACTTGTACACGTGCACGTCCTCGTGGATGTGCACGTAATCTTGCACGCCCACGTGTACGCGGGGTTCAGCCCGGAGCCGGAACCAGACGCACAATCGACACGCATCTTGTCGCATGGCGCCGCAGCGACACCCGCACCAGCCCCCCACCGCTCTCTTGAGGCCTTCCGCCGGGTCAGCATGGCGTGGCTCGCGCGAAGCGCGGCCGCGACGTGCGTCGTCCCTCAAGCCCCCCGCCGTCACGTCCCCGAGGGGGTGGGCCGGCGCGGCACCGTCTGCGATCCCGCTATGCGCACCCTCCCGCCGGCTCGACCCGCTCCGCCCTCTCCGGCCCATTCCGGGATCCGTCCCGGGTGGCCATAAGTCTTGCACAACTCGGCGCCGGCGGACCGGCGGCCGCCGGCGGGCCGCCACCTCATCCGCCGATCCGCGGCGCTAACTCACCGGGATCATTGAGGCGCAGATCCGGCGCGGTCTTCGCAACCGCGTCCGCGCGTGACCCCCCAGCGGTAACCGTTCACGCCCCGGGTTGAGCTCGTGATCCGCCGCGTGCG
>JAUHXR010000152.1 GCA_030426845.1 Polyangia bacterium | reverse complement strand
GCCGCCGCTCGAGCGGCTCGGGCGGCTCGAGCTCGCCTCCGCCCTTCAGCTTCTGAGCGCGTCGAACCCGTTTCGATCCGTCGTGAAAAGCGTCTACGGTGCCTCCATGCGCGCCGCCCGCCTCGCCCACTCGTGCCTCACGGGCCAGACCGCTCCGACGTTCTCGCGGTTCGACGGCCCGGGGCTCGCGTGGTGGGCTGGCCTGCTCCTCGTCGCCGCGCTCGCCGCGCCGCGCGCAGCGGAGGCGCAGTGGACGCTGCCGCAGGGGCAGCTCGTGGTGAGCACCGGGTTCGACTTCCAGTACGCGGACAGCGAGTTCTTCGGGATGGACGGCGAGCCTCGCCGCGAGCGCGCGTTCCCGCTCGACGGGCGCTACTACGGCGCGACGATGACCCTCGACGCGCGCCTCGGGGTCACCGACGAGCTCGAGCTCGAGCTCGTCGCGCCGCTGCGGGTCGTCGCGTACACCGCGGACCCGGTCATTCTCCTCGACGCGCCGATGGGCTCGGCCGAGAGCATGCGCGAGTTCTACCAGCGCAACGTCATCGATCTGTCGACCGCCAACGCCGGCCTCGCCGATCTCCGCTTCATCGGCCGCTACCGCTTCCTGCGCGAGCCGTTCCTGCTCACCGGCGAGCTCGGGCTGAAGGTCCCCGGAGGCTACGCGGGGCCCGAAGGCACCTTCGGGGCGGACCCGCAGTCGTCGCAGGCGCTCCTCGATCAGCTCGCGACGCGCATCAGCCCGGACAACGTCTCCGACGACGTGACGCTCGGCGACGGCCAGGTCGACCTCTTCGCCCGCCTCCACTGGGGCGTGGCGTTCGACACGGGCACCTTCCTCGCGGGCGACGCGGGCTACAACGCGCGCTTCGACGACGCGGGCCACCAGGTCCTCGCGTCGCTCCGCGCCGGCCAGCTCATCGAGGGGCGCGTGCTCCTCTTCGCGGGGGCGTCGTTCGGGATCAGCGTCACCGAGGGGCGCGTGATCGGGGTGAGCGTGGCCGCGATGGACCCGAGCCTGCCCGCGGAGGAGTACGGCGGCCTCAACAACCTCATGCTCCGCGAGGTGCGCCTGCAGCGCGACTACCTCGACGTCTACGGAGGCTTGATCTTCCGCCTCAACGAGACCGCCGAGATCAAGCTCGCCTACGCGCGCACGGTCTGGGGACGCAACACCGCGGCGGTCAGCACGTTCACGATCGGCGTCGGCGCGCGCACGACCCTCTTCGAGCCGCCGGGCCAGGAGCCGGCCGACGACTACGAGGACGAAGAGGCAGACTACGAGGACGACGAGGCCTACGCGGACGAGGCGCCGGCTGACGGGGCGCCGGAGGCCTACCCGGCCACGGACGGCGGCGAGAGCGCCCAGTAGCGCAACCGCGCCCGAAAAAAGATCGCGACGAGGGGGGCGGGCTCGCGTCCTCGGGTCGAGTGAGCGAGGCCGCGCGCGGCCCGCGACGAGAACCCATCAAGGAGCCCCCCCCATGTCGAAGTCCCTGCCTACGTCCGTCCTCGTCCTGGCCCTGGCGCTGCTCGGCGCCGCCGCCTGCGGGCGCCGCGGATCGGTCCCCATGGTGACCACCACCCCGGTGCTGCTGCAGTCGGCGAACGACCCGGCCGCGCTCCGGGCCGCGATCGTGCGCGCCCTCGAGGCGCGGCGCTTCACCACCGAGGCGGAGAACCCGGGGCAGATCGTCGCGAGCTACCAGAACCGCGGGCAGTTCCTCCGCCTCCAGATCGACTACGGCCCGTCCGAGTACCGGCTCACCTACCTGGACAGCGCGGGGCTCGGCTACCAGCAGGACCCGCGCACCGGCAACCCGGTCATCGGGCCGCACTACCAGCGGCACCTCGTCTCGCTGCAGCGCACGATCGGCGACGAGATCGAGCGGCCCGAGCGTGAGGCCCGCGAGGCGGTCGAGCAGCAGCGTCAGCACGAGCTCGCGCTCGCCGAGCAGCAGCGGCGCTCCGAGCAGGACGCACGCGACGCCGAGGCCCGCGAGCGTCAGCGCGACCGGAACGCGCGGCTCGAGGAGCAGCGGCTGCGGACCGAGCAGGCCCGCGCCGAGGCGGAGGCGCGGCGCCCGGTGATCATCAACCACCAGCCCCAGGTGGTGGACGCGATGGTGGTCGCGCCGCGCGTTCGTGTGCGCTCGCGCTTCGGGCAGGTCCGCGTCGGCGGTCGGATCCGCGCGCGCTGGGTCCAGGGCCAGGCGGAGGGCGACATCGACAGCGGCTCGCTCGGCCTGCCCGCCTCGTGCCGCGGCTACTATGCCGGCACCCCCGAGCACCTCCTCCGCGTCACGGGCGACGTCGACTACCTGCGCCTCGAGACCGACGCCCAGGGCGACCCCACGCTCATGCTCGTGGCCGAGGACGGCTCGGTCTACTGCGACGACGACGGGGGCGAGGGGCTCAACTCCCGCATCGAGGGCAGCTTCCCGCCCGGGACCTACCGCGTCTACGTGGGCAGCTATCAGCCGCGCACCAGCGCGACCTACCGGATGCTCATCAGCGCGGAGCGGGCCGCGCCGCAGGCCGCGCAGGTGCAGGTCGCGCCCCCCGCGCCGTCGCGCCGGGCCGCCGCCGCGCCCACCGAGTGCCGAAGCCTGGTCATCCAGATGGGTCACAGCCCGGCCCAGACGATCCACTGCCCGGGCGCCGAGCCCTACTGCGCCGACGCGCTGCTGCGCGCGGGCCACTCGCCGGCGCAGCTCATCCACTGCCGTGACGTGCAGCCGAGCTGCGCGGTCACGTCGCTCCGCGCGGGGCACTCGCCCGCTCAGCTCATCCACTGCCGCTGAGCGGCGTCGAACGCGCGCGGCCCGCTCCGAGATTCGGAGCGGGCTTCGCCGATGGAGAAGCTCGCGCTAGCGGCTCGGGTGACCCGCGACGATGGTCGCGTCCCCGCGGTAGACGACCCGATGCGATCCCGTCGCGTCGCGGTCCTCACGCCCGCGGTCGAAATCGAGAAACAGCCAGGTGTCCTCCGTCGCCGAGAGGTTCACGTTCGGCTCGGCGAGGGCCTGCTCCGGGTAGGGGAATCCGCGCGTGATTCGGACCTGGTCGAGCTGGGCATCGACCGTGGGGCCGCACAGCACGAGCCGCTCGGGCGGGGAATCGAGTGGCTCTGAAGCGCCCGCGTTGCTCCAGCCCCCGTCGGCGCGGAAGCCCCAGACGCGGGTGAAGGTGGGTAGCTCGAGCGCGAGGTGGATCCACCGGTTCAGCGGCCGCTCGACGTTCTCCGAGATGCCCCCGTCGGGCAACGAGCCGTCGACTCGCATCGCGAAGCCGAACATCACCTGGCCGGAAGGGAACGGCCGGGTGAGCAGTCGAAGCTGTGGCGTGTCGTCGCGAAGCCCCTCCAGCAGGACATGAGGATCGTCGGACGGCGCTCGGGGAAGCCGAAGCCACATCTCGACCGTCGCGTCCGCGGGGAGCGGATCGGAGAGCTCGACCTCCACCGTCCCTCGCCGGCAATCGAGGACGCCCCTCGACGGCGGCGGGGTTTCCTCGCGGCCCCCGTCGGATCCGTCGGCTCCGCGAGTATGCGATTCGTAGCAGGCGCTCAGAACGAGGAGCGCCAAGAAGGCGCCAGCTGTGGCTCGTCGAGTCATGTGCTCCTCCGTGCAGCGCCCGCACGCTACGGGGCCGAGCTCGGGCTCGGTCTCAGAACATCGGCGCGACGACCGCGATCGGGTCGCCGGCGCCGGCCACCGCGGCGGGGAGGCTCTCGGTCACCGCGGAGATCGAGCCGGTGAACATCGCGTCGTTCGTCCCCACCGCGCCGCTCCGGGTGATGCCGCTGTCCCAGCCGGCCGGCGCCTCGGCGGTGAGCTGGCCCGCGCCGCCCGGACGCCCCGCGACCGCGCCGAGCTGGGCGCCGCTGCCCGAGACGGTCACGCCGGCGAAGGTGACGTTGCCCGTCCCCATGCTCCCGAGGTCCACGAGAATGCCGGAACGGTCGTTGTCGCTCAGCGTGACGTCCTGGAGCTGGATAGGCCCGGTCGCGTCGATGACGTGCACGCCGTCGCCGACCCGCAGGACGCCGAGCGCGCCCACCGGGCGCTCCTGCTCGGCCGTCGCCGCGACGCTGCCGTCCGCGAGCCGCACGCCGGAGGAGCCGACCACCACCGCGCCCGCGAAGGCGTTGTCGGACAGGGTCGTCGCCGTCCCGCAGAGCTCGAAGTCGTCGCTGCCGGCGACCCAGAGCGCGGCGTCGCCGTTGCGCTCCGCGACCAGGTCTTCGAGCAGGCCCGTGGCGCCGCTCAGGAGGACTCCGTAGCGGTCGTTGTCGCTCACGGTCACGCGCAGGCCCTCGAGCCGGCCGCCGTCGGTCGTGACGATCCCGTAGGGGCGCGCGCCGCGGAGGCCGGCGTGGGTGCGCTCGGCCGCGACGTCCTCGAGGTCCAGCGTTCCGCCTACCTGGCGCACGCCGACGCCGAGGGTGTCCTCCACCCCGCCGCCGACCCAGCGGACCCCGCTGTCGGTGAGCACCGCGCCCCACTCCGCGAAGCCGCGGACGGTCACGCCGCTGAGGTCCGCGCTCGCGACCCGCGTGAGCACCAGCCCGAAGGTCGCGGTCCAGGTCGCCCAGCGCCCGTCGGCGTTGCAGAGCTGCTCGTTCGCCTCGTCGATCGCGCCGGGCTCGCAGTCGCAGGCGCCAGGGCCCGGGCACGACGCGGGGTCGATCGGCGCGGGCAGGACCCGCAGCCAGCGCGCGTCGCTCGCGTTCACCTCGTCCACCGGGCCGATGAGCTCGACGTCGATCAGCTCGAGGCTCGCCATCCCCTCGGCGCCCATCCCGATGCCGCGCCGCGCGTCGACCCGCACGCGCTCCATGCGCCCCGCGCCGCCGCCGCGGAACAGCACGCCGATGCGCCCCTCGACCCGCACCTCGAGGTCGCGGACCACCGAGGCGCTCGGCCCGCCGAGGAGCACGACGCCGCCGCTGTCGCGGGGTGCCACCACCACCGTGCCCGTCTGGCCGGCGAGCTCGACGCCCGGGGGGACCCGCAGCGGGCCCATGACCTCGCAGGCCCCGAGCTCCACCACGTCGCCGGGCGCGGCCGCCATCAGGGCGTCGTCCGCCGCCTCGCCGTCGCAGTACGGGCCGGCGTTGCACCCGGCCGCCACGAGGGCGGCCAGCGCGATCGTCGCGTTGCGCATGTCGAGGCTTATCACGTAGCCTCGGGGGCCCCCAACCGACTATGTCATGCCTCGACGACGCCGCGTTCTCGCGTCTTCTGGCCGGGCGGCTCGCGGAGGGGGAGCTGGCCGCGGTCGACGCGCACCTCGACGGTTGCCCCCGCTGCCGCGAGGAGCTGGGGCTCCGCGCGCGTCGGAGCGCGTCGCAGCTCGGCCGGGAGTCGCTCGCTCGCGAGCCGGGTGACCGCGATGCCGGCGTCGGCTCGACGGTCGCGGCCGAGGTGGAGCCGGCCCCCGACCCCTACCTCGGGCGGGTGATCGCCGAGCGCTACCTCGTCCGGCGGCGGCTCGGCGGCGGCGGCATGGGCACGGTCTACGAGGCCGAGCACGTCCTCATCGGCAGGCGGGTGGCGCTCAAGCTCCTCCTGCCCCAGTGGGCGAGCAAGCGCGAGGTGGTGCGCCGCTTCCAGAACGAGGCGCGCGCCGCGGGGACCCTCCGCCACCCCGGGATCCTCGAGGCGCTCGACATGGGGCGCACCGCCGAGGGCACGCCCTACCTCGTCCTCGAGCTCCTCGAGGGGCGCGACCTCGAGCACAAGATCGCGGCCGAGGCGCCGCTGCCGATCGCCGAGGCGGTGGGCTACGCCCGCGCGATCACGGACGCGATGGGCGCGGCCCACGCGGCGGGGATCATCCATCGCGACCTCAAGCCCGAGAACGTCTTCTTGACGGACCGCGGGCAGCTCAAGGTCCTCGACTTCGGCATCTCCAAGATCACGAGCTCGATCGCGACCGGCCCGATGACCGCCCCCGGCGCGGTGATGGGCACGCCGATGTACATGGCGCCCGAGCAGTTCGAGGACGCGGGCAAGGCGGACCCGCGCTCCGACGTCTACGCGCTCGGCGTCATCCTGTACCGCGCGCTCACCGGCCGGCACCCCTTCGTCGCCGAGACCCTGCCGGGGCTGCTCCTCGCGATCGTCGACGGCGACGCCCCGAGCCCGACGGACCTGCGCCCCGACGTGCCGCCGTCGCTCAGCGCGATCGTGATGCGCGCGCTCGCGGCGAAGCCGGACGATCGCTTCACCACGATGGAGGAGGTGTCGGCCGCGCTCGCGCCCTACGCGGAGGGCGGCGCCCGCCAGAGCGGCGCGTCGGTCGCCCCGCCGGCGGACGGGCCGTCGGGGGTGCGGATCGGGCGCCGCGTCGTGACCCTCCTGTTCGCCGAGGGCGTGGGCGACCGCGCTGCGGCCGAGGGGGCGATCGAGGCGCACGGCGGGCGGGTCGTCCCCGGTGACCACCTCGTGGCCCTCTTCGGCGAGGAGACCTGGCACAGCGACGAGTCGATCCGCGCGGTGGACGCGGCCCTCGCGATCCGCCCCTACACCGACGCGGTGGCGGTGGTCACCGGGCACCTGCGGCCCGACTCCGATCTCGCAAGGAGCCCGCTCTTCGAGCGTGCGGTGAAGCTGAGCGCGGCCGCGGAGGACGGGGTCGCGGTGCTCGCGTCGGCCACCCGCCTCGCCGCGCGCTTCGAGCTGCGCGACCTCGGCTCGGGGATCGTCGAGGTCCTGCGCGCGGTCGCCTCGCGCGGCTCGGTGCTGCCCGCGACGGAGGCGCTGCCCCTCGCGGGTCGGTCGACGGAGCGCGCGCGGATCGCGGAGGCGCTCGATCGCGCGCTGACCGAGTCGACGCCGTCGGTGCTCTGGGCGTCGGGTGAGGCGGGCATCGGCAAGTCGCGCCTCGCGGCCGAGGCCATCGCGATCGCCACCGCGGCCACGCCCCGGTTCCGCGTGCTCCTCGCTCGGGGCACCCCGCGCGGCGGGCGGCAGCTCGGGGCGCTCAGCGAGGCGTTGCTGCTCCGCGCGCGCGAGGCGGCGAGCGCCGAGGGCTGGCCCAGCGTCGATCCGCCCGCGTCCCTCGAGGAGCGCCGGCGCGCGGTGCGGCAGCTCGCGGTCGAGGCGGTGGGGCCGGCGGCCGAGCCGGACCTGAGCGAGTTCCTCGGCGAGCTGCTCGGCGTGCCGATGCCGCCGTCCTCCGCGCTGAGCGCCGCCCGCTCGAGCCCGCGGCTGATGCGCGACCGCAAGCACCTCGCCCTCCGCGCCTACCTCGCCGGCCTCGCGGCGCAGCGGCCCCTGCTGGTCGTCCTCGAGGACCTGCAGTGGATCGACGAGGACTCGCTCGGGCTGCTCGCCGAGCTCCTCGGGGCCGAGCTCTGGGGACGGTCAGCGGTGATCTTCGGCACCGCGCGCGCCGACGTGTGGACGCCCGCGCCGCCCTTCGACGACCCGGAGGTCGCCGAGCTGCGGCTGCGCGGGCTCGGCCTCGCCGCGATCCAGGCGCTCGCGCAGGAGGTGCTCGGCTGGGCGGTCCCCGAGGAGCTCGCGCGTCGGCTGCTCGAGCGGACCGGGGGCAACCCGCTGTTCGTCGAGCAGACGGTGCGCGCCCTCGCGGAGGACGCGGGCGCCCTCGACGCGGCCGCGCGCGGCGAGCTCCCCCTGCCGCTCGACGTGGAGGCGGCCGTCCAGTCGCGGCTCGAGGCGCTCGAGGCGAGCGAGCTCGACCTCGTCTCCCGCGCCGCGGTCCTCGGCGGGAGCTTCACCGTCGAGGACCTCATCGCCCTCGGCGCGAGCGCCCCCGAGCGGTCGGCGGCGGCCCTCGTGACGAAAGGAATCTTGCGGCGTCGGCCCGGGCCGTCGCCTGACGCGCGGGCCTACGACTTCCGCACGTCGGTGGTCGGCGAGGTGCTCCTCCGGAACCTCGACGAGGCGCGCCGGCGCGAGCTCCACCTGCGCGCGGCGGCGGTGTGGCAGGCCCGCGGCGATCGCGAGTGGGCCGCGTACCACTTCGAGCGCGCGGGCGAGGGCCCGGCGGCGGCGACCGAGTACATGGGGGCGGCGCTCGAGGCGGAGCGGCTCGGCGACGGCGCGCGGGTCCTGAGGTGCGCGGACCGCGCGCTCGCGCTCGGGGTGAGCGAGGAGGCGGAGCTCGCGCTCCAGCTCGCCCGCGCGACCGCGCTCGAGCACGAGGGGCGCCTCGACGAGCAGGGGGTGGCCCTCGAGCTCGCCGAGCAGCTCGCGACGACGGCGGAGGAGCGGGCCGCGATCGCGGTCGCCACCGCGGTGCGGCGGCTGCGGCGCCGGGGCCCGGCGGAGAGCCTCGCGGGGTTCCAGTCGGCGGTGGAGTTCGCGCGCCACGCGGGCGAGCCGGCGGTCCTCGCGCGCGCGCTCGGGGCCTACGCGACCGCGCTCACGATGGCCGCCCGGATGGACGAGGCGGCGGGGGTGCTCGGCGAGGCGGAGATGCTCGTGATGACCCGCGCCCACGCGCTGCGCGCGGAGTCGGCGAGCTGGCGCGCTCAGCTCGCGGCCGCCCAGGGCGACCTCGGCGCGCGACACCACGCGTTCACCGCCGCGCTCGCGCTCTTCGAGGAGGTCGGCGACGAGCGCGCCCGCGCCGGGGTGTGCGTCAACCTCGGCGACATCCTCAACCGCTTCGGCGCCTACGCCGAGGCGGAGCGGACGCTCCTCGACGCGCTCGCGCGCTGCCGGCGCCTCGGGATCCGGCTGATGGAGGGCTACGCGCTCGTCAATCTGGGTTACGCACGTACGATGTCCGGGTCGCACGCGGCGGCGCGCGGGGACCTCGACGCGGCGCGCGACCTCGCCGACGCGATCGGCGATCGCCACCTCGCGACCTGGGCGAGCCTCTACCGGGCGCGGCTCGCGCTCGCGACCGGGGCGGCGGAGCACGCGCGGCACGAGGCCCGGATCCTCGCCGAGCGCGCGGCCAAGACGGGGATCGGCGCGGCGGAGGTCCTCGCCCGGGTGCTCGAGGCGCGCGCGGCCCTCGCGCTCGAGGACATGGGCGCGGCCTCCGAGGCGATCGCGCGGGCGAGCGAGGCGCGCGACGCCCTCGGCGGCCTCGAGGAGGACGAGGGCGAGCTCTGGGCCGCGCGGATCCGGGTGCTCGACGCGCGCGGCGCGACCCAGGAGGCGATGCTCGCGCGAGCCCGCGCCCAGGCCTGGCTCGAGTCGACGGCCCGCCGGATCTCGGACCCGGTGCTGCGGGAGCGGTTCATGGGCGACGTGGCCGCGCACCGTGAGCTACGTTCGATGGGCTGATGGACGCGACCGCCCTCGCCGACACCTTCCTCGAGCTGCAGCGCGAGGCCTGGGACGCGCAGGCCCGGAGCGCGCCGCGGCTCCACGCGCTCATCGCGGAGCGGGCCGCGCAGGCGCGCGCCGCGTGGCCGGGGGTCGAGCTCGAGGACTCGCTCTTCGCCGCGCACCTCGCGGCCTGCTGCCCCGACGAGACCGACCCGGAGGCGGCGGTCGCCGGGCTCCAGACCGACGACCTGTTCCTCGCCGCCGCCTGCGCGCGCGGCGACTCGCGGGCCATCCGACACTTCGAGCGCACCGTGCTCCCGGCCGCGGAGCCGGCGATCGCGCGGATCGACGCGAGCCGCGAGTTCGTCGAGGACGCGCTCCACGAGGTGCGGATCCGCCTGCTGGTCGACGGGGAGCAGGGCCCGGCGCGGATCCGCAGCTACCTCGGCCGCGGGCCGCTGACGAGCTGGGTCCGGGTCGTCGCGATGCGTACGTCCTACGGCCTCAAGCGCGCCAAGCCGGCCGAGGTGCCCGAGGAGATCGAGCGGCTCGCCGCGCTCCCCTTCGAGGGCACGAGCCCCGAGCTCTCCGCGCTGCGCCGCGACTTCGCGGGGCCGTTCCACGAGGCGTTCAAGGCCGCGCTCGACGCGCTCGACGCCCGTGAGCGCAACGTGCTCCGCCTCTACCTCCTCGAGGGCGTTCCGTCCGAGGTCATCGGGCGCATGTACGGGGTGCACCGCGCGACGGTCGCCCGCTGGATCGCGGGCACGCACCAGCAGCTCCTGAGCGAGACGCGCCGCCGCCTGACCGCGGAGCTGGGCCTCATCGGCAAGGACCTCGACACGCTGATGAAGCTCGTCTCGAGCGGGCTCGAGATCAGCATCGCGACCGTCCTGCGCGGCTGAGCCCGCGACGCGCGCGTCCCTCGGCTCTCGCGGCGCCCGGAGCGCTCGTCAGAAGCGGACGCGCACGCCGGCGCCGATGTCGCCGGGGCCGCCGATCAGCTCGATCGGCTGCGACGCCCAGGGCACGTTCTCGCTCCAGCTCGCGAGGCCGACGAGGAGCAGGATGAAGCCGACGGTCTGCACCGCGGCGAGGGGCAGGCCGATGATGAGGCCGCTGAAGACCTCCATCGTCGGCCAGAGCCACGCGCCGATCACGGGGGCGCCGGCGATCCAGGAGCCGAAGATCGAGCCCATCACCGCGCTCGGGATGTAGGCGAGGGCGAGGACGACCGAGCCGGCGGCGATGAAGCCGTAGTCGGGGTGCGAGTCGAGGTCGCCGGGCTGGAGCCGCGGCGGCGGCTCCTCGGAGAGGCCCACGTAGGGGCGGGGCGCCGCCTGGCTCGGGGGCGCGCCGAGCGCCTCGACGCGGGACGGCGGGGCTGCGACCTCCGGGGCCACGGGCGGCGCCTCGCGGAGGCACGCGTCGCCCTCGGCCACCCAGCCCTCGGGGCAGCGCGGCGGTCCCTCGCAGCGCCCCGCCTCGGCGTTCCAGCGCTGGGCCGGCCAGCAGCAGCGTCCGGCGGTGTCGGGAGAGATCTCGCGGCCGAGCGCGCACTGCGCTTCCGCCGCTGTGGGCGCGGCGAGCGCGACGGTCGCGACCAGGCAGGCGAGGGTCATGCGCATCGATCAGCTCCTCCGCCGCCGGCGCGCGGCGATCAGGGCGAGCGCGATCGCGAGCGCGGCCACGCCCCCACGGGCCGGGGCGCCCCCGACGCGGCACCCGCAGCCGTACGTCACGTTCTCCGGCGGGACGGTTCCGTCGGGGTTCACTCCGTCGGCGTCGAAGCACGTGCGCACCTCGCCGCAGGCGCCCTCCGCGCAGCCGCCCTCGCAGCTCCCCGTGACCGAGGTGACCTGCCCGCCCCAGCCGCCGCAGGTGAGCTGCTCGACGCAGAACGGGACGACCGCGCACCGCTCACCGGACTCGCAGTCCGCGTCGGTGGTGCACGGCGGCGCGACGCAGATCGTGCCGCAGTGGTTGGTCTCCGCCTGCGAGCCGCGCGGGCAGCTCAGGGGCTCCTCGGGGCCGATCGCGTCGGCCGCCGCGGGGCTGGGGAGCGAGAGCGCGGGGATCGAGAGCGCGAGGAGCGAGAGCGCGAGGAGCGCGAAGGAGGTCGCGGCGAGGCGCATGGTGGAGAGCTTACTCCAGGTTGTCCTCCGTGCCCTTGCTCTCGACGAGCGCGCGCTCCCACGCCGCGCGGCGCTTCCAGCCGCGGGTCTCGGGCGGGTCGACCGCGGCGCCGCACAGCTCGGCGAGCGGGCAGCGGCCGCAGCGGGGCTTCTTGGCCTGGCACACGTAGCGCCCGTGGAGGACGAGGCGGTGGCTCGTCTTCACCCAGCTCCGCTTCGGGAAGAGGCCCATGAGGTCCTCCTCGATCTTCACCGGGTCGTCGGCCAGGGTGAGCTCGAGGCGCTGCGAGACGCGGCGCACGTGGGTGTCGACGACGACCCCCGTCGCCTTGCCGTAGGCGCTGCCGATCACGACGTTGCCCGTCTTGCGCGCGACCCCGGGGAGGCTCGTGATCGCGGCGAGCGTCTTCGGGACGCGGCCGCCGAAGCGCCGCTCGACCTCCTGCGCGGCGCCGACGATCCGCTTGGCCTTCTCGCGGAAGAAGCCGGTCGGCTTCACGATCCGCATGACCTCCTCGAGGTCGGCCTCGGCGAGGTCCTTCGGCGTCGGGTAGCGCGCGAAGAGGACGGGCGTGACCTCGTTGATCTTCTTGTCGGTGCTCTGCGCCGCGAGGATCGTCGCGACGAGGAGCTGCCACGGCGACTCGAAGTCGAGCTCGACCCGCGGGTTCGGGATCGCGACCGCGAGGCGCTTGCGCACGTCGTCGGCCTGGGCCTGGACCTCCGGCGCGACGGTCATGCGCCGCTGAACTGCACGCCCTCGAAGACGAGGGTCGGGGCGCGCGTGCTGGAGTAGGGCCAGGGGTCGTCGCCGGTCTCGGTGAGGCCCGCGAACAGCTCGAGGAGGTTTCCGGTGATGTTCATCTCCTGGACCGCGCCGGCCCGCTGGCCGCGCTCGATGAGGTGGCCGCGCAGGCCCATGCTGAAGTCGCCGGTCGTCGCGTCGCTGTTGCCGCCGAGCCAGCTCGTGACGAGGTAGCCCTCGCCCACGTCGGCCACGATCGCGTCGAGCCCCCGCGCGCCGAGGCCGACCGTCAGGTTGCTCGAGCCGCCGGTGGTCGGCGCGCGCTCGATCTTGCGGCCGTAGTAGGTGTCGACGTAGAGGTTCACGAGGCGGCCGCCCTCGACGATCGGCAGGCGGCGCGCGCTGATGCCCTCGCCGTCGTAGTGGCGCGAGCCGAGCCCGCGCACGATCAGCGGGTCGTCGATCAGCTGCAGGCGCTCGGAGACCACGCGCTCGCCCTCGCGGCCGCGCCAGAACGAGCGCTCCTGGCTGAACGCGCCCGCGCTGGCCGGCCCGAGCAGCGCGTGCAGCAGGCGTCCGGCCGCGCGCGGCTCGACCACCATCGTGGTGCGGCGGGTCGGGCCCTGGACCGCGCCGAGCCGGCGGGTCGCCTCGGCGAGCGCGCGCTCGCCCACCGCGGCCGCGTCGGGGACGTCCTCGAGGTGGCGCGCCCCGGCCCAGAACGAGCCGGCCGGCCGCGCGTCGCCGTCCTCGCGCAGGGTGACGCTCCCGCCGCGCCAGTGGCTCGTGCGCTCGTGGTGGCCCGAGAAGCCGTTGCTCGACGCGGACGCGACGATCGAGCGCGAGTCGGAGACCCCCACGGTCGCGCTCACCAGCCGCTCGTGCCGGCGCGCCCGCTCGCTCATCGTCATGCACCACGCAAGCCGCGTGTCGCCGTCGATGCGGTCGATCGCGGGGTCGGCGAGCTGCAGGTCGTCGGTCGGTCGGTCCGCGTAGAGCGCGGGGTCGACGATCACCCGGAACGGGTCGCGCTCGAGGGCGCGGGTCATCGCCACCGCGTCGCGCACGAACGCGCGCAGCGGCGCGGGCCGGAGGTCGCTCGTGCGGTAGGTCGCGTAGCGGCCGTCGACGTAGAGCCGCAGCGAGAGCCCGCGGCTCACGCTCTCCTGGAGCTTCTCGACCTCGCCGTCGCGCACCTCGACCTCGACCCCGCGGCTCCGGGTCGCCGAGGCGAAGACGTCGTCGGCGCCCGCCTCGCGCGCCATCTGGATCGCGTCGGCGACCCGCCGCTGGAGCTCACGCAGCATCGCCCTCGCCTCCCACCGTCAGCTGGCTGACCAGCACCGTCGGGATGCCGATCGAGACGGGCACGCTCTGCCCGCGCTTGCCGCAGGTCCACCCGCCGGTGTCGAGGCGCGAGTCGTCGGCGACCATGCTGATGCGGCGCAGCGTCTCGGGCCCGGTGCCGATGATGTTCACGTCCTTGATCGGCGCGGTGAGCCGGCCGTCCTCGATGAGGTAGCCGTTCTTGATGTAGAACGTGTAGTCGCCCGCGCCGATCTCGACCTGCCCGTTGGTGAAGGTCTCGGCGAGGATCCCGCGACGCACCGAGCCGATGATCTCGTCGCGCGTGTGCGGCCCGTTCTCCATCGTGGTGCAGCGCATCCGGGGCATCGGCGGGTGGCGGAAGCTCTGGCGGCGCCCCGAGCCGGTCGCGCCGGTGCCGTAGGTGCGGCTGCTGATCCCGTCGTGCAGGTAGCTGACGAGCCGGCCGCGATCGACGAGCACGGTGCGCTCCGCGTCCTGGCCCTCGTCGTCGACGTTCAGCGCGCCGCGCTCGTGCTCGAGCGTGCCGTCGTCCACGATCGTGACGAAGGGCTCGGCGACCTGGCGGCCGATCATGTCGGCGTAGATGCTGATGCGCTTGCGGTTGAAGTCCGCCTCCATGCCGTGGCCGATCGCCTCGTGGAGGAGGATGCCGCTCGCGCCGGCCGCGAGGACGACCGGCATCTCGCCGGCGGGCGGGCGGCGCGCCTCGAAGAGGATCATCGTGCGGTCGACCGCCTGCTGCACGACCTCGGCGAGGGCCGCCTCGGTGTAGAAGTCGAGCCCGCGCCGCGCCGCGATGTTGGCCCGGTTGGTCTGCCGCTCGCCGCCGCGCTCGGCGGTCACCGTGACGTAGAGCCGGGTCATCGGGCGCTCGTCGAACACCATGCGGCCGTGCATGTCGGCGATGAGGACGCGCGACTCGGCGTCGGCCCAGCTCACGTCGACCTTCACGATCGACGGGTCGGCTGCGCGCGCGAGCTCGGCCGCGCGCTGGACGATCGGCAGCTTGTCGCCGACGCCGACGTCGCGCCACGGCACCTCGATCGCGTAGCGATCCTGCGCGGGCTCGCGGGTCACGAAGCGCTGGGGGGCGACCACCGCCGAGCCGCGCGCGATGGTGCTGGCGGTGCGGGCCGCGCCTCGCATCGCCTCGGCGGTGAGCTCCTCGGTGTAGGCGTAGCCGGTCTGCTCGCCGACGACGCAGCGCAGGCCCACGCCGAGGTCGACCGCGCCGCTCGCGCGGCTGACGATCCCGTCCTGGTAGAGGATCGAGGTGGAGCGCGACGCCTGGAAGAACAGCTCCGCCTGGTCGGCGCCGCGCGCGGTGAGCTCCGAGAGCGCGCCCCGGATCTGCGCCTCGTCCACGCCGAAGATCGCGGCGAACGGGTTCTCGGCGCTCGTCACCTCGGCGGTCGCGCGCCGCACCGCGCTCGCTCCTCCGCACGCGCTCAGGGCCGCGGGCACCGTGACCGCGGCGGCCCCGACCGCGCCGGCGCGCAGGATCTCTCGTCGGCTCATCGTGTCGCTCACTCCCGCTCCCTGGCCTGGTTCGCTCCGGGTGACCCAGACCGGAACGTCGCCAAATCGCGCGCGCGGCGCAAGGCGAGAGGACGCGCCGGCTCAGCCGCAGGCGGCGGCGAGGTCGGCGGCGAATCGATCGAAGGGCTCGCGGAAGTCGGGCAGCGAGCCCTTGATCATCGGCAGCATCGCGCCGCGAAACACCTCGGTCATCGCGAAGTCCGTGTGCCACCCGCGCGGCGTGAGGGTGAAGGTGCGGATGCCCTGGAAGAACGGGAAGCGACCGTCCTGCCAGACCATCTTCGCTTCGGGCCGGAAGGTCGTGACCCGCGGCCGGAACACCCGACCGGGCGCGTAGGGCACGCGCAGGCTCAGGCGGACGCCCGGCGCGATCTCGCCCTCGATCGACGCGATGACCGAGCACCACGTGGGGTAGCCCGGGCCGTCGGTGAGCCGCGCCCAGAGCGCCGCCGGCGGGGCCGGGATCGTCCGCTCGACGGAGTATCGGAGCGTGAAAGTGGACTCGGTACGCTCGCTCACTCGCTCCTCACTTTGCCCTCACGCGGTTGCCCCGCGCGTTGTGCTCGAGCTCGACCAGGCCGAGCGCCTCGAGGAGCGGCGGGACGTAGTTCGCGAGGCGCCCCCGGTAGCCTTTGCGCTGGCCGTACCAGCCGCCGACCGGGTTGTCCTCGGCGCGGCCCCACGCCTCGACCGTGCCTGGCGTGACGGCCTGCTTCTCGTCCTTGCTCCCGAGGGGCATCCAGTCGCCGTGCGCCCTCAGCATCGCCGGGAGATCGTCGATGACCCGCGCGAGGTAGGTGAGCTTCGTGCTCCCCACCTGGCACACGAGCAGCGGCGGATCGGCGGAGTCGTCGCGGTGCATCGTGAACTCGGACTTCAGCGGCGGCGTCTTGAGCCGCCAGGGGTCTTGCTCGGTGCCGCTGCCCGACCAGTGCTTCGTCATCGTGTCGTCCTCCAGAGGGTTGGGTGAAGACGCACTACCCGACGTCGGGCGCGTCCTCTTGTACGAACACGACCACGTTGGGCGCGAAGTCCGACGGACCGTCGGGCGGGTAGTAGCCGCGGTAGCCGCGCGGCACGCCGCCGCTCATCTGGCGGAAGTCCCGGATGAAGTGCGCCTGATCGAAGTAGCCCGCCTCCGCCGCGACGCCCGCCAGCGATCCGGCCGGCTCGGCCATCAGCATCTTCAGCGCGGTCTGGAAGCGGAGGACGCGCCCCAGGGTCTTGGGCGCGAGGCCGAGGTAGCGGGCGAACAGGCGCTCGACGTGACGCGCGGAGACGCCCGCGGCGGCCGCGACCTGCCCCACGGTGGCGGCGCCCCGCGAGGTGACGAGGGTCTCGAGCGCGGCCTGGAAGCGCGCGAAGGCAGCGGCCTCGGTGCGACGCGCCCGGAAGAACGCCGAGAGCTGGGCGGCCTGGGCGTCGAGGTCCTCGGTCGCTTCGAGGCTGCGCTCGAGCGCCACCGCGTCGTCGCCCCACACCGCCGCGGGCGGCGGGGTATGGCCGGTCAGCGGCCGGAGCGGGACGTCGCAGAGGGCGCCGAGCCCCCCGAGGTGGAAGCGGACCCCCGTGGCCCGGACCCGGCCGGCCTGCTCGATGCGGATGGGGTAGAGCCGCTGGGCGTCGAGGTTGGAGTCGGTGAGCTGCTGCCGGGCGCCGCCGAGGACGTGGCGCGTGTAGGGCGCGCCGAAATTGAAGACGAGGTCGGCGCGCCCGTCGACGAACACGTCGACGCGGAGCTCCACCGGCGCGTCAGCGCAGGTGACGAACCAGAAGTGCTCGATGAACGGCGCCAGATCGGGCGGCGGGGGGCGGAGCTGGTACACGACGCCTGGGTCGCACGGGCGGGGCGACGTTGGCAACTCGGGCTCCGGGGCAGCGCCCGGCCGGCTTGCGCGAGGGGCCGCGCGGAGCTTTCTTCAACGCCGCGCAGGCCGCGGCGCACGAAGGAGGGCATGGCCGGAGCAAGCATCCGTCGTTGGGGCCTCGGGGCGTTGGGGTGGCTCGCGTGGGCGGCGCTCGTCCCGTCCTTCGCGGCCGCGCAGGGGGCGCAGATCCTCTGGCTCGCGAGCGGGCCCGAGACCCCGGCGCAGGTCGACGCGCTCGCGGTGGAGCTGGCCGCCCGCGGGGCGGCGGTGCGCTTCACCGCGCGGCCTCCGGGCGCCACGGTCGGGGTCCGGGCGGACGCGGCGCGGAGCATCGCGCGGGCCCAGGGGGCGGACGCGGCGCTCTGGCTCGAGCCCGAGGCGGACGGCTCGCGGTCGGTCCGGGCCGCGGCGGTCGACTCCGAGCTGACCGCCTGGGCGCCGATCCCCATCGGCGCCGACGCGCGCGTGCTCGCCCTCATCGCGGTGAGCGTGCTCGACGACCTGCTCGCGGAGCCGGCGCCCGCGACCCCGGAGGTGACGATCCACCTCCGGGTGCCCGCCGGCCGGCGCCTCGCTACTCCGAGCCCCCCGCCGGAGGTCGCGGCGACCGAGGCCGCGCCGCGCGAGGTCCTCTCCCTCCCCGGGGTCGCGCGGGGCCCGCAGGCCCGAGACCTCTACCTCGAGCTCGGCGCGAGCTTCGCGGTCGTGGCCGGCGGGGGCACGTTCGCGGCCGGCTTCTACCCGCACCCGAACGTGCGGCTCGACTTCCGGGCGCGCGCCACCTACGTGTGGATCGCCGACCTCCTGGGCACGGCCTTCACCACCGGGCTCGCCTACGTGACCGACGACGACGACGGGCGGTTCGAGGCGGGGATCGACGCGGGCGCGATCGTCACCGAGTCGAACGCGACCGTCGCGGGCGCGCTCGTGGGGGGCTTCGTCGGGCTGAGCTGGGAGGTCTGGTCGCGCGGCCGCTTCGGCGTGAGGCTCACCGGGGCGGTGGCCTACATGGAGGAGGTGGCGACCCCGTCGGGCATCCTCGACGCGTACCTCCAGGTCATGCCGTGACCGCGCCGATGGTCCGACCCGACGGGGACGAGGAGCGGGCGGCGAAGCTCCGCGCCGGCGATCGCGCGGCGCTGCAGGCTGCGCTCGCCGAGCTGCTCCCCGACGTGCGGCGCTGGACCCACCGCTTCGTGGGGCCCGGCGCGGCGCTCGATGACGCGACGCAAGACGTCTTGATCGAGCTCGCGCGCGCGCTGCGGCGGTTCGAGGGGCGCTCGAGCCTGCGGACGCTGGCCTATCGGGTGACGGTCCGGCACGCGCAGCGGCGCCGGGAGGAGGCGCGCCGGCGCCAGGATCGGGAGCGGCCGCTCGAGCTCCTGCCGCCACCGCTCGACCGGCTCGACCCGGAGTCGCGGGCGATGCAGCGCGAGGCGCTCGCGCGGCTCCACCGCTGCCTCGAGCGGATGCCCGACAAGCGGCGGCGCGCGTTCGTGCTCTGCGCGATCGAGGGGCTGAGCCCGCAGGAGGCGGCCGAGCTCGAGGGGACGAGCGGGACCACGATGCGCTCGCGGCTGCTGCACGCGCGCCGCGAAGTGGAGCGGCGCCTCAGCCACGACCCCTACGTGGCGCGCTGGCTGGAGGGGGCGTCGTGACGGAGCGTCTCCCGACCGCCGATCGGCTCGCCGCGCTCGCCGCGCGCGAGGCACCGGCGCCGCTCGAGGACGAGATGGCGCGCGCGCTGATCGAGGCTGCGCTGGATGGGGCGCTCGACGCGGCGTTCGATGGAGCGCTCGAGGACCACTCGGACCACCCGGCGGAGGACGTCGAGGGCGAGGGATGGGAGCAGGCCGAGGTCGGCGGCGATCCGTCCGCGGGGGAGTCTTCGGGATCCGTGCGGGGTGAGCTCGGGGCCGCGCGAGCCGCGGGCTCCGGGGACTCGCTGGGCTCCGGGGACGTGGTTGGGAGCGTCGGGGCGGGCAGGTTCACGGGGGCGGTTCGTTGGCTCGGGGTGGCCGCGGCCGCGATCGGGCTCTTCTTCCTCGGGCGCTCCCTCGGGCCCGACGCGACCCCCGCACCCGACGCGGAGGCCACCCGGGTCGTCCTGCCGAGCGGTGACGCGCTCGCTGTCGCCCCGGGGGCGCGCTTCGCGATCGAGCGGCTCGACGCGCGGCGGCAGGTCCGGCTGCGGCGGGGCGCGATGTCGTTCGACGTGGCGCCGCTCGCCGCGGGGGAGTCGTTCGAGGTGCGCACGCCGCACCTCGTCGCGCGGGTCGTCGGGACGGTCTTCACCGTCGAGGTGGACGACGCGCGATCCGTCGTGCGCGTCTACGAAGGCACCGTCGTGGTCGCGCACGATGGGATCGAGGGGGCGGTGCGCGCGGGCGAGCGGCTCGCGGTCGGGGCCACGGACGCGCCGCCCGACGATCCGCTCGGGGAGATCGCCTCGGCCGCCGCGCGCGCCCGGGAGGTGCGCCGGTCGAGCGCGCTGGAGCCTGCGCCGCGGCGAGCGGGCTCGGTGCGTGACGTGGAGACCGGCCCCGCGGAGATCGATCACGCAGCGACCGCCCACGCGGCGACCGACCACGCAGCGACCGATCATGTGGAGCGCGGCCACGTGGAGCGTGACGCCGAGGGGGTCGAGGACGCCCCGCCGGTCGCGCCGAACGCGGAGGCGCAGGTCGCGCCCCGACGAGACGCGCGGGAGCCCGCGGCGCGGCGGGGCCCGGAGGCCGATGGTGCGCCGACGCAGGCGATCTCGCTCGCGGAGGCGCGCGGGTGGATCGCGGGCGGTGAACCGGCGCGCGCGCTCGCCCACGCGCAGACCCAGCTCGGGCCCGACTGGCGGCTGGTCGAGGGAGACGCGCTCCGGGTGCTCGGGCGCTACGCGCTCAGCGTGGAGGCCTACGCGCGCGCTGCGGCCGCGCCGAGCCACCGGGTGCGCGCGGGCTTCCTCGTCGCGACGACCCGGGCCGAGCGCCTCGACGATCGGGCCGGCGCGCTCACCGCGCTCTCGACCTACGGCTGCGCGGAGGAGGGATCGCCCCTCGCCGAGCGATCGCTCGCCCTCTCCGTCCGGCTGCTGCGCGCCGAGGGCCGCCTCGCCGATGCGCGCGCCGCGGCGGCGGAGTACCTGGCGCGCTTCCCCGACGGCCCGCGTCGCGCGGCGATGACGTTCTGAGCGCGCGCGGGGTACGGTCGGGCATGACCTACTCCGCGTGGTTCGAGGCGGTCGACGGCTCGGGCGGCCGCCACTCCCTCGGCGAGGTGATCTACCGGTCCCCCGAGACGGGCGCGCTGCTCGAGGTGGTCCACGACCTCGACGCCCTGCGCAACCGCTCGGCCGCCGCGTGGAAGCGCCTCTTCGACGAGCGCTACGGCCGCACGCGGTGGCCGTACGGCTCGGGCGTCTGGAGCAAGCACGAGTGGGTGCAGCCGCACGTGCACCCCGATCACGTCGTCTCGCTCTACGAGGGCAACACCAACCTCTTCTGGGCCGAGCGCTACGGCGCGCAGATCGGCGTGCCCGACCTCTGGGTCAAGCAGTGCGGCACGAGCCACACCGGGTCGTTCAAGGACCTCGGGATGACGGTCCTCGTCTCGAGCGTGAAGCAGATGATCGCGGACGGACAACCGATCCGGGCGCTCGCCTGCGCGTCTACCGGCGACACGAGCGCGGCCCTCGCGGCCTACGGCGCGGCGGCGGGGATCCCCGTGGTGGTGCTGCTGCCGCGCGGCAAGATCAGCGCGGCGCAGCTCGTCCAGCCGATGGCCAACGGCGCGATCGTGTGCAGCCTCGACACCGACTTCGACGGCTGCATGCGGGTCGTCCAGCACCTCACCGAGGACCCGCAGATCTACCTCGCGAACTCGATGAACAGCCTCCGCGTCGAGGGCCAGAAGACGATCGCGATCGAGATCGTCCAGCAGTTCGACTGGGAGGTCCCCGACTGGGTCCTCGTGCCCGGCGGCAACCTCGGCAACGTGAGCGCGATCGCCAAGGGCTTCCTCCAGATGCAGGCCCTCGGGCTCATCGACCGGCTCCCCCGGCTCGCGTGCTGCCAGGCCGAGGCGGCCAACCCGCTCTACCTCGCGTACCGCAAGGCGGCTTCCGAGGGGCGCGCGCTGAGCGAGGCCGACTTCGCCCCGGTGGAGGCGCAGCCGACGCTCGCGAGCGCGATCCGGATCGGGCACCCGGTGTCCCTGCCCAAGGCGGTGCGCGCCCTCGCGGCGACCCGCGGGGTGGTCGAGCAGGCGAGCGAGGCGGAGCTCGCGGACGCGGTCGCGCGCGCGGACCGCACCGGGATGTTCAACTGCCCCCACACCGGCGTGGCCCTCGCGTGCTTCGAGAAGCTCGTCGCCCAGGGGGAGATCCGGCGCGACGATCGGGTGGTCGTGATCTCGACCGCCCACGGGCTGAAGTTCACCGAGTTCAAGGCCCGCTACCACGAACGCGCGCTGCCGGGGATCGACGCGCCCTACGCGAACGTCCCCCTCGAGATGGGCGCGGATCCGGCCGAGGTCGCGTCGGCGATCCACCGCGCGCTCGATCGCCAGGCCTGAGCGCAGACGGTGCGTCAGCGGGCGACGCGCGCGCCGAGCTCGAACAGCGCCATCTCGAGCTGCGCCGTCGCCTCGGGCACGAGGTCGGAGCGCCGCACCTCGTAGCCGCCGTACATCCGCGCCTCCTCGGTGACGATGTAGTCGGCGTAGCCGTTGGCGTAGCCCACGACGATCGGCACCGCGGCGGGGCCGAGCTCGAGCCCGAGGGCGTCCTCGACGTGGAGGCCGATCTCCACCATCGGCTCGCCGGGGATCGTCAGCAGCAGCAGGTCGCCGAGGCGGAGCGCCGACAGCTCGAGCGCGCCCTCGCCGCCGCGGCTCAGGCCGACCACGAGGGTCCGGCGCCCCGCGCCGAGCGGTCCGTCCACCGGGGCCTCCGGCGCGCGCGCGACCGCCTCGGCCAGCTCCGCGCCGACCCACGCGACGTCGTCGCCGGTGCCGTCCGTGAAGTGCTCGCGCGCCTCGTCGACCACCGCGGGCCGCACGTCCCCGGCCGCGCCCTGGAGGAACAGGTACGGCGCGTCGTCGCCGCGGAGCGCGCGCGCGTCGCCGACGAAGTCCGCGCTGATCAGCGTGCTGTTGGGGCCGCGCAGGATGTTGGGGTGGCAGACCGCGTGGACGACCGTCGCGAGGAGCGCGCCGTCCTCGCC